>SMWT01000137.1 GCA_004356615.1 Deltaproteobacteria bacterium | reverse complement strand
TTCAATTGTGTCTGGTTCGGCCATTTATAATTTATCCAACATGCTTTATTATTCTAGGCCATGCAATAAAGCAAGGGCCCATATCCTATTTATACAACTACTTAGCAGCCCAGAGTCTCTTTCATCTGAACCAACACTTGATCCATGTTTTGCGAAGCATCAATACGTCTCAAATTCCCTTTTTGCTCATAATATTCAAGCACAGGCGTAATGGTGTTCTTAAAAACTGCAAGTCTTTTAGAAACCGCCAAGGCCTTATCATCATCACGGTGAAGCAAGTTGCTGCCACCGCATTTATCACAGGTTCCCGCCACTTTAGGGGCACTGTGAACTAGATTGTAGATGGCGCCGCAATCACCGCAAGTCCTTCTATTTACTAGTCTTTCAAGTAATACATCCAGATCTAGATCCAGATATACCGCCACTGATTCAGTGCCACCCAGGACTAGCTCATCAAGTGCCTTGGCCTGGGCAAGATTTCTGGGGAAGCCATCAAAAAGGTACTGGGATCCCGTTAAATCACAATTTATTTTAAGTAGCTCAAGGACGATATCATCGCCAACGAGCTCACCATTTTCCATGATATTTTTTACTTTAAGTCCAAGTTCTGATTCTTTAGCTACCTCGGCGCGAAGCAGATCGCCGGTGGAAAGGTGATTGAACCCGCAGTCGGCCACAAGTAGCTTGGCCTGAGTTCCCTTTCCCGATCCTGGAGCGCCTAAGAAGATAACTTGTTTCATTAGAACCTTCTCCTGCCGCTGCCACTGTATTTCCCTTTTGCCTTATAGGCATTTTGGTACTGGTCAGCGTACATAAAGGACTGGATATTCATCATTACCCGTATGGCCACGGATACTAAGATCAGTAGTGAGGTTCCACCAAAACGGGTTTGCGTTCCGGTGAGAATGGCCGGGAGCACACAAATTACTACCAGAAACATGGCCCCAAAAAAGGAAAGTCTATTGAGGACAAAGTCCAAAAATTCCTTGGTCTTGGCCCCAGGTCTGATCCCTGGAACAAAGGCATTATTTTTCTGTAACATCTCAGTAATCTTTTTGGTCTTAAACTGAATCGGAGCATAGAAATAAGTCATATAGACAATCAGTGCCGCAAAAAACAGGTTAAAGAGCATGTTACCGGGATATAGCGATTGTTGAATGGTATCAAAATATGGCTTCAGTGGGTTCGTTTCAGATACGAAGCTGGCAAAAGTCGCCGGCGCAGCTAGTAATGATGATGCCAAAATTGGTGGCATAACCCCACCGGTATCAACTCTTACAGGAAGAGTTTGCGCTCCACCATATTGTCTGTTGTGAACTATTTTTTTAGCGTATTGAACCGGCACACCCCGATAGGCCTTTTCCACATAGGCAACGATATAAAACCCTGCCAAAATAACGAAAAAGGTAATTAAAAGAGTAAGTCCTGAGAGTTCACCACTTCTGTAAAGTGTTAGTTTTTGAATAACTTCTGCTGGAAGTGCAACCACGATACCGGCAAAGATAATCAGGGAGACCCCGTTTTCCAGTCCTATTTCGGTAATTCTCTCTCCAAGCCATAAAAGAAACATGGTTCCTGCGGCAAGGGTAATCATAGTAGATATTCTAAAAAGAAATCCCGGATCAGGAATGACTGCTGCTCCACTTGGTGCTTTAAATCCTTCAAAAACTGCGGCCATGGAATAACCCTGTACACAACATAAAATGACGGTGGCATACCTGGTCCATTTTTGAATTTTCTTATGACCTTCTGAATCTTCTTGAAGCTCAGCAATTTGTGGAATTACTTCCCCTAAAAGACTGAAGATAATGGAAGTTGTAATATAAGGCATAATCCCGAGGGCCAAAACAGAGAATCTTTTAAAGGCCCCACCACTAAAGGTGTTGATCAGGTCAAAAATTCCGCCCCCGCCTTCGGCAAAGTAGGCAGAAATAGCACCAGCATCAACTCCAGGAACTGGAACCTGTGCCGCCATCCTAAAAACTACTAGGAGAGCAAAGGTGAAAAATACTTTCTTCTTAAGTTCTTCTAGTTTCCCAGATTGTGCTCCGGCCATTTATTATTCCTTTTTTCCTTCAATGGAACCTTTGGCCGCATCAATGGCCGTAATTGCTGACTTACTAAACTTTGCAATTCCTTTAAACGTTAGTCCTTTACCCAGCTCACCTTGTCCAAGAATTTTAATAGGACGTCTTTTGTTTATTCCGTTTAAAAATCCCTGAGTGGTAAGACTTTCACGAGTCACTTCAATGCCGTCAAATCTTTCATTCAGATCACCCACATTGATGATGGCGTATACGGTTTTAAAAGGAGCGTTTTTAAACCCCCTTTTAGGAAGCTTAATATACATAGGCATGTGACCACTTTCGAAACCGGGTCTTACACCGCCTCCAGATCTGGCCTTTTGCCCTTTATGACCTTTACCGGCCTGTCTACCTTGTCCGGAGGCCTGACCCCGGCCAATTCTTTTAACATTTCGGTGTGCCCCTTTAGGGCTTTTTAGCGTTGATAGTGTTAACATATAGATCCCTACTTAAATTCCAATAAGTGAATTATTTTTTTAACCATGCCACGAACTGCAGGAGTGTTTTCTAGCGTTCTCGAAGAACCGATCTTACGTAAACCAAGGCCTCTAACATTGGCCTTTTGTTTCTCCGTACAACCGATCACACTCTTGACTAGTTTTACTGTTATTGTCTTGTTTGCCATAACTATATCCTTACTTAAGCCTTAACGTTTTAGGGTCTTTCCCTCGGAGGGCGGCAATTTGTTCAACTGATCTTAAATTTTTAAGAGCATTAAAAGTGGCCTTTACAACATTGTGCGGATTATTTCCTCGAAGGGATTTCGTCAAAATATTGTGAACACCAGCAAGCTCTAAAATAGACCTGCAAGCACCCGCGGCCTTAACCCCGGTACCATCAGCAGCTGGTTTAAATAAAATCTTTCCAGCATCATATCGCCCCAAAATTTCATGAGGAATTGTTCCTTTTTCAATCGGCACATGAATCATATTTTTTTGTGCCGCCTGGGTCCCTTTTCTAATCGCCTCTGGAACTTCTTTTGCCTTACCAAGTCCATAACCAACATTACCCTTTTTATCGCCTACAATAATAAGAGCGGAAAAAGAAAATCTCCGTCCACCTTTAACAACTTTGGCAACTCGGTTAACCGTTACAACTCTTTCTTCTAGATCAGGATCAATACCTTCTGGTACTTGTCTTTTTCTAGGAGCTGGTCTCCGACCTCTCCCGCCAGCTTTTTTAGCAAATGCCTTCTTTTCTGGGGCAGCTGCTTCAGCAGTCGCTTCGGTCTTGGGATCGATAGCTTTTGTTTCTTCTTTTTCTTCTTTTTTTACTTCGTCGTTCATTGAATCCTCTTATAATTAAATGGATATGCCATTTTCTTTAATTCCTTCAACCAAAGCGGCCAGTACTCCATGGTACTTATGTCCAGCTCTATCAAAGACGGCAGTTTCAATTTTATTTGCTTTTAAGTTCTCAGCAATCTTGGCCCCTAAAAGCTTAGCGCCTTCTTTATTACCTTTGGCCCCGGCCACAGCATTTTTACCAAATGTCTGAACCGAAAACAGTGTCTTGTGAGCACTGTCATCAATGGCCTGAACAAAAATATTTTTATTGGTCTTGGCCACGGCGATTCTTGGTCGCTCAGGAGAACCGATAACTGTTTTTCTTATTCTCAGCTTTCTTCTGTACCGTTTGGCCAGAGAACTATTTTTAATTTTTCCAAGTTGCTTTCTCATTTTATTTTCCCTGCCGGTTATTTAGCTCCGGCCTTACCAGCTTTTCTAATAATGTGTTCAGTTGTGTATTTAATCCCTTTTCCTTTATAAGGCTCTGGTGGTCTGAAAGATCTAACTTTCGCGGCAACTTGCCCAACCATTTCCTTGCTACAACCGGAAATATGGATAACTTTCCCCACTACCTTGGCAGTAATTCCCTCAGGCAATTGGTAACTAATAGGATGTGAAAAACCTAGACTAAGCTCTAAAGAAGTTCCTTTAACAGCGGCCTTATAACCAACCCCGTTAAACTCTAAAGATTTGATGAAGCCAACGCTAACACCGACAACCATATTGTTAATCACAGCTCTAGTGGTTCCCCAAAGAGACCTGGAAAGTACTGACTCATTTGCTGGCGTTACCAGCACATCTTTATCTTTAAGCTCAATCTTTACATGATCAGTAAATTGATACTCAAGTTGCCCTTTTGGGCCTTTTACAGATACTAAGACGCCATCGACTTTTACTTCGACTTTCTCTGGCAACGTTACTGGATTTTTTCCTACTCTTGACATAATTTTCTCCCCACTCCTACCAAACGTTACAGAGAACTTCTCCGCCCAACTTTCTTCTTTTCGCTTCCCTTGAAGAAAGGATGCCTTGAGAAGTTGAAACCACGGAAGTACCAAGGCCACTGATTACTCTTGGGTATTCTCGGTATCCTCTGTATTGCCGAAGTCCTGGTTTACTTACTCTTTTAATTCCTACAAGCGAGTTATCTTTAAATAACACCTTGATGGAAACGTTAGGAGCTTCCTTCACGATAATTTTAAAAGAACGGATATAACCTTCTTCTTTTAAAACTTTACAAATACCCGCCTTAATTTTACTGGCAGGAAATTCCACACGGTCATGTCCTGCCATTAAGGCATTTCTCATTCTTGTTAACATATCTGCTACAGGATCAGTCATCATAATATTTTGCTCCTACCAACTTGACTTGGTTATGCCAGGGATTAAACCTTGAAGGGCGAGGGATCTAAAACAGATCCGGCACAATTTAAACGCCCTCAAAAAGGCCTTAGGCCTGCCACACAATTCACAACGATTGTGTTGTCTTACTTTAAACTTTGGTTTCTTTCTTGCTGCAACAATTTTTGCTAATCTTGCCATTCTTTTTTCCTATAGTTATTTCTTAAAAGGCATACCAAACAGAGATAAAAGTTCTCTTCCCTCATCGTTATTTTTTGCTGTAGTAACGATTGAGACTCCAAGACCTCGAACCTTGTCAATTTTGTCATAGTCAATTTCCGGGAACATAATTTGTTCTCTTAGTCCCAGTGTGTAATTTCCTCTCCCGTCGAAACCCTTTGGAGATACACCCCTAAAATCTCTAACTCGTGGAAGAGATATGCTGATTAGACGATCAAGAAATTCATACATCCTCTCACCTCGAAGAGTCACATGTCCGCCAAGTGCCTGACCTTCTCGGAGTTTAAATCCAGCAATGGATTTTTTGGCCCGAGATACAACCGCTTTTTGACCAGTGATCAGTGTTAGGTCCTCTAAAATTTTGTCTACAACTTTAGAGTTCGTAACCGCTTCTTTGGTCATCATGTTAACGACGACTTTTTCAAGCCTTGGAACCATATTTACATTTTTATAGGCAAACTTTTCCAACATCTTTGGTTTAACATCTTTTCCGTATAGATCTTTTAATCTACTCATAAATCAATCCTTAAAGAACGCTGCCGCAAGCAGTTGCGACTCTCACTTTCTTTCCATCTTTTACTTCAATTCTTACTCTAGTGGCCTTTTTAGTTTTAGGGCTCATCAAAGCAATATTGCTCATATGAACATAAGCTTCCCGGTCGATAATCCCACCAGTTGGATTTTCTTTGGTTGGCTTCATGGTTTTTTTAATCATGTTCACGCCTTTAATCAGCGCCTTCATCCGCTTGAAATTAAGGTCAAGGATCGCTCCCGTTTTGCCTTTATCTTTACCCGCTAAAATTATTACTTCATCCTTTATTTTTAACTTTTGCATTTTAAAGTACCTCCGGTGCCAGAGAACAAATCTTGGTAAAATTTTTGTTTCTCAATTCTCTTGCCACTGGGCCAAAAATACGGGTTCCAACGGGCTCATTATTAGTCCCCAGGATTACCACGCTGTTTTTATCAAATCTGATATATGAACCGTCTTCTCTTCGCAGAGGATAGACAGATCTTACGATAACTGCTTTTTTCACTTCACCTTTTTTAATCTTGCCACCAGGAAGCGCCTGCTGAACAGCAACCACAATCAGGTCACCAACCATTGCAGTCATTCTTTTTGAACCGCCTAAAACCTTTACACATTTAACGACTTTAGCGCCTGAATTATCTGCTACTTCTAATTTTGTTTGCATTTGAATCATGGCCTATCTCCACATCCCACATGGGGAATTATTAACTCTGCTTAAAAAGCTCCCAAGTCTTGTTTTTTGAATAAGGTCTAGATTCGACAATAGTTACTCGATCTCCCACCTTTGCAACATTATTTTCATCATGTGCGTGATACTTGGCACTTTTGAAAAGGAATTTTGAATATTTTGGATGCTTGTACCTTCTCTGAACGGTAACCACGATGGTCTTATCAGATTTATCTGAGGTTACAATTCCTTCCAGTCTTTTCTTAAATTTTTTGGTGTTGGCGGTTTCCATTATCTACCCTTACTTTCCAGCTTTTCTGGAGCTTTTTTCTGTTAATAGCCTGGCAATGTTTTTCTTTGCCAGTTTAAATACGTGAGGCTTTTCAATTCCGGAGGTACTCATTTGCATTTTAAGACCCCATAACTCCACTCTAATATCGCTGACTTTTCTATCCAGTCCAGCGTCGTCCATTTTCTTAATATCTTTTGCTTTAAGCATCTCTTACTCCAAAGGGCCTATTCGGCCGCTTTTTCCTTTTTAATAATTTTTGTCTTAATCGGCAACTTATACATAGCAAGCCTTAAGGCCTCTTTACTAAGCTCCTCACCAAGTCCTGCCACCTCAAAAAGGATTCTTCCAGGTTTAACCACG
>SMWT01000136.1 GCA_004356615.1 Deltaproteobacteria bacterium | reverse complement strand
GGTTCAGGCCGCCTATGCTCCACCACTAGGAATCGTAGCGCTTCAGTGGAATACAAAAGTTAAATATCTAATCGATTTTCCACTTGCCTTCTCTATTGCCTCTATGTTGATTAAACAATCGGTATGGAAAAAGATTAAACCAGAGTATCAGAAATATATTTTAGAGACCGCCAAAAAGTATGTTTCAAAAGTAAATATTGCTAATAATATAGAAAATGGTGAGGCCCTTCAGGCGATGAGGGACACTGGTATACAGTTTATTAAATTTCCTGACAAAGATTTAAAAGAGGCCCAGGCGGTTAGAAAGTCTGTCGTGGCCGAGTTGAAGGGAAAACTTTTTTCTGATGAGGCCTATAAAAAACTAGAAGGAATACTTAAAAGTGGTAAATCTGCTAAGACTGATTGATAAGGGAATAGAAAAAGGCTCTTCCTATATTTTGGTCCTGAGCATTTTTTTGATGCTGGTGTTTTCTCTTTTAATCATTGTCCTTCGATGGGTGGATATCAGTATTCCTTGGTTTGAGTCTTTTGTTCGTCATTTAGTTCTTCTAGCAACCTTTCTAGGTGGGGTATTGGCCACTGGGAGAGGGACCCACATTGGGATCGATATCTTAAGTAAGTATTTAGAAAATAAAAATTTGCTCCAGTGTAAGGTTTGGGTCAACAGAGTCGTCTATCTGGCCTGTATTTTTACCCTTTCTTGGCTCTCTAAGGCCTGTTGGGATTTCATGAAAGTTGAAATGGAATTTCCCCAAGAAGGTTTTCTGGGCCTTAATACCGGTTATTTGGTGGGAATTATCACCATAGGTTTTATTCTTATTACCTACAGGTTTTTTTATAAATTTGTTGCATCTTTTACCAGCGTTGGGGAAGCAACATGATCTTAGTGGCCCTTGGAATCCTTATTTTGGCCTTGATTGGTACTCCCATCTTTGTCATTATGGGCCTAGTTTCACTCGTGGCCTTTACTAATGCGGGAATTGAGATTTCTGCCATTGGAATTGAGGTCTATAAAATAGCCTCAGCTCCCACTCTTTTAACCATCCCCTTATTCACGTTTGCCGGATACCTAATGGCGGAGTCAGGAACTCCAAAGCGTTTGTTTCGCCTGGCCGATTCGGCCCTAGGATGGATGCCTGGCGGAGTGGCCATCGTGGCCCTTGTGGTTTGTGCTTTCTTTACCGCTTTTACGGGAGCTTCAGGAGTGACCATTGTTGCACTCGGAGGACTGCTCTATCCCATCTTGATAGAGGAAAAATATACTTCCAAGTTTAGTTTGGGACTTATCACCACCTCAGGCTCTCTAGGACTTCTATTCCCGCCTAGTCTCCCCATTATTTTATATGGACTGGTGGCCAAGGTAGATATCGATACTCTTTTTAAAGCGGGGATTGTTCCGGGTATCCTACTTATTATTATCCTTTCCGCCTGGTCTATAAAAAATGGGGTCAAAAAAGCAAAAGCGGATAGAAAGGTTTTTTCCGGAGCTGAATTTAGAGCTGCCCTGAAAGGTGCATTATGGGAAGTTCTTCTTCCCATTGGCGTGCTCGTTGGTATTTATGGCGGATATACCACCGTATCAGAAGCGGCCGCTTTGACTGCCTTTTATGTGCTTATCATTGAATGCTTTGTCTATAAGGATCTTAACTTCTTTAAGGATGTCCCAAATATAATTTATGACTCCATGGCCCTCGTCGGAGCAATTCTACTTATTCTTTGCTGTGCTATGGGGGTCACCAATTTCTTGGTTGATGAAGAAATCCCCATGCAGATCCTAGATTGGATGAGAACATTTCTCACCAATAAATATAGCTTCTTGTTATTTTTAAATATCTTCCTGCTGATTGTGGGAACCATGATGGATATTTTCTCAGCAATTATTGTTGTGGTGCCACTGATAACTCCTATCGCGGCCGAATTTGGGGTTCATCCAGTACATTTGGCGATTATTTTCCTCACCAATTTGGAAATTGGGTATATTACCCCTCCAGTCGGTCTTAACTTATTTATTTCAAGTTTTAGGTTTAAAAAACCTATTACCGAACTCTATCGGGCATCATTTCCCTTCTTATTACTGCTGGTTTTTGCCCTTATCCTAATTACTTATATACCGGCAATCAGTTTAATCTGGATCAAATGATCCCTTTAGGACTATAATTTTCCTAAGGCCATGATTAAATTTTTACTAATATTTTTTATCCCCCTTATTCTTCTTGCAGAGGAAGCGCCCAATATTTATGAGGATCTTTTCCTGGGGGAGCAGGATTTTAGCGAATACTTTGGCCCAAGTGATCCCCTTTTAATTCGCCATAAGGGGGGATTTGTAGACGATTTTATAAATGCCAACTATTTGGAAAATAATACCAATCCCCAATTATTTTCTCTTATAAATTACATAGCTGACGACCTTTCAAAAGATATTCGCTGCCCCAATTACCAGCTAGAGAAAAATTTAGACTATATAAGATATCTCAACCGACTGATTTCCATAAGCTATCTTTTTGAGAGCTTAAAAGAACTCTATGTAGACTCTTACAATTTGGGATTTGGAAAATTTTGCAGTTTGGAGTGGGATAAAACCTTTGGGCATTGTCGAGCAAAAAATGTTGATATGGCCAACTTTATTAAAAGAATTGAGGGAAAACACCTCAGGGATTTTTCTAAACTTCGGCTTAAAAGGATGAAGCAGGCGGAGAGAGAGGCCTGGATTGAAAAATTTAGGTTAAAGAAAAACCATCTGAGTGTTAGCGAGGCGCGAATCCAACTATTTTGCCAGGAAAATGGCATTAACTGCAAAACCATTGATTATGATTCCTTAAAATTTGCCTTTCAACTTTCTTGTGCTCAAGATCAATACCAGCTTATTAATATTTGTTCGGGATTTGATCATTTGTATGGATTATCCAATGTTAAAACAGCTTTTGAGCTGCTAGTCAGCTCAGAGGGCTTCAAAAATATTAATCAAGAAGGTTTTGGTAAGGAATGTCTAAAACGTTTTTCTAGACTCTTTAAGGATAAAGAATCTCCGTCAAAAGTCTTGGCCACCATTTTTCCCCAAGTGAAAAAGCTGATGAAAGAGGATAAAAGAGTTTACCTTCAGGGCTCTTTATTTATTTCTGGTAGCTTCAAACAATTTGATGCAAAAGGGCTCGATGGATTCCTTTTCCCTAAAGACCAGGGGAAAACCCAGGAGCTGGCTGAACGGGAAAAGGAGCTAAGTAAAAATTTGGCGAAAATTAAAGTGCCAGAAGCTCCGCCAGTAGAAAAATCCTTTCAGCTAAAAGACCCCTCGTCGCAGGACTTAAATAAACTGGCCCTAGGAGTTAGGGCCCAATCCCAGAGCATTAACAGCAAAAAGAAAGCTGAACCTCAGTTTAAAAAAATGGAGATGAAAAGATTTTTAATCGGTGCTGATAAGGTGCCTTTAGATATGAGAGAATTTAAACGGGATTTCACAATTACCAGTAATTTAGACGGGGAAACTGTGCAAAAACTAAAGGCCTATGCAGAGTGGGAAATTCTTTATCAGCTAAAAACAGGTGAGGGACTCGGCACGCGGGAGAACCCCTTTAGCTTGCTTTATTTAACCTACTTACTGAAGCATGACACAGGACTAGACAATCTTGAGAAGCTCTATAAAGGCCGATTTTATGTGTTAAATGATTTAATCGGCCCTAGGAAAATAAGCTATATCGAGTTAAAAAAATTAGACCTTGGGTGGCAGATTTATATCCTAAAGCAAAAAGACAAACCCTCTAAGCGCCCTAAGTTTAAAACCAAATAACCTCTTACAAGATTTTGAAAAATTGTGTTAACCTTTCTCCCATGAATATGCAACACACCTTTAAAAACCTAATAATTGTTTTCTTTGGCCTTCTGCCTCTTTTTTGTCCGATTAGTACCGGCATAATAAAAAGTTCCCCGGAAGCTTTAAAAACGGCGGCGGGAGTCCCTTTAATTATTTTAATCTTTTGCTTGGGGTACTTTTTTAAGGGAAGTTATAGGCCCTACCTAAAGAGGAACTCTATTAAATTCTTTCTCCTCTTTTTAGGTTGGTGTCTACTCTCTCTCTCTTGGGCCATTAATCCTTATGATGGTTTGGTAATGGTGATGCCGTGGGTGGGGGCAGCTTTTGCTTACTTTGTAATAGCTAAAAATTTAAACTCTAAAGAGGATGTTTCGCTCTTTTTAAAAGTGTTGGCCTTTTCAGGAATAGCTGCCGGTGCTATTGGAGTCATGCAATTTATCGGTAATTTTTCTTTTTTCAATCAGGCGGCCTGGCCTGGTTCTACTTTTGGCAATAAAAACATGGGGGCGCAATACATGGTTTTAACCCTGCCCTTGGTCTTTGCTAACTTTTTTAATGCCAGGGATTGGCGCAGGGAAGTTTCATGGCTGCTCGGTGTCTCGGTAATGATTATCTATATTTTATTTGTTCATTCCCGTTCCAGTTTTCTCTCCATTATTTTTCAACTCACCCTCTTTAGTGGGTACTGTTTTTGGCAATATCGAAAAAATAACCATGTACCCTTCTTTAGCAAACGAAAGCTCAAGTTCTTGGCCGCTACTTTAGCTTTTATTATTTTAAGCATAAACCTCTCCTCGAAAGGTTTTGATTCACTTTCTAAAAGAGTAGGCAGTATTACCGATGAGGCCACAACTGATTTTAAATCGGCCAATCCGCGGATTTCTTATTACGCAAATTCTCTTTATATGCTTAAAGATCATCCTCTTGGAGGAATAGGGGTGGGTAACTGGTATGCCACCTATCCGCTTTATCATGATAAAGTTTTAAAGGATAAGCTCTTTAACAATAAGGTTAAGGTCTCAAGACTTCACAATGACTTTTTGGAACTTTTTGTTACCACGGGACTTGTGGGGGGAATCCTCTTTTTGGCCTTTTTATTTTTTATGTTTAAAGAGACCATCTATTTGGTGTGCAGGCCGGAAGTGGAAAATAAAACTCTTCTGGTCTTTATGACTCTTGGAATGGCGGGATTTTTAGTCTTTGGCAATTTCAGTTTTCCCATGCAAGTGTTTGTTCCTATGATCATGATACTTACCTACAACGGAGTTGTAGCGGGCAGCGCTTTGAGATTAGGCGAGGAGAAAGCGGAAACTCTAGATAAATATTTACTCCCTAAAAAGATCGTTTCTTTTAGTGCCTTTGCCCTAGTTTTGATAATGGGTTATCGCTTTTTGTACTCAACTCACAACTATTTTAACGGTAAAGTTTTTGACGGCAAAATGAAGCGAGGAAAAAGGGCCCGATATGGCAGAGAGTTGGTTAAATACGGTAAAATATCTGTGGAACTCAATCCCTATAACTGGCGGGGAGCGCTGCTTTTATCTAAAGGTCATCACTATTTAAATAATAACAAAGAGGCCCATGACTCCTTAAAAACAGTTTTAAAATATAATCCTTACAATAATACTATATTAAATAACATTGGTATCTATTCTCTAAAGGCAGGATTGTTAAAAGAAACCATCGAGTATTGGGAGCGGGCCAAGTTAAATCACTCAGATCCCAACTATGTTCAAAAAATGAACAATAATATCAAAGCACTGAAAAATGCCTTGAAAAGAAAGAGTATGGCCCACAAATAAGGCAATTTTACCAGCAATTGATTCTATCCTCCAGGGGTTTAAGATAAAGGGTGAACCCCACGAGCGAGGATTTAATGAATATAACCGATAAGATTACTCTAAATCCTGAAATTAAGAGACGTCCAACTAAAAAAAATCTTTCCAAGCAAGAAATTCGCGACATGGTTAGTGCTAATAAAAAAAGCAATGGCCCAAAGGGAGTGGAAGGTGAAAAACACCCGAGAGATCCTCCTTCTCCAAAAAATATTGAGGCCTTAAAGGGTGCGCTTCAAGATGGAACTATTTCATTTTCTCCTCAAGAAAGAGCGATCCTAGAGAAGCTGCTTACTCCTTAAGCATCAGTTTAATTTTATTAATGGTAGATAGGGTAATGGCCCTTAACGGGCCTTGAATGGAAGTTGCCGCCGAATGAAAATGCCCCCCCCCTCCTAGCGCCTGGGCCATGGAGGAGACATCAATCTCTCCGGTAGACCTAAGACTAACTTTTACAAACTTTTCATTTTCCCTAAACATGCAGGCGACCTTTAAATTTTTTAAAACCAGCAGGTAGTTGATAAAGGAATGAGTGTCTTCCGGGTTGACTTTATATTTTGCAAGCATTTTTTCGGTAATAGTTATCCAGGCCACTACTTGATCATCGGTGGCCTTAATATTGCTTAGGATTTCCCCTAACAGGGCCATATTCGCCAGTTTTTTGGTTCCATAGATTTGGTTGTAGGCAGTGGGCGGATTGACGCCGGCATCTAATAACTTAGCTAAAATTCGGTGAGTGTTGCCCGTTACGTTGGGGTATCTGAAACTTGAGGTGTCAATTAAGATAGCGGTATAAAGGGGAAGAGCAATCTCTTCCGTGAATTCCACTTTAAGAACAGAACTAATCAACTGGCCCACAATTTCTCCGGTGGCCGCTTTAGAGGTATCGATAATGTGGATGGCCATGATCTCTTTGGAAGTGGGATGGTGGTCAATAAATAGGATTTCAAGGGATCCTTCGATGATCTTTTCCGTTTTACTACCCACCCGGGAAAGGGAGTGGGTGTCTACCACTAAGGTCAAATCAATTTTTTTGAAAAGGGGATTTTTTTTAAATCCATCAGCTGACTTAACTACTTTTTTATTATCTAAATATTTGTAGCGCCTCCGTAGCGGTGCCTCGTTGACACAAATGGCATTATGGCCCTTTTTCCTAAGCGCCAGACAAAGAGCTATTTGACTCCCGATACCATCAGCATCTGGGAAAGCATGGGTAGTAATAAGTATATTCTTGGACTTTTCAGTCAAGATTTTAAACTTCTTTTGATTTCTCATGGTGAATTCATCGGATATTAACCGTGCAAAACTTAGTGCCTTAAATTTTTATTTTCATTCCATCTTTGTTACTCTAAATAACGATGAAGGTAATTGAACTAAAAAATATTGTAAAAACCTATCCTGGAGTAGAGGCCTTAAAGGGAATTTCCTTTGCGGTGGAAAAGGGAAGTATTCATGGATTTTTAGGCCCAAACGGTGCGGGAAAAACCACCAGCATGAGTATCATCGCCGGACTTAGCTCTCCTACCAGCGGCCAGGTGTTTATTAATGGTAAAGAGCTTGGAAGAGAAAAGTCGCCCATCGGATTTTTGCCTGAAACGCCCCCTTTATATGAGCAGATGAAGGTTTTTGATTACTTGAAATTTGTAGCAGAGATAAATAACGTAGCAAGATCTGAGCTCTCCTGCCGAGTTTTGGAAATTGGCAAAAAATGTGGTCTGACAAAAGTGATGCAAAGGCTAATTGGTAATCTGTCGAAAGGATATCGTCAAAGAGTCGGTATTGCTCAGGCCCTCGTATTTGATCCTGAAATAGTGATTTTAGATGAGCCAACGGTAGGTCTTGATCCCAACTCCATCATGGAGATCAGAGAGCTTATTACCTCGCTTAAAAAAGATCACACTATTATGTTTTCCACTCATCAACTTCATGAGGCCAACTTAATCTGCTCTCATATCACCATCATTAACCACGGAATTATATTGCAAAGTGGCCCTATTGGCGAAATAGGAAAATCCCTTAAAAATCGACAGGTGATTCGGGCGGTAGTTAGAGATTGGCAGATTATCGAACCAGCAATGGTTCTAAGCGAGATCAAAGATTTATTTCCCTGCGATAACGTGGAAATAAAAAAGCTTGATGGACAGACTGAGCTTAAATTTATTGCCGAAACAGATGACGATTTAAGGCCTTCGGTAAGTGCCTATCTGTTGCAAAAAAATTGTGGCCTTCTCTCTTTTACAGAAGAGGGAATGGATTTAGAAGAGATCTTTAAAAGAGTGGCGGGGCAGTAATGGGTTTTTCCAGAGGAATTTGGATCTTGTATAAAAAAGAGGTAAAGGATTACTTCCTTTCTCCTTTAGTTTATATCCTAACGGGGCTTTATTCTTTGATTATAGGGTGGCTGTTTTTTAACTACCTGGTTGCCTCAAAAGATTTGACGACGGCGAATCTAAGCCAATCAATCCTCATTCCACTCTTTGGCAATATGAACTTTATATTTCTTTTTTTGGCGCCTTTACTTACCATGAAAGTTTTTGCTGAAGAGAAAAAGCTTGGTACCTTAAACCTTCTTTTAAGATCAGGTCTTACGGATTGGCAGATAATTTTTGGAAAATATTTTGCCACCTTCACTGTAACCGTATTTATGATATCGATGACTTTTCTCTTTCCCATTATTTTGGGGTTTTCGGGATATCATGATTGGGGATTGGTCATTTCCTGTTACCTAGGCCTTTTCTTCTGTCTTTTATCTTATTTAGCAGTGGGAATGTTTGTTTCTAGTATTACCTCAAATCAAATTATTGCCGCCATTTTAAGCTTTTCCATTCTACTGGGCTTTATGTTGATGGTATTTTCCGTTAATGCCACCCACTTAAGCCTGGTGAGGGATCTTTTTCAATATTTAAGCGTACCCTTTCACTTTGAAGGATTTGTAAGAGGGGCGATAAAAAATTTCAATATATTGTATTTCTTTTGCTTTTCAGGAATGTTTCTTTATATGACCCGGAAATCTCTGGAGTCCAGATATTGGTAGGAGGGAGTGGTGAGCAGAATGCCTCTTAGGGCCTTATATATTGCCAATGTCATTTTATATTTAGTCATGGTGGTCTTGTGGATATCTATTCCAGACGAATTGACGCTAAATTTGGCCCTGACATTTTTTAACTTTATTCTCTCTGGGGTGATTATTTTGTTGGATCGGGAAAAATTCAGCATGTACTATCACTCCTCCCAGTTTAAAAACTTCTCGAGCACTTTTATTCGGGCCTGTTTAATCTTTTTTATCTTAGGACTGGTAAATTATTTAGTTTTCAAACACCCTGTGCAATTTGATCTCTCAGGAAATAAATTAAACAGCCTGACCTCACAAACCCAGCAAATACTAGATAGTATAGAAGGCCCATTAGAGTTTAAGGTCTTCGCCCGGAAAAGGGATAAAGGCGCCATGATGAAGCTGTTAGAGCTTTATCGAATGGAAAAGAGCGATGTAAAGATAGAGTTTATTAATATTGAGCTCAGACCTGATTTGGTTAAAAAATATGAGGTAATTGATTCGGGAACCATCATTGCTACGTATGGCGATAAGTCTTTTAAATTTAGGGCACAAACTGAGCTGCAGGTGACCAATGCCATTATAAAAGTTACTCGGGACAAGGATCCGGTAATTTATTACTCCACCGGCCACCAGGAAGCAGATCTTAAAAGGAAAGATAAGGATGGAGTTTCTCTTTTTTTCCATCTGCTTAAAAGAGCATATTTTAAAATAGTTCCTATTCAGTTGGCGGCGTTGGAGAAACTACCAGATGATGCCAAACACCTGATGATCTGGGGCCCTTTGACCACATTTTTAAAACCAGAACTTAAACTTCTTGATTTATTTTTAAAACGTGGGGGAAGATTAATAATTGCACTCGATCCAAATTTCAAAAAAAATCCCCTGAAAGGGCTCAGAGATCTGCTAAGAGATTGGGGCATAAATATTTCTAATGATTTAGTGGTTGATAGTATCAGCCATTATCAGGGCTCCAATGGCTCTATCCCCATTATTAAGGTTTTTGATTCAGGCCATCCGATTACCAAAAGATTTAGAGGCCCAATATTTTTTCCCCTGGTTTCCAGTGTGGAAAAAATATCAGGCAAAATCAATACGTCCTTCAAACCCCTGGCCTTAACCACCATTTTCCCCGCCAGCTGGGCGGAAAAAACTCCAGCGGAGATAGATGATGGGAAGGTCACCTTTAGTCCGGGAGTGGACGAGAAGGGGCCAATCTCAGTTGTCGCGGCGGTAAGTGAAAAGAAAAAAAATGGCGCTAAAATTTTGGCCTTTGGAAACTCTTCTTTTGTGATTAATGGGTATAGCAATTTTGGGCAGAACTTTACTTTCTTTTTAAATGGAGTTTCTTGGGCGGTGGATGAGGGGCGTCTTATATCTTTTAACCTTCCTTCTATAAAAAATGATCCGATATTTATTAGTTCCCCCCAGTTAGGAGTGATCTTTTATTTTTCAGTAGTTTTGGCCCCCATCTTACTCTTTGGTATGGCGGCTTTCTTTTATAGGAGAAGGTTGGCCTTGTGAAACGAAATATTTTTTTGTTCCTTTCACTGGCCGGTCTTTTGACCTTTACCTATTTCTTTGAAGAGGTGGGAGGAATAAAAGAAAGAGAAGCAATAAGAGTTAGCAAGGCCTTATTTCAAGATGGGGACCTAGGTGAAATAAATTCCATAACATTTCCCTCAGCCAAATTAATCAGAAAAGGTAAGATATTTTATACCAGTGAAAAAAACTTACCGGTAGATCCGGAAAAGCTCCAGAAGGTTTTAGATGTCCTGGCCAATATCCAATCGCTTAGTATCTTAAAAGTCGATCCTGCAAAAGTTAAAAGATCTCACTTTTTTCCGAGTGAAACCTATAAATTTAGTTTTGATTTGGGTAACACGAAAATCTCATATTTACTGGGAAAAAAGCTTGATTATTCCCAAGATTTTTATATGGAAGTTATATCAGGCGGGGAAAAAAGAATTATTGTGGCCCGTGACACCTCCGTGACCATGGGGATTTATGACCCTAAAAAAATAAAATGGGATGCTGGAAAGTTTGAAAGACTTAAAAATATAATTCTTTTAAGCGAAGACGCTTACTATAATTTAAGGCCGCTTAAAAATTTCAAGGGCCCTGCAGTTAGCATAAAGGTGGAAAATAAAAGAAATAGATCCTTTTCTCTAGACCTTAAAAAAATGAATTCTACTCCAATGGTGCTGGGAAGATTAAAATATGATGAGTTGGCCATTACCAATTACCTGAATTGGCTTAAAAGTTTTGAAAGTGAAACAATTCATCTCAAGTGGAAGGCCGCTGATTTAAAACAACAGGTGGCGAGAATTGAACTTACATCTAAGAGCGGAGATTCCACGGTGCTTTTACTCTTTTCTCAATGGAAAAAAAAGAAAGGATATTTTTTAAGTGTTAGTGGGGACAAGAATCTCTTTCAACTGAGTCCTCGCAAAATAAAAAAATTCTACGCTAATGTTCAGGATTTTTGGTTTAAAAGGCCCTTGCCGATTAAAAAAGGCAAAGAGATAGAACTGTTATTTAAAGATGGCAAAAAAATCTCTTTTAAAATTGTTGGGGGAAATCGCTTTAAGGTGGTCCCTACCAGAGGGTCGAAGAATTTAAGTCAAAAATCTTTTCACAAACTTGTCACCTTTTTAATTGGCCAGGCGGAAAGAGTATCTAAAAAAGGTGATGGCCCCTACACTTTTTTAAATAATCTCTTAAGTATTTCCTTAGATGATCTTACCTTTACAGTTTATCAGGAAAAGGATGAGCTTCTTTTAGTGAGTGAAAAGGATCAGACAGTATTTCATTATAAAGTAGGCCGTAATTTTCCGATAGGAGTTAAAACCTCGGATTATTTTAATCATGAGTGAGATTTTTTATAGTTACTTCTCTTATTTTCTTCATCCTTTCAAAGTAAATTCCTACTTTCGTAAAAAGCGCCAGGACTTTTATGGACCATTTTTGGTGGATCAAAACGTCCCTGAGGAACGAGACTTTCTAGAGCTCGATTTTTACCAAATTTTAATAGTTTCTTGGCCCTTTTTTATCATTCATTCCTTTTATTCGATCTTTTTTATAAATGTCGCTAATTTTGTTGTCATGAGCTTTGACGTGGGAGAGATGATAAATCCTCACATCATGATCTACGCCGCTTTGGTGCAAGTCACTTTTTTTCCATTGGTCTTTTGGGCCTATGCCAAGCTTTGGGTGGTGATCGTAGAATTTTTTGCCAGTCTTTTCTCCTTAGATGAAAAAAAAATTGAGGAAGTATCGGGTCAGGTAGTAGGTGTTTCTCTAGTCTCTCATGTTTTTCTTTTAGTTCCCATAATTGGCGGGGTCATCCGCCATTTTGCTTTTCTAGTCTATCTGTTTGCCGGACTCAGAAAAAATTTAGGCCTTTCGGTCACCAAATCTTTTATGGTGATTCTGTCGCCACTTTTTATCCTAGGACTTATGGTTTTTATGTTTTTTCTACTGTTGGCCACCATTATTGCAGGATTCTAATGAAAATAAAAAATATGGCGGGGATGAGTATGAAGGGGGGAAGGAGAGATAAATTCTTTTTTTGTCTGTTAGAATTTTTTCCCGAAAAAAACCGCTGGTTTTTAAAGTCCATTCTCGGAGTTAAAGATGAAGTGAATATGCATGGTGATGATGCCATTAGATCCTGGATTGAAAAGTTTGGCCTGCAAGATCTAGTGGTGGATTTTCCCCTTAATATACCTTTTTGTCAGACCTGTACCCTCAGCTGTCCAGGGGTGGATCGTTGCCCGGTTAAAGAAGTAGAAGAAGTTAAAAAGATAATTTCGGGAATATTAAAAAAAGATAATGAAATTTTAACAACGTCTCCTAAGTCCTATGAACGGGCAAGAATAAAATTCGAACAGACGGGACAACCTGTAGAGCATATTATTTCCAAGTCTTTTAAAAGGAGACTTAAAAAGGGTTTTCTTCCCTATTGGAATCGCGCTATCGATCTTTGGATTTGGACCAACTACTATGATGGACTACTGGATTATTTTGATTACTCCTACGATTCTTTTGGTTCCACCTCACTTATGATCCTCTCTAGGTTTAGTTATCTAAAAAGACATTTTCCCAGCAGTTTAAAATTATATGAAGGAAATATACGGGTTACTTTATTAGAACTGTTTAAGGCCGGATGTATTCATAAAAATGACCTGCGAAAACTTCAAGATTTAGAAGAAGGGGCCAATGGCCGAGAGATTATCCTTAAAAAAATTGAAGAGAGATCAAATATCTTTATCTATGACACTGACATGGAAATTCTGGTTAAAAATTCGCGCGCCTTTGATTCATTCTTGCTTGCCATTACCGGCCAGGCGATACATATGAATAAGGTTAAAGAGATTGATACTTGGGCGATGAATGAAAGTACTGGCTTTGTGGCCCCTAATTTTCTTTAGGTTTATAGGGAAAATAAAGCATCCCCATTCCTACAAATAAATATAAAAGGCCTTGCGGTAAAAGCAGATGTTGGATCAAATTGCCTTTACCCGCGTAGGACAGTCCGGCCAGAATTATTCCAGGGCCTGCGACCCAAACCATTATTTTAAGATAAATATAGGCAAATTTCTTATTTAGATAAAAACAAATATAGTGAAAGATATGAAAGATTAAATAAAGCCCAAGCAATATTTTAAGACTTTTAAGGTTTACCAGAAAGAGCTGTCTTTTAAATTCCTCATCCAGAAATTCTCTATGCCCTGGAAAACCAAGCTTTAGCGCTTTTTCAAAAAGGCCATAGTCGGAGAAGAGATCCCATAAATAGGCCACAATAAGAAGATCACCCGTGCTACAGAAAACTATCGTGAGAATCTTAAAGGTTTTTGCTTTGATGCGTGAAAAGAAAATTTTCATAATTTATCAAAAAATCCCGTAAAACCCCTTCCTTCAGGTGGAGGATCCAAGGGATTGCCCTTCGGCGAGTAATATTGTATTTTTTGTTTGTCGAAAGACCTAGGGCCGGACAGGCCCGAAGTAATGCCTTCGGAGTTGCCACATTGGTGGGACGTTGAACAAGGAACCTCTTTGCGCAGGCGGATGTCAAAAATAAGGTCAGACATGGTAGCAATACCGCCCGATAACCAAGGGTTTAATATGTCTGGCCTTTTCTTTTTTTCTCTCATAGATTACTTATATCCGCCTGTGCAAAGGAATCCTCTCACTTTAGGGAGAGGAGGATGTCAAAAGGTAATATGATCCCACATGCTACTACAAGTATTAATCCTCCTGTTGTCATTTGTAATCCTTTATTTCGGCGCGGAATGGACCCTAAACTCTGCCGAGAAGGTAGGAGAGTATTTCGATCTTTCACCTTTGGTGATTGGTCTTTTGATCATTGGATTTGGAACCTCATTACCTGAGCTTTTTGTTTCTCATATCGCTGTCATGTCTGGACACCCAGAAATTGCTCTTGGTAACGTGGTGGGTTCAAATGTGGCCAATTTATTTTTAATTTTAGGACTCTCTGGCATATTCGTACCCCTTCATGTTTATAAAATAGAATTTCGTCAACAGATCTTCTTTCATTTAGCACTGACAGCGGGATTGGCGGTTGTGCTTTCCATGGATTTCTTAACTCCCTGGTCCACACTTGGATTATCCATCTTTTTCATTTTTTATATCTATATGAGCTACAAAAAGATGGCCGAGCAAAGAGTTAAGGTCCCTACCAAGATAGGACTGGTGGAGATTCCTCCCAAATCTAAAAGGAAACCAGTTTCACTGGCCGAGTTTTTCAAGTTATTGATGGGCTTTACTCTGCTTTGGGCCGGTGGAAAACTATTGGTTGAGTCGGGTTCTAAGCTTGGTCTGATGTGGGGACTTTCTGAATATGTTATTTCAGCAGTTATAGTTGCTCTGGGTACCTCTTTTCCTGAGCTGGTAACCGCCTTTTTTGCCTGTTACAAGAAAAAGGATACCGATTTAATTTTAGGAAATATTATCGGGTCGAATGTCTTTAATGTGGCCTTTGTCCTAGGCAGTTTGGGATTTTACAATATTGAGCTTAAACCAGATTTTAAAATAGAGCTGATCCTTTTATTTATTGGCTCTTTTGTTCTTTTAGGTTTGGCAGTGAAAAAAATGAATTTTTTTAGAGTTACCGGAGTATTTTTTCTGCTCTGCTATTTAGGCATGGTCTGCTACTGGCTTTAGTCTTCAAAGAGTCCTCGTTTAAGCTTTCTATTGACATCTTTTTTTGCCTCATCGGCACGCTTATCGAATTTTTTCTTTCCTTTACCCAGGGCAATTTCAAGTTTTACCCGAGAGCCTTTAAAATAGATCATGGTAGGAACTAAAGTCAGCTTTTTTGTCGCCATGGTATGGGCAATTTTTTTAATTTCTGCGCTATTTAATAAGAGCTTTCTTTTTCTATTTTCAGGAACATTATGAATATTTCCGAATTCATAATGGGCGATGATGATATTGTTGGCCCAAATCTCCATATTGTTATCAATGGTGATATGGGATTCGTTAATACTGACCTTGCCGTTTCTAAGAGACTTTACCTCGGTTCCGGTTAAAACCATTCCGGCTTCGAATTTCTCTTCCAGGAAATAATCATAAGAGGCCCTTTTATTTTTGGCGATGATTTTAATTCCCATTGAATCCTCGATATAAACCAATTACTTGCGCGAGGGAGAAGGTTTCTGCTCTGGTCTTCACATCGATATTTAAATCTAAAAGTACCTGTTCCACTTTTTCCTTCCCGTAACTTCTCTTAAGGACTCCTGCCACCTGTTTTCTTCTCATCTTAAAAAGGTTTCGCAGAAATGATTCAAATCGGTCAAACTCTGCCAAATCAACCTCAGGGCGATCAATCCTTTCAAAAGACAATACTATGGAATCTACTTTTGGGGGAGGTAAAAAGGCCCCAGGAGGGACTTTGCACAGCTCCTTTATATTAAAGAAAGTACTCGTGAGGGCACCGAGAGAGTTCATGTCCTCGGTAAGGATGCGATCTCCCACTTCTTTTTGAAACATTAAGGTCATGACCTGGATGTTGGGACACTGTAAAAAATTGACCAGTAGGGGAGAGGCCACGTTGTAGGGCAAGTTGGATACCAGCCAAAATTTTTCCCACTCTTTAAAGACCTCTGTGAAGTCTATCCTTAAGGCATCGGCCCAGATGATTTGCTCTGGCCTTAAATATGCTAGAAGGTTTTCCTCAAACCTGGTGTCTTTTTCAATAACTTTAAGTGGGACATTTTGAGCTGCAAGATTTTGGGTGAGGATTCCTGGGCCTGGGCCTATTTCTAATATGGGATAAGAGGTGTTGGAAAAGTCGCTGCAGATAAGATCTATAATACTTTCATCGTTTAGATAGTGTTGACCTAATTTTTTCAGGGCAAAGGGAAGAGATTTTTTCAATTCCTGGCCCCTTTTGCAATGATTTTTCCTTTAGCATCTAGTGCTAGGCACTGAGGGAAAGGGATGGCCTGATCTTTTGTCAGGCGGGCGTAGTTGGCAATCATCGCACCGTTATCAGTGCAAAATTGGGGAGAGACAAAATAAACATCATCATATTTATCTTTTAGCACCGCTCTAAGATAAGAGTTACAGGCCACACCTCCGCCTACCACAATGGGCATCTTTCCTGCTTGTTTTAAAGCATAGCGAAGTTTCAAGGCCAAAGCAGAAACAATGGCATGTTGATAGGAGGCACAGATATCTTGTATGTCATCAAGGTTTTCTCTATCGGTTAGAAAATTGCGCAGCGAGGTCTTTAGGCCGGAAAAACTTAAATTGGCGTTGCCTGAGGATTTAAGACCGATGGGAAATTCATATTTTTTGTGATCACCAGTTTTGGCCAGGTCATCAATTATTTTGCCACCAGGATAACCAAGTCCCAGCAGCTTGGCGCCTTTATCAAAGGCCTCACCAGCAGCATCGTCGATGGTCGTTCCAAGTATTTCAAAATCTTGGGGGGAGGTAACTTTCATAAATAAACTATGTCCACCACTGACTACCATGCCAAGGTAAGGGTAGGGGATCGTTGCTTGCAAATGAATGACCTCAAGGTGAGCGTAGAGATGATTAACTGGAACAATTGGCACTTGGTAGAGAAGGGCCAGAGTTTTGGCGGCATTTAGGCCGGTAAGTAGTGGCCCTAAAAGCCCTGGGTGAGTAGTAACACCAATGAGATCTAAATCTTTTGGGGATTTTTCCGCTTTTTCAAAAATTTCTTGAAGCAAGGGAACCAGCTTGGCCAAGTGATTACGGGCAGCGATCTCGGGAACAATTCCGCCCCATTTTTTAAGCATTTCCTCCTGGGAGAAGGTATTCCAGGCGAGAATTTCCCCCTCGCCATTTAATAGGCAGGTGGAGGTGTCATCACAGCTAGTTTCGATCCCAAGAATTAACATAGGGGGTGACTTTAACACACTTTATCAAAAAATCAATCCATTCTAGGGCAACTCACCCGTCTCAGTGCCTCGTTAAATCTATTTTCATCTAAGTCTCCGGGAAGGCCGCTGCTTTTTGTTTGGTACCAATTGGGGGACTGGTGAGAGTTGTGGCATTTTAGGCAACGTAATTTCTGGTTTTTATCTTTAGTCTTTTTATCTTCAAAGGGGTGATCTATGTGGAGGGAATGGCAGTTTAGACACTGCACGCCACTAAAGCTATGAGTTACCTGGTATTTTTCATCTATTTTAATCCAGGTATGCATGTTTTTTAGGAGCTCACCTTTGGTAAGTCCTCGCACCGCTTTTATGCCCTTAAAACTGTCTTTAATATCCTGCCAATACCGCTTTTTTAAAATAGTTAATTCTTTAGGGGCCCAGGCCTTGGTCCTCTCGTCCAGTGGATTTAAAATATCATTTGGTGGATCTTTAAAACGGACCAAATCTTGAGATTTAAAAAATCCTCTCTTTTCTCCTAGTCCATGAGTGTGACAGCTGAGGCAGTTTAAGTTTTTTTCCTCATGAGCTTTTATAAGAGTCAGATATGCTAAAGAATGGGCGGTTTGTTTCCAATGCTCACCTTGTTTTTCATGGCACTCAATGCAAGAAGTTGCCGGCCTAAAGGGGGGGAGTTTACTAGGTTGAATAACTATTTCACTTTGTTCAAGCTCTTGGAGCTCTCGCATTTTTATTTTATGAGCTCTTATAAAACCGTCAAGCGGATTAGGAGAGATGTTTTTTTCCAAACCTTCTTTTACTTCAATGAGCTCAAACCTATCTTTATTTTTTTTAAAATCAAAATAGATATGACCTAAATAATGGTTTCTAGAAAGCGCTTGAACAACTCTAGTCTTACCTTCTAGCAGAGGTACTTTGGTAAATGATTGATCATGAGCACCAATGATCCAGTCAATTTGTGGGAATTTTTTTGCCAGTTCATAATCTTTTTTAATTCCAGAATGTGATAAAAGCACCAATCGGTGAAAGGGATCTTTCTCATCATACCCCGTGATTCTTAAAGTTCTTTCAATGGCACTAACGGGGTCCCAGAAATAATTTTTCTCCTCGCCAATTAAAATTCCTGGATCAACCACTCCTAAAATAAATACTTTATGAGGTCCTGAGCGAAGGGAGGCAAATCGTTTTACTCCTGGGATTATATCATCCTTAATATTAGTGATTAAAAATCTAAACTTTCTTTTTTTCGCTAGCTCTTTTAGAAAATCCATTCCTCTAGCAAAATCTTGATCTCCGGGAAGATAAAAATTTAAATCGAGCTTTTCCAAACCCATGGCCAAGTTTTCCGCAGCGTAGGTAAAGGATTTGGTAAGATTTTTAGGCAGTTTGCTTGAGGGAAAAAAAGTATCCCCTGTATCCACATAAATAGTTGTATTTTTATCTCTGATCTTCTTAAGAGCACCGGCCACTTGGGGAAGTCCCCCTAAAGGAAAATGGCGACAACCACAAGGATGGGTCTCTCCCGAAATATTATGGGAAAAAACTATAGATAGGCCCCCACCTTTTACTACTGGAATATCTTCTTCTAATGATTTGGTACAGGAAAATAATAAAAATAAAAAGAAAACACTCTTTATTTTAATAATTTTTTCGCCTCTTTTTTATATTTTGATTTGGGGTATTTTTTAACCAGTTCCTGAAGTACTTGCTTGGCCTCGTCTTTGCGATTTATCCTTTTAAAGGATTTTCCGAGAAATAATAGGCCTCGCGGAGTATAGGGGGAACTTGGATATTGGGTATAGAGTCTGCTGAATAAGGTGACGGCATCGGAGTATTTTCTATCCATGTAGGCGATCATTCCCAGGTTATGAATAACTCGGGCCTTCTTATTACCTTTAATTCTTTTGTTATTTAGAAGTTTAAGTAGTTCATTTTGGGCAACGGCATATTTACCCTTTCTGTATAGGAACATGGCCTGATTGTAACTTGATCTTTTCTTACTAGGTTTTACTCCGGCCAGTTTATTCAAGGAGAGCAAAAGTTTATCAAGGTATCTTTTTTGCTGCACCATTTGCTCAGTGATAATTATAATTGCCTTTTTCTGGAGATCTAATCCTGAGATGAGCTGGTTCATCTCCCCTTTGGAAGTGGTAAACTCCTGGGAGAATTTGACCCCTTGATTATGTTGAATTTCCTCTAGCTTCCCAATCTTTTGGGTTAGCTTTTCTTCTAGGTGTTGCAAGCGAACAGTGAATTCAGCAGATAACTTCTGGCCCTGTTGAACCTGGATCGCCATGTTATCAACCATTTGTTCGCGCTGAATTTGCTCTTGAGTTTTACAGGAAAGAATTAATAGTAAAAAAATTAAGAGTTTCATGGTTACATATTTTCGAGTACTGCCTTCCTAAGGGCCAAGAACTCTGCTTTTTCAGCAAATTTCTTTGTTAAAAGTGAATATTGTTTGGCCTTGTCAAAATACTTTTTACGGTAGGCGGATTTAGCACGTCCAAAGTAATACTCGGCCTTGCGGAAAAGATTCGGAGCAGAGATATGGGCATTGGCCTCTCTTGCGGCAAGGAAGGCAGCTGTGGCCAGACTCATCTCTTCTTTTGGACGTGTAGTAGTTAGGCTACACGCTACAAGGATAATAAAAATTGGTAGAAGAAAAAAACTTTTCATTATTTCTTAGTAACTACGAAGTTTCCTCTTCTATTTTGTGACCAAGCGTCTTCACCATGCCCAAAGGCCACAGGTTTTTCTTTTCCATAGGAAATGGTGCTGATTCTAGAAGCATCTACTCCCATGGCCACAAGATAGTCATAAACTGCCTTGCCCCTTCTTTCGCCAAGCGCTAAGTTGTACTCCACTCCACCTCTTTCATCACAGTGTCCTTCAACTTGAACTTCCACATCTTCATTTTCAGTTAAATAGGAGACGTTTTCGTCAAGAGAGGCACGAGTGTCATCCCTTAGTGCGGCAGAATCAAAATCAAAGTATATCGTTCTAAGTCCACCGGCAGTATTAGAGTCAGAGTCGCCATTTAGTTCGAGGCTCATAGACTCATCCATTCCTTCAGTGGTTACGTCTTCATCGGTGGCAGTCGTCTTTTTAGAAGCACAACTAGAAAGACCTAAAAAGGTCACAATGAAGAAAAAACCTAACAATTTTTTCCAATTAAACATGTATATCTCCTTTAATTTTAAAATCCACTTGGATTATATAATTTTCTACGTGATAAAAAAACAAAACTCTTTTAATCAACTAAGCTATGTATTTTGGATATTGATGGCCTGGATTTGATCTCCTCGTACCATCTTAATAGATTTGGATAAGGCGTTAAATCTATCCCTGCCTTTTCGTGGAGTTCAATATAAGCGAAACTGAAAAAATCGGCAATGGTTAGTTTATCGCCCAAATAAAATGTATTATCAGCAAAATGTTGATCCACCGGCGGAATTTGTTTGGCCAAAAAATCCATGGCCTCGGCAACGGTTTTTTCCTCAGGCCCTTTTCCTGTAAAACTTTTCCTCAATACCCTTTCAAAGTAAACTGAGGCCATCCACCTTCCTATATGGCAAGTATTGTAATCAAGCCACTGATCCACCAAGCATCTTTGATAGATATCTTGGGGAAAGAGAGGAGAGTCTATGGATAGGGCCATATAACGACAAATAGCGGAAGATTCAAATAAGGATCTTCCCTCGTGAAATAGGGCCGGGGCCTTTCCTGCAGGATGAAGTTTTAAGTATTCTTCCCTTTTGTGTTCACCCTTTTTAGCATTTAAGTTTATAAATTCATAATCAACGCCAAGCTCTTCGGCCACATATAATACTTTTGTGGTATTAAAGGAAAATCTGAAACCATAAATTTTAAACATATTCAACCCTTTGCGCTAAAAAATAAAATTGACGAGTAACATTTTAACCTTTAGATAAAAATCCTTGGAGGTTTTTATGTCAAAATACTTATTTATTGAATCAAGAGATCCCTTTGAAACTAATGATGTTAGGGATTGCTACCATCTTATAAAAGATTTAAGTGATTCTGGCCATGATGTAGTTTTATTTTTAGTGCAAAATGGTGTTTTTGCAGCGAGAAAGAAATGTAAGAATAGTGAGCTTGATGAATTATTAAAGAAAGAAAACATTCATGTTTATGCTGATGATTATTCCATAGATGAAAGAGGAATAAATAAAGAATCGGTGTATTCCCAAATAAATGTAACTGGAATGGATACTTTAGTGGATTTCACCATGGAAGATGGAAGAAAACCAATTTGGCATTAAGGAGAAAAAAATGAGTAGTCTAAATGTATTAATAATGGATCCTCCATACGAATCGGCCAATACAGCAACGGTCTTTAGAATGATTGATTCTACTTTAAGAAAAGGTCACGATGTTACAGTTTTTGCTTACGAAGGGGCAGCGGCCTTATCATTTAAACCTCAAAAAGGTCATCCAAATCCTGTGAAGGGAACCTCCGAAGAAGAGGAAAAACATCCTTTGAGTAAGGACTTTGTTGAGGGACTTTTCGCAACAGCGAGAGAAAATGGAAGAGAATTTAAATGGATAAATTGCGGCCTTTGCGTAGATGAGCGGGGAGTTGGAGATTGGGTTGAAGGCCCTGTAAGAGGAGGCCCGCAACATTTTGTCGAGGCCTTTAATAATTGTGATAAAACTTTGGTAATTGCCACTAGATAAGGGGTAAGTGATGGGAAAAATAATTAATGTAATAGATACGGCCTATAGGGCAACTTTAGAAGAACAAGATGATACTTCCCTGTGGTTTACCAGGGCCTGTAAAAATGCCGGTGCTGACATGGATATTTTATTAACAGGTAACGCGGTAAATTATGTAGTGAGAAACCAAAATCCTCATGCACTTTATTTGGGCAAAGGGGCCATTCCTCATCCAAGCAAATTTCAAGATGATTTATCTGATTTTATAAAATCAGGTGGAAGATTATATTTTCTTAATAATGATCTTGAAGAGAGAGGGATTGAATCAAAAGAAATTATTGAAGGTGCACAGGCCTTGGATAGGACTAAGATGGCAAGTTTTTTGGATACTTATGAAAATATTTGGCATTGGTAGACTATTTATCGCTTTTGTAAGCGGATTGGTTAAATCTTAAAATGCCTCCACCTGAATTCCATGAAACTATGATAAATTTCCCCTGGGGATTGGCCCCGAATTCCCCATAATTCGCTTGGGCCATGGTTGAAAACAAAAGCAAAAAAAATAAAAATCTCATAAGCTCTTTCTTAAATTCTTGATGACCTGGGAGGGATTGCCTTTGTTAGGTAAACAGGCCAATTTAAAATCAAGATTCTTCCTTTTATAATTAAATGATAAATTAATAGGGGGCAGCCCTCTGAATTGTTTAGGAGTAAATTCCTTTGCTGTATAAAGTGAACTTCTATTTTTCCCATAGAGGAAACGAATTTTATTTTGTTTCTTTTCATCCACCTTTATAAAGAGGTACCTAGTTTTATTAAAGAGATCAAAGCTCTGTCGATCCATGACCCCTTTTCTTGGTTTATCCATGCCAAAGATTTGTTCGCTCCTTCTATTCTTGGCGATACAAAGATATTCAGATTTTTCGAGCCACGTGATATTGGTTAAGTTTTTAAATAGGGCATCTTCTGGAACCCAAATACCAATTGCTTGTTTTTTAGCATTAAAGCGGCATTTCCAGTCGTAATCACATTCATCACCCCAGGTGTTTCTAAGAAGATAGTGACATTTTCCAGCAATATTTCTTTTTCCAATTATAACTGAGGCGTGGTTACCGCAGGTCTTAATATCTCTTGTCGTCATCTGGCCGTTAAATTTGGGATTAGCTATAGTTCCAATATAGTTTTTGTCATTTAAAAACTTGTAGCAATAACCTATACCGATTGGTTGGGCCTTCCTTTTATTTAAAAGCTCTCTCATAAAACTTTTTAATACTGGTATATTTTGTTTTCTAATGACTATATTTTTGGGGTCTGGAATATTTTTAGTGCCGACATAAACACTTGTAGGGGCCTTACATATTTTAAAGAGATCATCCATTAATTTAACAATATTTCCATTGTCAATATAGGGGGCCACCATTTTAAAAATCTTGGCCATATCTCCGTCTTTTTTAATTTTTCTTCCGTAGTAGAAGCTAAATTTTCCGTAGATATAGTTTTTCCAAATTTGTTTGGAAGACATTCTTTGGATTTTTTTTGGATCTCCGGGGAAATTAACAAAAAGTTTTTCTAAAATTTCCGTGAATTCTCTTTGGTCAATGGATTTACTCTTGGCGTATTCGTCTACTACCCCTTGGATGACATCATCTCGGCACATGCCAAAATGTTTCATGGAAAGAATTCCTTCTTTGATCCCTCCACCTGAAATATCCTCACGGCCAAAAAAACGATTTCCTGCAAATTGCCTGGTTAATAAGGAGGCATAGATAGGACTACTGAGCATAATATCTTTTGTTACTCTAATTCCCATGCTCTCTCGCCAATAGTCGGCCAGTTGAACGGCCGCGTAGGCGTAGCAGATTCCTGTTGCCCCTTGGTTATAAAGAGGCATTTGTTTAAAAGCGCTATTCCAGCGAGTTTCGGTCCCCATCTTTTTATAAGCGGCCCGTCCCCACTTTGAGGCCAGGGTCAAATTCACATTTTTGCAGGAGTCATTTCCGTAGAGATTGGAGATGGAAAAAATTATTAGCGATACAAAAATTCCATTTTTCATATTAAAATTCCTTTGGCTTAAATTTTAGCACTCCGGCTTTAGAATAGAAAAGTCAGTAATTACAGATATTTATATGCTATATAAACCAAACTAAATTTGTGGTATATTAACATTTGGGGGTGCCCTGGTTTCGACAGGGTATCACGAGGTTTAATTTGCGTGTCTGGGTTGGTCTCTTGGCCCAGTAAAAAAGAGACCACACTTAATTGCTGAATCTAACGATTTCGCACCTGCAATAGCCGCTTAATTAGCGTTCTATGCATGAGGGGTATGCATCCGAGAAACAGAAGCATACAAAATAGTTAGGATTGCTGTTTAACTAATCCTCAAGGAACCGTCGGGTAAACCTTGTAAAAAAACACCGGGTTTTCGCCCACTTTACAAAGGTGGGATAGCCTTGTCTCACGGCGATAATCTGAGACTACACACGTAGTGGGTTATTCTGAGGATGCTTTGGACGTGGGTTCGATTCCCACCACCTCCACCAAAAGTAAGATATTTACAATTAGGTTGCAAGCACTTTAAGATCTTAGTAGTGAGAGTTTTTAGACAACGATTTTTAACCATATTACCATATTTGATTTTTTGGTGCTTGCTTACAAATATTTATTCATTTCAAAATTATGTACTAATTAATACTTTTGGACAGTTTTTAATATTTCTACTACTAGCAAACCTTCCTGCATTTTTCACAAAAAGAATGTCTTACGTGGATATTGCATGGCCCTGGGGTCTAGTCTTAATTGGAATATTGGGATTAACTATTAACCATGGTTATTGGCCTCGTCAGTTACTCATAAGTATACCTTTTATTATTGCAGGTTCTCGCATGGGAATTGGGGCGCTATTTCTCCTGTACAAAGGTCATATGAAAAGGGAGATGCCTCGCTACCAATACCAGAGACTAAATTGGAAGCGTCTAGGTGCAAGTAATGAGAGATTCTCATTACAGTTTGAAATTTCAATTCAAGCTTTCGCTAATATGTCTTTTTTAAGTTTACCGGTATTACTCGTTGCTAATAATCCAAGCTCAAAGCTTCACAGTTTAGAACTCATAGGAATTACTTTCTGGAGTATCTCTTTTTTATTAGAGAATTTAGCTGACTATCAAAAACTTAAATTTGCGACTAACTGTAAGAAACAAGGCCTAAAAAGACAAAATTGTGAGGTCGGTCTGTGGAAGTACTCTCGCCATCCAAATTATTTTTTTGAATGGATGGTTTGGAATTCACTTATCCTTATATCTACTCCCTCTTTAATTTCTTTTTGTAAAAATGAATCACTTATTCATGGAATTTTCTTATCACTAGGCCTAGTCAGTATTTCTGCAATCCTCTACCATACTTTGATCTATTATACAGGTGCCATTCCTTCAGAATATTACTCCGTTCAAAAAAGGCCCAAATATCTTGATTATCAAAAATCGACGAATATGTTTTTTCCTGGCCTTAAATAAATTCCTTAAGCATGGCATTGTAGCGATCTGTAGTTATTTTGAAAGATCTGGAATCTGAGTCTTTGATCAAAAAAGGGGCGGGGGAACTAATAAAGAAAATAGTATTGAAATTCACGGTGAGAAGATCGATGAGGTCATGAGTCTTCTAGACCAGAAATCACTAAAATGGAAAAAAAAACGGTGGTTAAACAAGGGGTTCGATTCCCACCACCTCCACCAAAACTTTTCAAAAAAGAAAAAACTCTTTCAATTATTCCTCAAAATATTGAAATATTACTAATGATCAATGAGATTTCTTTTTTACTAAGGCATCTGCTACT
>SMWT01000135.1 GCA_004356615.1 Deltaproteobacteria bacterium | reverse complement strand
TGTAAAAGATTTCATTTTCTCTGGCGATCTCAATCAATCCGGGAGTTTTATCTTCTTCTTTTTTTATTTTTTTCTTAAGCTTATTAAAATAAAATTTAATCGGATTAATAAAGTAATAGCGCTCAGGATTAACCTGTCTAATATCGATTATTTCAAAATATACGTAGGGAGAAACCCCAAGAGTTACCCCCGGCTGACTATAATAAAAAGAAGGTTGTACGCCAATTTTAAAGGTATCTATTACCGTAAAGCTCTTATTAACATGCCTATTATTTACCACCAACCTTTTAAGCCCAAAAATCACGCCAATGCTGACAGAGACTGGAGCGCTAAAGCTAAAGCCTTCAATTCCTAACACTCCATCAAAATGAGCAAAATTATAAAACAAAAAATCAGTCAGTGTTTGATCTTTAGTAAGATCAGTTATGAAATCCCCGGGAGTCTTTACAACTTCATCCCACTTATCAAAATAATTTGTATAGCGTCCGGCCCTTAGGGGAGCGGGAAGGTCATCTTGGGCAAAGGTTGAAAAGGTTAGGGCCAAGATGATTGGCCAAAAATATTTCATGCTTAAATTCTATGCTTAAACGCACAATTTTAAAAGAAAAAATTAGACCTACTAAAATTCTCTTCTACCTAGATAAAAAAGAATTTTTTCAAGTGGGATCTTGGCCTTTTCCACCCCAACGGGGTCAAAAACCATAAGATCCTCAACCATTTTATCAAGGGAGCTTTTCGCCTGAACCAGATGTCCAAAGGCCCTTTCTTGAACCAGGTTAATAGCATTTTCAATCTCATGGCCATCCCAAAGAGCTTCCAGGGACTCACCATTTTTGTATTTTTCATGAATTGGTGGATTTAAAAGTAACCATTCAAAAATTACCGAATTAACCACGCCATTTTTAAGGTCAAGGAGCACATCTTTTTTAGACCCATCTGATAAATCCAAAGTGTCGTCCATCAACTGGAAGGCGAGTCCTAGATGCTTCCCAAAATCTCTAGCAAGGCCTTGAAGCTCTGCTGGGGCATTTGCTAGAATTGCTGGGGCCAGACAACAATAGGTCATTACACTTGCCGTTTTTTTAAGGGCAATTCTTTCTATTAATTCACAGGTGTATTTGTGGTTTTTGGCAGCGTCGTCTTGAAGCCATTCACCCTCGGCTAAATCTTGAATTACCTGGGCCATTTCACTTAAAAGTGGAAGATTACCCCTGTTCGAAAGGTTAACGATTACATCGGCCAGTAGATAGTCCCCCGCTAAAATCGCCATTTTATTAGAGCCTTCAATGTTTATGGAAGGTTCCCCTCTTCTTTGAGTTGCATTATCAATTACATCGTCATGGGATAAACTGGCAGCGTGAACAAGCTCTACTGCCTTGGCATAGGGATCGACCGCCCCAACTTCAAGTCGAAACATGCTTCCGACAAGATGCATTAGAAGAGGTCTAAGTCTTTTCCCACCAAGAAGGACTGTTCTGGCCAAAAGACCTTCAATTTCCTTGTTACAGCTGGAAGATTCAATATTTAGCTTAAGATCCTGCACATTGAAGAGGATACTCTCAGGCACGGTCTCCAAAAATGTTAAATAGGGATTCATACTTATCCTTAAAAAACCAACTTTTAACACTCCAAAGCATCTATGTAAACTGAAAGAAGGTTGCGTCATAAGCTTTTTTATTCGCTCCTTCTTGAAACTAAGCGCAAAAATTAGTATTAGTTTTTAGAAACAACCCAGGGTTCCCCTATGACATCAAAGTTGGCCACTAGAAAAAAAGAGTCCTACAAAATCTTTGACGAAATTGCTCGCTCCTATGATTTCCTTAATCATTTCCTATCCTTTGGCATAGATATTTACTGGCGTCAGAAATTCCTTGGAGCACTACCTAATTTAGACAAAATTAATGCCCTCGACCTGGCAACGGGAACCGGAGATGTTGCCTTAATTTTAGTTAAAGACAAAAGGGTGGAAAAAGTAACTGGCATTGATCGTTCCAAAGGAATGGTGGACATTGGCCGTAAAAAAGTTGAAGACAAAAATCTTACAAATAAAATAACACTTGAACTTGGAGACGGGGTGGAAATCCCCTTTGCCGATGAAACATTTGATCTTGTAACCATTTCTTTTGGCATTAGAAATTTTAGTGACCACAAAAGATCCATTCAAAACATACACCGGGTATTAAAACCTCGGGGCAAGGTAGCAATAATGGAGTTCTCGCTACCCAAAAATAAATTAATGAGAGCACTTTATTTATTTTATTTTAGAAACATCCTACCCCGAATAGGAAACTTATTATCCGGCCATGGTGATGCCTATACTTATTTAAATAAAACAGTTGAGGATTTCCCTTACGGACAAGAATTTTCCGATCTCTTGAGCGAAGCAGGGTTTAAAAATGTCTCCCATAAAGCATATACATTTGGTGTGGCCACCCTTTATCAAGGGGAAAAGTTAAAATGCTAGATTTATCAAACTTTAAAGGTGAATTAATAAAAAAGATCCTTATCGAGCTAGGCAGTATGAAGAAGGAGAAGGCCACGTCCTTTATTTCCCTTAAATATGACCTTCCCCCAGTTAACCTGCATCGTCTTTTACAGTTCATTCATGGAAATCAGGTTTGTTATTTTAAAAATAAAAATGGTGATGAAGAATACTTGGCAGTGGGTAAAATTGAGACTTTTGGCAATGGCGAACTAATTACTCTGGGCAAGGTGCTAAAAGAAAACCCCGAGATTAAGGCCTTTGGAGGCCTTAGATTCTCACCAACCAAGGAAGTGAGTGCCGAATGGCAGGCCTTTGGTGAGAAAACTTTTTTTATTCCGTTAATAGAGTGGAGTAAGGTTCAAGATGAGTACTTTTTAAAAGTTAATTTCCCTAAAAATGTACTGACTGATGAAGAGACTAAGGCCAAATTTATTTTCAAACTCGAGGATATACTTGGACTTGATACCTCTGAGGCTTCTTTTTTATCAGCAGGATCACTTAAATTTAGCACCCAATCAGATGTTCCAGAAAAAAAGATTTGGAATAATAATATAGATTTCTGTCTTAAAAACTTTAAAGACTCCGACTTAAAAAAGATCGTCCTAGCACGAAAAAGAGTATACTTGCAGGTTAAAGGCCTATCCCCTATACAGCTTTTTTTAGAAATTTCTTCTGAGGCCAAAAGCTCTTATTCATTTTACTTACAAATGGATGAGAATAATGCCTTTATGAGCACGACCCCTGAAGGATTGTTTCATATCGAAGAGAAGAAACTAACCATTGATGCTATTGCTGGTACTAGACCTCGGGGCGCAACCCCTGATGAAGACTACATTGAGGAAAGAGATCTTAAAACCTCAAAAAAGGATCTCAAAGAACACCGCATAGTATCTCGAGAGATTCATCATAACTTAATGGTACTTTGCCACTCGATTAAAACCCTCTGTAATGAAAAGATTTTAAAATTGAACCATGTTCAACACTTGCACACAATATTTGAGGGAATCTTGAACGAAGACTTTAATTTAGATGAAATATTAAATGGCCTGCACCCAACCCCAGCGGTTGGAGGTAGTCCGAAAAAAATGGCGATGGAGATGATCGAATCCCTTGAAACCTTTGATCGAGGACTTTACGCCTCCCCTATTGGCTATCTTTCATATAATAAATCAGAAATTGCGGTAGGAATAAGATCTGCCCTTTTTAATAATTCAAATTTACATGTATTTGGCGGGGCCGGCATTGTTCCAGGGTCTGATGGGCCTAAAGAATGGCAGGAAACCCAGTCCAAGATGAAAAGCTTTTTATTATAATGGAAAACCTTCTCTTAACTCAAAATTTAGGCAGACTTTGGGCCAGTTTAATCACTGCGGAGCTGGTTAAAGGCGGCTGCAAAAACTTTTTTCTCTCTCCAGGACTTAGAAATGCCCCGCTAATTGCCGCCATTGAAAATCACCCTCAAGCAAAAATCATGGTAGGAATTGACGAAAGGGCCCAGGGCTTTAGAGCACTAGGTTTTTCTAAATCTACTGGGGAAGCAGCAGTTTTGGTATGCACCTCCGGTACCGCCATGGCCAATTATTTCCCGGCGGTCATTGAGGCCTATAAATCTCAGACACCGTTGGTGATTTTAAGCGCCGACAGGCCCCATGATCTGGTTTATTCCGGTGATAACCAGGCCATGAACCAAAATAATCTTTATGGGGAGTTTGTTTTAGGGTGCCTTAATCCCGGAACGCCTAACCTTGAGGTCGAACCAAGTTTTATCACTACTTCTATTGCCAATCTCTTAAACAAAGCTAGATTTCCTGCCAAAGGCCCAGTTCATTTAAATTGCCCTTTTAGAGAACCTTTAGATCAGGAAAAAAGATATATCCCCCAGCAATACTTAGATAAATCTTATCTGGCCCTTAGAAATGAAACTAAGTTTATAAACCCATCCCTGGCCCCTGATGATCTTAACACTTTTGTGGAGGAGTTTTTACAATTAAAAAGTGCTCTACTAGTGGTTGGGCCAACCGAGGCCGGATCCAATAATGAGGAAATTTGCAACCTCATAAAAAAATGGACATGGCCTTTTTTTCTGGATGTATGCTCCGGTTTAAAATATGGGTTCAATATCTCTGATGGAGCAATGCCCGGCCTTGATCACCCTGAAGTCTTAAAAAAACTCTCAGAAAACCCTCCTGAAATGATCATTCATCTAGGAGGTCGCTTAGTATCTAAACATTACTATACATTTTTAAAAGAGCACCCCCGTATAAGACTGGTTACTGTAAACAACCAAATGGGTAAGGAAGACCCTGCCCACAGAGTGGGACTGAGGTTTAATTGCCACCCCAATCAGTGGGCAGAAAAGTTTGCAGCTATGCTACCAGAAAATGAGCTTCCATATGAATTTGACTGGAGCGCTCTAGCACAAAAAAAAATGGACATCATTGATGAGGGGCCCTTGACTTACCCCAAGATTTCCAAATCTCTTATTAACTGGATTCCTGAGGGACAAACCCTCTATCTTGGAAATAGCACTGTTATCAGGTCTTTTGACTCCTACCTTTCTCTAAATGAAAGGAAGGATTTAAAAATTATTCACCATCGTGGCGCTTCCGGCATCGAAGGTTTTATAGCAGGCTCCTGTGGCGCCGAAGGCCCTGTTACTTTGGTTTTAGGTGACGTTTCTTTTTTACATGACTTAAGCTCCCTCATGCTTTTAAAAGATGAGGATAACCCTCCTATCATTCTAGTCGTAAACAATAACGGGGGAGGGATCTTTTCCTTACTGCCTATAGCTAAAGAAGAAAAAATTATTCCCTATATGCTTACCCCACACGATCTAACCTTCCACCAAATGGCAGAGCAATTCGGGCTTGAATATAACCTTGTAGAAAGTATTGATGAGCTAAAGACCTGCTACC
>SMWT01000134.1 GCA_004356615.1 Deltaproteobacteria bacterium | reverse complement strand
TGCTAAAGCCAACTACCGCTTGATTCCAAACTTCTTGGTCACGGGTTACATCAACGACAAAACTTTCATCTCTTTTTATCTGGTTAGCTAAAACAATATGAAAGGCCCCTGCATTCACCCCTTCACAACTTGGCCCCACTAGTTCGGTCAGTTGGTGGCCATATTCATCAGCGGTAATTTCTCCCCGCTCTAGTTTTTCTTTGAGATCTTTTTTACTTAGGTTACATCTTGAACCTAAAAACTTTGATTCGCCGGGATTGATATGCATGAACATGGTCAGCAGTGCCTTCATATCTGAAGAACCAAATTCAATCTCATGTCCTAGAGCGCCTTTGACACTAATGGCACCCGGTTCTTCATAAACTAAAGTCGCTGGCGCCCAGGCGTGACATAGACCTTCCCAATAAGGAATTTCAAAACCTGCTACAAAGGAGGAACTGCCAGGAACAGTTTTCATAATACCTGTTCTGTTTCTTTCGAACCTGGTCATAGACCATTCTTTATCGCCAAGATAGATATCCCATTTTTCCGCAGGGGAAAGTTTAGAGGTATCTACACCCTTTAGGTTATCCATATCTAAAATAGGGTAACCAAACCTTTCATGTTTCTTTGAGGTATATTGATTCCAACGAAAGGTAATCCCGCCTTTATCTGTTGGCCAATAATCTCCACTCCAAGGAATGACAGAAAGTTGTCCTTTGCTGGGAAGAGAACCTAGATTTTTTTCATAATCTGTCGCAAATTGTCCTGGTTTATTAAACTCATCCCAGCTAGAGAAGGAGTGGGCATGAAGAGAAAAAAGAGCAATAATTAATAGGAAAAATTTCATACTTTGGGTCCCTCGCTGAATTTGAGTGGGGATAATAGATAGGTAGGGGCGAAATTTAAAGTAATTTTTTGCCTTTTTTCGTTAAATTATTGCCTAAGATCCCCTTCACATCGTATAAGGTGCCGTGCCTAATTTGGAGTTTGAAATGAAAATGACGCTACTGGTAACAATTCTTTTATTTTCCCTTCCCAGCTTTTCCGGGCTGCCCCACATAATATTAAGTGGTGATAAAGGAGAAACTCTAGATGGAAAAGAATTTGATACCAAAATTTTAAAGGGAAAAATCTTTATGTTGGTTCATATAGACCCTGATGCTGCTAATTTAAATAAACATGTTGATAAGGCCTTAGATGCTGAAAATTTTCATCATAAATATTATGGATCCGTGGCCATCATCAATGCCAAGGCCACTTGGATGCCAAATGGGGTGCTTAGAATCGCTTTAAAAAACCAGCGTAAAAAACATCCTGATACCATCTACGTATTAGATTACTCCAAAACTTTTGTTAATGAATGGAACTTTAAAGATAATAGCTCCAGCTACATGGTCATTAATAAAAAAGGAATTCCCATCTTCAGAAGAGATGGAAAGCTTACAGATGAGGATGTTAAAATTTTAATAAAGACGATTAAAGATAACCTAAAATAAAAAAGGGCCCCTAGGGGCCCTTCAATAATTTACTGCATAAGAGTTGTTAAAACTTGGTTAAGGTGTTCAGGGGTGACGCCGTTAACTTCAGCAGCTTTTTCTATTAGTTGATTCAAGCTTTCGCCATCACCACTTTTTAATTCTTCAATTGCTTTAAGTCCTGCAGTCAGGTCAAAACCAAAAAGTTCATTTGAAAGTGCGTCAGCATCAGCATCAGTCATTGATCTAGTAGCGGAAGCTTTTTTCCAGTTTTGAGCGATTCTGGCCATTTCCTGTCCACGTTCAACACTTAGACCAAATTTTGCAGCGATTCCTTCACCAACTGCTTCAACTTGTAGCTTTTCCATTGTGGCGGCAATTTTCTCAAGGTCTTTTGTAGCTCCGGTACCTTCTTCGTAAAGGTTTCCATAGCTGTCTTCCCATAGTCCTGAACCAAAATAAGTTTCCCAGACATCTACAGAATAATCGTCAAAATAATCTAAATCGTAGGCGTAAGCGTCTCTCATAAAAGAGTAGATATCGATGGCATAATCGTATCCATCATCGGCCTCAACCACGATCCACCCACCACCTTGATAGGTGTAGGTCTTATTTAGAAAAAAGTCTCCAAATGCTTCTGGATCAAAAGTTAGGTTATCTACGAAATCTTGTGCAAGGTCATACTTTGAAGGGGTATAACTTCCACCACCACTGTGATCTCCACCGTGACATCCGACTAAAACAAGGGTTGATAATGTTGCTAGTATAAGCGTCAATTTTTTCATTTTTTTTCTCCTTTATGATTGGGCATTTCCTACTTACTCATGCAGGAAATGGGCCAGGTTTACTTGACCAAAATACACTTACTTGTGTTACGCGCATTGCATAATGCAAAGTGTCAAAATGGCACCATGGCCATTTTTACCAGGGCCAGTAATCAAAATGGCGCCTATTTAACCGCGTTTGTTTGGGCGAAAGAAGAGAGTAGAAAATTTTTGATATCAAATACTTTGAATATAACCTAATTTAATTTCTATGAAAGAATATAGTGAAATCTTAAAATTTTGGTTTCGTAAGGGCCCTGATCAACTAGACTTTTCAACCTGGTTTAAAAAAGATGAGAACTTTGATCGAGAAATTAAAAAAAGGTTTTCAGCGCTTATAGAACAGGATCCAAAAGATTGGCAAAAAGAACCCGAAGGGACTTTGGGCTATATTATTTTGCTGGATCAATTTTCTCGCAATATCTACCGGGGTACACCTAAATCTTTTGCCCAAGATGGTAAGGCCCTAGAAGCGGCAGCACAGGGTATAGAGGCAAATCAAGATAGCAGGATTACTTTTGTTCAAAGAATCTTTTTTTATATGCCTTTCATGCACTCTGAGATTTTAAGCGATCAGGAAAGAAGCATAGAACTTTTCCGAGAGCTCTTTCAAAATACCTCAGAAGAGGGTTTCAAATCCAATTATGAATACGCTCTGGCCCATCATAAAATAATTGAGGAATTCGGACGCTTCCCCCATAGAAATGAAATCCTCGGAAGAAAATCTACGGATGCAGAGAAAGAGTTCTTAAAAAAACCTGGTTCAAGTTTTTAGAGGTTGTTATACTTAGCTCATGGGTGAAATTGCTCCAGCAAAAGTATTAATAGTTGAAGATGACTCCAGTGATCTTAATTTTCTGGGGAAAATTCTTAGCGAAGAGAATTACAAAATATATTTGGCCACAGGTGGTGAAGAGGCCTTAAAACGAGCATCTAAGGTAATACCTGATTTAATTTTACTTGATGTCATGATGCCGGGACTGAATGGTTTTGAAGTTTGCGAGCTACTTAAGAAAGATCCCGCGACTATGGATATCCCCGTAGTTTTTTTAACCGGTAAAACTGACTCAGAAAGTATCATCAAGGCCTTTGAAGTTGGCGGCGCCGATTATTTGACCAAGCCTTTTAATGCAGCTGAGCTTTTGGCCAGGGTATACACGCATATTAATCTGGTTAGAAACACCAAAGAGTTGGCCAGGAGAATCCAAGAAATAAACGAAATTATGCAAATGGTTTCCCACGATCTCTCCAATCAAATTTTTGGGATTTCTGGCATTTTAGATATTATTGATCCAGAACATGAGACAACTGAATTCAAAAACTATCTTCCCATGCTTAAAAATGCCGCCAACAATTCCATGATCATCGTGGAGTTGATTAAAGAGTTGGTCTTTTTTGAAGATAAAAAACAAGACTGGGATCTAAGTTCAGTGGAAGTAAAAAAATCACTGGTGGCGGCGATTGAACCTCTCGTTATTAAATTTCATGATAAAAAAATTGTGGTGAATTGGGATGATATCCCAGACGATCTATGTGTTTTGGCCAACGAGAGATCTCTGACTCAATCGGTTTTTCCCAACGTCCTTTCCAATGCCTATAAATTTTCCCATAAAAATGAAGCTATTGAGATAAAGGCCAAGGTGGAAGGGGATAAAGTTAAAATTCTAATTCAGGATCAGGGAATTGGCATTCCCAAAGAGTTTTTTCCCAAGCTGTTTACTTTCGATAAATCCATTTTGCAAAAGGGAACGATGGGAGAGCAAGGCATGGGTTATGGCCTTCCCCTGATTAAAAAATTTATGGATGCTTATGGGGGAGCTGTGGAATACACATCACCACCCGCTGGGGAAGATCGTGGAACTCTGGTAACTCTAACTTTTAAATTAGGTAATATTAACGAGGCGAATCTTTAGCAGTAATTCTTATAGTTCTGCCATAACTTCTTTTAAAAATTCTATTTCTTGATGCTTCACTTTGAGCAGTCTTTCTCGTCTCATCAGGTACCCAGTTTTTATCGGCGCAATCAGTGCAAATCCATTTTCCCGTAACTTCAGGAACCCGGTGATTATAAAATTCCACATCAGGTAAGATATTTTTGCAGTTTTCACAAAAAGTTCTATGCTCATGGTGGGTGTGAGTCTTTTTTTTTCTACGATTATCAAATCGAGGTTTTACCACTTTCACTTTTTCGGTCGCCTTAAAACCTGCTTTCATCAATTGCTCTTTTAAACTACTCATCGATCATTTCCTGCGTTTTGAAACATTTTTGATAAAATAATCCAACAATGGCGCTGGATCAAGGATTTTGTTACCTAGCGTGTGAGAAAATTCTGGATGCCATTGCACTGAATAGATAAAGTGCTCCTTCAAATCCTTATATCTATAGGCCTCAATAATATCGTCCTGAGGACAATAGGCCTCGGCCACGAGGTTTTCCCCCAATACTTTGACCCCTTGGTGATGGACTGAGTTAATTGCCATAGGCCCTTTAGGATAGATCTCATTTAAAACAGATTCTGGATAGAAGGCCACTTCATGGAAAATTTGGTCATAGGCCTCTCCCTCTCGGTGAATTATGGGGGATTTCGTCTGGAGGGCGATATCTTGGTAGAGCTTACCCTTAAAATAGACGTTGATGAGCTGATGGCCCCTACATACTCCTAGAACCGGGATTTTGTTAAAAAAGGCAAAGTCCATCACTTCTAGTTCAAATTGATCTCGATAAAGGTCTCCTGGCCAGCGGCCGTCTTCGATCATTTCCTCACCGTAGGATGTGGGGCAGACATCATTTCCACCCTGAAAGACGATGCCATCTAATTCATTTAGAAAACCCATAAGGGCCTTTCCTTTAATATCTGGAATCAAAATGGGCATGATATCTGGGCCAGAGAAATAATTCATCAAGTCATTTTCTGTGTAGGTGAGAGACTTCTTACTATAAGCATCCCGGTTTTTGTCTGGGTAAAAAAAACATGGGGTAATTCCGATTTTTAGCATTTCTCAACTCTATTTAAATTTAATGATTTTTCCAACAATTTTTGACTTTTTTGCTCCGAATCATACCCTTTGCTATAATGAATTTATGGCAGAACAGTCCCTTGATCCCGACATTCAGTATGCGCTACTCAGCGGCCAGGAAAAGGCCGGACTTTTACTCAGTTTACTAGGGGTAAAATCATCTCAGCTTATCTTTCAACATTTAAAAGATAATGACGTTAAGAGAATGATCAATTCCATGTCGGATGTAAAAAAGGCGCCCATTTGGATGTCAAAAAGGGTGTTGGAAGAATTTTATTCGCGAATCGCTGAAGAATCTGAACTTTTATTTTCTGACAATAGGGGAAAAGACTTTATTGTTAAAACCTTGGGCGAAGATCGCGCTAAATCTCTTCTTGGCCAGATTGTGGAAGTGGGTGAGTCCCGGACCCTTGAATCCCTCGAACTGGTGGACTCTAGAACTCTCGCTAACTTTTTATTAAATGAACATCCACAAACCATCGCTCTTATCATGAGTCACTTGAGTCCTGAAAAAGGAGTGGATGCTCTCAGACGTCTACCAGAAGCGCTGCAAGCGGAAGTGGTTCTTCGTGTGGCAAATCTCGACTACGTTGCCCCAGAGCTTATTGCCCAGCTAGATGAAGTATTAAAGACCGAGCTCTCCACCCTGGGCTCCATCGACACTTCCAATATCGGTGGCGTTGAACCAGTGGCCGATATGTTAAACCTGATGGATAAAAATACAGAAAAAAACATCATGGGCAGAGTGGAAGAGAAAGATCCAGAGCTGGCAGAAGAAATCAGAAACCTCATGTTTGTTTTTGAAGATATTGTCTACGTGGATGATCAGGGAATTCAAAATCTTTTGAAAGATCTAGATAGTAATCAACTGGCCATCGCCCTTAAAACGGCACCGGAAGAAGTTAAGGCCAAGATCTTATCCAATATGTCCACAAGAGCTGCTAAACTTTTAGCAGAAGACCTAGATTCGCTTGGGCCCACCAGACTTTCTGATGTGGAGGCCGCTCAAAGTCAGATTGTGCAAAAAATTAAGGATCTTGAATCCAAAGGCAAGGCCATCATCTCTCGCGGTGGAGAAGGCGGCGAGACTTTTGTCTAGAGTAACTCTTTTACAGCAGCAATAATGCCCTCTTTATTCATACCATGCAAATCATAAAGCTGGTCCGCCTTATAAGCGCTCTGGCCAAACTTACCATTGTTACCAATTGATTTAAGCGAGAAATTAGCGCCGTCCATTTTTAAGGCATGAACTAACTGGGCCCCCATCCCACCAATTAATTGGTGATCTTCAATGGTGACAAGTTTTCCATTTTTGCCAAGAGCAGCTTTTATCGTTTCAACATCAGGATGATTTACAAAAGCGTTATTGATAACAGTTGCACTGATTCCCAATTTTTCCAAATCAACACCTGCGGCAAGTGCTTTTGGCACCATGGAACCAGTAGCGACAATAACTACATCACTACCTTTTTTATACACTTGGGCCTTCATCCAAGGGTAAGTCATCTTTTTGTCGTAATAAGCAGGAAAGTTTTCTCTTCCAAGAAAGAATAAAACACTATTTGGTATTTTTCCCGTCGCTCTCTCTCTCGCAAAGCTAGTTAAAGCAGCATACATCAAGTATTCCGCTTCGCTAGAGCAGGAAACCTGTACACAGGTCGTATTAGGAATAGCACTTACTGCTGCAAGAAAGGTAGTTGCCTGGTGAGAGGCACCATCAGCAGCATCTTGAAAACCAGTATGAGAAAAAAGTCCAATAACCGGGGCCTGAGAAAGAGAGGCCATAATTAGTGGAAGATTTCCTTTGGTGATGCCAAATTGCGCGAAGGTGTCAACAATAGGAATGAGTCCTTGTTTTGAGAGTCCAATGGCAGTTGAAACCATATTGGATTCAGCAACACCAATATCGATAAAACGATCGGGAAATTCCTTATGAAAAAGAGCAATACCAGTTGATCCTTGCAGGTCAGCGGTAATGGAAAAAACGGGAAGTCCTTCTCTAGTAGCTCTGATAGCGGCCTTGGCAAAACCTGGTTGTATTTTTTCAACAACGACATCTGATTTGGCCTTTGGACTTTCATCAGCTGGTTTTTTAAGAACTTCTTGTGCCCAGCCTAAAAATTCACTGGGCAGGTTCCCTTCATAGATTTCCTCCAGAAAAGGAATAAAAGCTTCATTATAAGGTTTAATAGGATAGCCGTGGCCGCCAGAAGCTGCCTCCATGGTAGCTTTTACACCAAAGCCTTTAACCGTTTTCATAACCAGGGCCACAGGAACAGCAGGATCTTTTTTAAGGTCTTCAAGCGCTTTTTCAATCGCCTGGTAGACCTCTTGGAGGTCATTACCATTTTTAACTACAGTTGTTTTCCAACCTAAAGTGGGAAGAGAGTCAAAAGTTGGATGCATAGAAAAAGAGTCTTCATCAATTCTTCCACCAAGCTTGGTATTATTATTACTAACTACCATCAAGAAAGGATTAACGAGTCCTCTCCCCGCCAGTCCCGGAATAGCAGCAAAGGCCTCCTTGGCCTCACCTTCCATACTTGCTCCATCAGAGATGGTACAAATTGTTACTCGATCATTTTTTAAAAGCTTATCAGCGATGGCCAGACCCTGCGCTTGAGGCAGCCCAGAACCCAAAGGCCCATTAGAAATATAGACCCCTTCAGGATTTAGATGGGCCTCACCATGGCCGGTCAGTTTAGATTCAATTGATCTAAATTTAAAAAGATCCGCAGGGGTTAGACCGTCAAATTCATAATTGGCCCGAAGAGCATAAACACCATTTTCAGTATGTCCGGCATCGTTAACAAAGTTAAATTTATCGTACCAGGAATCCTCTTTGAACATGAACTCATGGATAGAAGACATAATCTCTGCAAAAGCAGCAGGCCCTCCCCAGTGAGCAGCGGCCCCGCCGGTTACGGCATGTTGGTTCATCAGAGCAACGAAGGCCCGAGTGGCCTTAGGATCTGCTAGAACCACCTCGTCACCACTTAAATTTTTAACAATCTGTTGGTATTTGGGGAGATTTTTAGGGGTGTTTGCGAGTTTTTGGGGGATGTTTAAAGGAATCAGTTGTTGTTCCATTGATTTAGTCCTCGAGGATATTTAAGTATCCGTAAAATTAACCTTCAAGCTTCATCTTGGCCATATTTTCTCACTGCATTGATAGAAAAATTTTCTCCATTTGGGTACTCTTTTTTGCTAGGTTTGTAGAATGGTAAAAAAATGGGAAACAATATCAGAAAAATCTATCTTAAATGCCAAGGTTTTCAAGTATCGGGAGGTGGAAAGGACCTCAAAGGAATCGGGAAAAACCGGCAAATTTGATGTTCTCGAGTGCTGGGACTGGGTTAATATCGTTGCCCTGACGCCAGAAAAAGAAGTGATAATGGTAGAGCAATACCGCCAGGGCACAGACTCCATTACCCTGGAGATTCCCGGAGGAGTTGGCCACCCCGGCGAGGATATTTTCGATGGGGCCAAAAGAGAGCTGGCAGAAGAGACAGGTTTTCAGGCCAAAGAATGGATTAAACTAGGCCAAGTTGATGCCAATCCCGCCTTTATGACCAATACTTGCGCCACCTACTTAGCATTAAACTGCCAAAAGGTAGGCCCACAAAATCTTGATCCCTTGGAAGAAATCGATATTAAACTGGTTCCTCTAAAAGAAATCCCAAATCTCATTAAAGAGGGAAAGATCACCCACTCACTAGTAGTGGCCGCCTTCCATCTTTTTGATCTCTCTACTTCTTCTTAGTGGTTTTCTTTTTGGTTTTCCGTTTAGGGATTAGGGTAAACCAATCCTCTTTGGTGATGGGATGAAAGTAATCGGCCTCTTCGACTAGCAGTCGACTAGTTGTCTCTTCCACCGCGGCGATTTCAATTCTAACCCCTTCCGATTTTAAGTGGGCAACGAGTTCCACGTAATCTGAATCCCCAGATAGCAAGATGATGGTATCCACCTTACTGGCCAGTTGCGTGGCCTTAATAGATAAGGGAATATCAGCACTTTTATGACAAGGGACAACTGAGCCGTGATAATTTTGATGTAACCGCTCGCTTAGTTTGGTGGAAATGTTTTTTCCTTCTCTGAAATAGATTAATCTATTGAGTCCCCGGTCCATTAAAAGCCTGGGGATAAGGGTATCAAAATTGATCATGGTGGCCTCATTTTTGGTGATGCCGTGAATACTTCTTTCGATATTATTTCCGTCTATTAAGATAGCGACGCTTTGATTTATTTTTATTTTATTTTCCATTTCCCAAAGCTACCATCTTGCATAAAGAATTGCCAACTCCCTCATTTCTGGCATTTAGGACAATAAAAGGTTCCTCTTCCACCAAGAATTATCTTTTTAACCACTCCTCCACACATGCCACAATCCCTTTGAAAAAAGACCACCAAATGGTTTAAGCCATCGCCTTTCTCCCCACTAGTATCCCGGTAACCACCCCAAAAGGTAGCGCCATTTGCCTTAATACTCTTATTTAAAATAGCATCGGTTGCTTCCTTTAATTTACCAGCTTCCTTTTTGGTAACTTTACCTGCTCTTCTTGTCGGTCGAACTCCCGCCAGAGCACAAATCTCAGAAGCGAGATAGTTCCCAATTCCCGCAAAGTACTTTTGATCCAGTAAAAAAGGTTTTAATTGTCGATTAGGATATTTCTTTAAAACGCTATAGATATATTCAGCATTAAAATCTTTTGAGAAAGGATCGGGCCCCAACCGAGTAAGAAAATTTTCCTTACCACTTTCATCCATATAATGGATAAATCCAAATCTTCTGGGATCCACATAACTGAGATAAATATCATCACAGATAAATTCCACATGTTTGTGTTTTTCATCCAGGGACTCTTTAGAGATAATCCAACCACCGGTCATGCCAAGTCCTGATAAAATATGCTGATCTCCTAAAATAAAATTTAAGACCTTCCCATATCTTTTGATCTCACTAATTTCCATCCCCTCGGGATCAAAACTCTTTTCCCCAAAAAGAGAACCCACCACTGGAGAGTAATTCACCTTCTTAATCTTAAAGGGAAGATGCTCACTGAGCTGAGTTCTTATGGTTTCTACTTCTGGTAGTTCAGGCATATGGCCCCTAACCTTTTAATAATATTAATTATCAACAAGCAATAATTATCCATTACATACTGTTAGGCCAATTTTGTACCATTTTCTGGCCCTTTCAATACTATTTTTCTTGGCCCAAGCCTGCAGCTTTTAAAGATTCTTCAGTGGGGCCCTCACCATTTTTACAACATTCTAAGAGCTTTCCATCAATTGCCACGGACGGGTAGCGGTTGATTCCATATTGTTTTGCCAAATCCCGACATTTATTGGTCTCACATCCCTTCTTTACATCCCAAACTATTACTTCACAACTTTTACACGCCAAATTTTTAACGAGCGCAACAGTGGGTTCACATCTTGCACAACCCTCGGTGAATACTTCAACTTTTCTTTTGCTCATAATATCCTCCTATAATCCAATGATACACCCTGTAGTATAATACAAGGTCAATATTTTTTTTGAACCCTAGTCAAGTTACTGATATTACAGTCTATTGACCCTGTACCATAGTACATGGTTTATAATTATAAGTAAGGAGGGAAATGATGAATTACCTTGCTGGAGAATTAGCAAAAAAAGCAAAAGTAAATGTAGAGACGCTTCGATATTACGAACGAAATGGCCTTTTAAAACCCCATCACCGAAATAGTTCCGGTTATCGGGTTTTTACGGACGAAAGTCTTAAAAGGTTGAAATTCATTCGAAAGGCAAAAGATCTTGGTTTTTCCCTCAAGGAAACTAAAGAGTTATTTGGTCTAAAAACCGGGTCAGCTAAAAGCTGTGACAGAGTGAGGTTAAAAGCAATTTCAAAATTAAAGGATGTGGAGAAAAAAATAAAAGATTTAAGGTTAATGGAAAATACTCTGCAAAAATTAGTCGATGATTGCGAAAATCGAGTCATTTCTGATTCTTGTCCGATCATTGAAACCATGGAGGCCTAGATTGAAAGATATAAAATTCATTTATTTCGAGGGCTGCCCAAATGCTGGTAAAGTTAGAAAGTTACTCCAAAAGGCCGGAGTGGATTTTTCAGAAATTCTACAAGATGATCTTTCCCCAGAACATCCCCTAAAAAATTATTCCTCTCCCACCATTTTAAAGGGGGAAAAAATCATTTTGGGCTCTGAAATCACCGGTCAGGGAGGTGGTTGTTCTCTGGATATAATATCTATTGATAGACTAAAGTCATTGTTAAATATTAAAGATGTTGAAACTCATAAAAGAAAAAAAGGGATTATGGCAATAATTGGTTCCATGGGCTCGGCCATCACTGTTGGCCTCTGTCCACTTTGCATACCCGCCATAGGGGCTTTTCTTTCCTCCGTTGGCCTGGGGTTTTTGGTTCAGGAGGCGGTATTAAAACCCTTGTTGATTACCCTTCTTCTATTGGCCTGGTCTGGATTTTATTGGTCCTACCGAAAGGAGCATGGAAATATTTATCCTTTTCTTTCAGGTTTATTTTTTGGGGTTTCCCTGTACCTTGGAAGATACGTCTATATTGGACTTACGATTAATCAATTCCTAATGTACGGAGGAATCGCAGGTTTAGTTTTGGTGAGTATTTGGAATCTTATAATTAGAAAAAAGAGGAGCTGAAATATTTTAAAAAAACTAAGGGAAATAATTTAAATAAAAGTTAATTTTTTGGCATATTCTTCTCTGTTTTAGGTTTTTCAATCCGACTCACCACAGGTTTTCTTTTTTGAATCCATAATTTAAATTTAATCCTTTTTTTAAGGGTTTTATCTTATTTAATATCAAAACAATCAACAGTTTTTATCACAGAAAAAAGTAAGTTAAAAGTTTAACCAAGGGCCCCTAATCCTTACTCTGTTCCAATTTTCTTAATGAATCATCAACCCATTTTTTAATGATTTTCTTTTCTTCATTGGTTATTTTAGAATCCCAGTGAAGTAATCTATACCTAATGGGAGGCATACTATCTTCGATTACGGCCTTTAATGTGGCCTTGAGGTCATCCTCAGGGCCTTCACCATGACTTTTAAAGGGGAAATTATCAGAGTAATCTATATGTTCCAGGCCTTTTTTAATATCTTGATCTATCAGTAGTTTTACTCCTGGAATGGAATAATACCAGGGATATTTGGTATTATTACTGTGACAATCAAAGCATTTTTTTAGAAAAATAGGTTTTATAACTTCTACATAATTCCTATTTATGGTCTTCAAATTCTCTTTTTTAAAATCAACTATTTCCCTTTTGTGGCCGCCTCTATTTCCGTGGGCGTTTATAACCAGTGGATAAAGTAATATCAATATTTTAAAACTAAATTTCATATAACCTTCCTTAATATAAATATTAATTCTCACTATAAATATTCAATTTATTGTAAATATAACAAATTAGACAAGAAAAACGGTATCACAAATCTCTATTTTCTTCGAAGTAAGGTGTAGAAAGGTTTTGAATCTATTTATAACCCATTCTCTATAATTAAAGGCCTTCATACTTCTCTTATTAATGGATTTAAAATTTTACAGACTCTTACAGACTGATTTAGTGAAATAGGGTGATGAACGATGAAGCATAGTGAAGAATGGGAATTGAGATAAGAAACTTTAATCATTCTAACTTCTTATAATCCTTAAGTTTTTAGTAGATGCCGTTTAAGCATCTGGTAGTTCTCACATTTGGTCTGTAACCCCTTTAAATCGTTTAGGAATTTTTAACGACCTTTCCCCAATAGCGCCGAATTTGGTAAATATCGGTAAAGACCGAAAGCGTGAAGAGCGAATTTATATCTATGCCCTGCTGATTTTATCTCGCGTAGGCAAAAAATTGATGACAATTATAGGCCTCCGTTAGAGAATATTTAAACTTAGTAAAAAACTTGGAGGGAAAAGATGACCGATGAGGAAATTAAAAATTTAGGGCCGCTCGCATCCTTGGTTGGAACCTGGGAAGGGGATAGTGGGATAGATTCAGCTCCCGCTAAAGATTTGGGAAATATGGAGACCCCTTATCGTGAACACCTGGTCTTTGACCCTCTCTCCCCAGTGGAAAATCATCAGCAAAAGCTTTTTGGACTTCGCTACCGCAGGACTGCCTGGCCTATAGGTTTTGAAGACCCCTTTCATGAAGAACTTGGTTACTGGCTTTGGGACCCCAAGGCCTTGCAGGTAATGAGGTGTTTTATGATTCCTCGGGGGGTAACAGTCATCGCCGGAGGAAATGCCAGTGCTGATTCAAAAATTTTAGAAATGGAGGCGACACTTGGTTCCCAAACTTTTGGCATCTGTTCAAACCCTTTTTTGGATAAGAATTTTCAGACCGTAACTTATACACTAAAGGTCACCAAACACGATGAAAACAGTTTTAGTTATGAAGAGGATACCCAACTAAAAATTCACGGCCTCCCCGACATTTTTCATCATACAGACAAAAATACTCTCAAAAGGATGAATTAAGGTTCTTGCATTTGGGCGCCGTTGCGACCGAGGCCCAAATTCTTTTAAAAGGTTTTGGGGAGTAATGATTTTAACTTTATTCCCTTTATTGCCACATTTGGGACAGGTAAAATTTTTCTCATTATCCATAGAGAGCCCTTGAAATTATCAAATTACCCTTTTTAAGCAAAAATAGAATTCAGGAGGTCTTTATGATCAGGTGTGGTAAATATGGACTCTAAAACTTGTATATTTATTTACCGGTAGGTACAATTTTAGTAAAGGATTACAATTATAAGTTCAGATACAAAATTAAAAGCTCTATTTTTAAATTGCACCTTAAAGAAATCACCAGCAGTCTCAAATACTGAGTGCTTGATTGATAAAGTGGCGGATTTGATGAAACCCCAAGGAGTCGAATGCGAAACTGTACGTCTTGCTGACTACAAAATTGCCTGGGGTACTGATTCGGATATGGGAGATGGCGATGAATGGCCTAAGATTTATGAAAAAATTAAAGCGGCCGATATCCTAATTCCTTCCATGCCTATTTCGATGGGAGTCAGATCCTCTCTTTGCCAACTTATGTGCGAGCGTCTTGATGGCTCTTATAGGGATATGGATCCTAAAACCGGACAATATCCTCTTTATAATAAAGTGGTAGGGGTAATTGTAACAGG
>SMWT01000133.1 GCA_004356615.1 Deltaproteobacteria bacterium | reverse complement strand
CCGCCACCTCGATGGCCTCCGCCTCTTCCCATTCCCGGTCTGCGTTTTTCAACGGAATCACTATCACTGTGAACATAGTCATCAGCGCTTAATGGTTCCTGAAAGCCAATTAGGAATAAGGAGACAACAAATAGCGTTTTAAATAACTGCATAAAAACTCCTTTAAGATTTCTTCTCTACTTATATTTTTCGTGAATCCAGAAATAAAAAAAAGGCGTAAGTTGTTAATTTACGCCTTTTAAATTTCTAAAATGAATGATTTCAATCACTTAAAAACAATAGATATTTCATTGAGAAAAACACTCGGTGACAATTTGGGACTTAACTTTTTGTCGGATGAAAATTAAATGGTTGGGAGACTTCCACCACTCCTCCCTTAGATCTTGGAAATTTTATTCTTTTTAAGACGGTGCTGACACATTCTCCAATAGGCCTTGGAAAGGAAGGATCATTGGTTTCTACCTTTGCCCTATCAACCAGGCCTGACTCTTCAATGGTAAATTTCATGGTGACCATGCCCTGATAGGTCTTTCCACTGCTGCTCATTTGATTTTGGTAACAGGTTCGAATTTGGGGGAGGTTTTTAACAATGATCTGACGGATTAGACTACCGTTTAAAGAAGCAACGATAACCTCTTCTTTTTTCTTTTTCTGGGTAACCTTACCAGAGGAGTCTCGTTTGGTTACAGAGCCACAAGAGAATAGAAAAAGTAAAATAGTTATAATTTTCATGGCCAGCTATTCGGCAATTAAATAAAAAGATTAAATTAATTGGACACCCTGAAAAGAGTGCCCAGTACTAGTTAGAGACTTGTGATATCGTCCATTACGAGCCTAAACCCTTCTCTTAGAACAACCTGGTGACACTGCATACCGCTGGTGTTTACACAGATTTCTGTCAGCTCAGAATTTTCACAACCCTTTAGGGCCTTGCCACTAATAATACCTTTTCTTTTGTAATAGTTTTTGCAAACTTTAGCGACGGGGGCGTGTCTAAATGAGGTAATCAGTTTTTGAATTCCATCGATCATGTAAGCACGTTCTGCTTTTTGGCCACATTTTTTATGATAGGCCTTGGAAAATTCATAAGACTTTCTAGCACCCCAGCTATATCCAATAATGATAAGACCTAGGTCTTCGTTCATTTGCTGGCCGTTTCTACAGTCAAAGTTATCGAGAACTTTTTGCCACTTTCTTTTATTGACTCCATGGCCACCGTTATACATTCTTTCAACTCCAACATTGCTGAGTTCCTCTGATATATTTCGACTCTCTTCTAGTCTGTCACTTTCAAAACCACCTAATCCGTGGAAAGTGATCATCACGAATCTGTCACTGGCCAAGGTTGAAAAAGAAATGAGTAGGCCAAATAGTATTGCTGTTGTCTTAAACATGTAAAAATCCTCTTAAAAAGTTGTTACAGGGTTTTTTACCAAAAATTTAGGATATTTTAAATTGATTGTAAAAATTTATAGACTTAATGTGTTAAGTGACTAGTATTACTTCTTAGGAAACCCAGCTTTTATTAAATCAGGGTAGCCTTTTTTAAGCGGTCGCACATCGTAACCTCTCTCTTTTAATATTTCGGCCGCTCGCTTTGCCCTATATCCGGCCATGCAGTGAGTATAGATGATCTTATCTTTGGGTATGTTTTTTTCCAGCTCGCCTTTTTCCCTTAATTTTTTAAGATCAGAGACTTCATATCTTTTAGCACCATTCACATGGCCTTTATTCCATTCTCTCTGTGATCTTGTGTCTATGATTACCGCTTTACCAGACTTAAAGTTAGCTTTAACAATACTTAAGTCATCTTTGGTGAAATCGAGTGCAAAGGCATTTAAGGTTAATAATAAGAGGAATAGGTATTTCATAAAAAGGTCCTGATCGTTTTAATATTGACACACATGTGCCGTATTATAAAATTATCTAGATATATACCTTAGTTGGGAGGAATTAGAAATGGAGACAATGGAAAGTCTTACAACTTTTTTTGGTTGGTGTTCAATTATCAATATGGGGTTTTTGTTATATTCTGCAACTTTTCTCATGTTAGGGAGAAATTGGGCCGTTAAAATGTATAGTAAATTTTATGGTATCTCTGAGGAAGCAGCAACAAATGAGCTTTTCAGATTCGTTGCCACCTATAAGATTATGGCGATTATATTTTCTATAGTTCCTTATTTTGCTCTTAAAATTATGGCATGAAAATCCATTCCCCCTTTTGGGGGAAATGTAACAATATAATTTTTCTTAGATCTTAAACCAATCCTTATTGGACTAGCTTTGGCGCTACCTGTAATACTTTGGAAAAGAAAAAGAACGGCCAGGGCAAATAGCTAAAAAATATTAAACTTACACCCTGCCAAAAACAAGAAATTTCCTTTTAGCTCTGATACAATTTTAAAATCGGAGGATGAATGGAATTAAATGAGGAAACAATCTTAAGGCTGACCTTTTTTTTTGCGGTATTTGGGGTTGTAGCACTATGGGAAATGATTTTTCCAAGACGTCCTTTAACGCAAAGTAAATGGGTTCGTTGGTACTCTAACTTGGGGATCGTCTTTTTAAACAGTATTGTGCTGCGATTTGTTTTTTCCAGCACAGCTGTTGGTTTTGCTTATCTTATAAAAGAAAATTCACTTGGACTCTTTAATCAATATAATTTATCTATCCCCCTAGTTGTCATTGCCTCGGTGATCTTACTTGATCTGGCCATCTACTTACAACATGTCATGTTTCATGCCGTCCCCATGCTTTGGAAGTTACATAGAATGCATCATACGGATTTAGATTATGATGTAACGACTGGAGCAAGATTTCATCCCATCGAGATTATCCTGTCCATGGTGATCAAGTTGTCAGTGATTTTTTTACTCGGAGTACCACCACTAGCGGTAATCATTTTTGAAATACTGCTAAATGCTACCGCCATGTTTAATCATGGCAACATATATTTACCACCTATGATTGATAAGTATTTAAGACTTTTTGTAGTAACACCAGATATGCATAGGGTTCATCATTCTGTTTATATCAATGAAACCAATAGTAACTTTGGTTTTAATCTTCCCTGGTGGGACCGCCTGCTTGGTACCTATTTGAAAGAACCAAAAGAAGGTCAGCTGAATATGACCATAGGAATCGATATCTTTAGAAAATCAAAATATCAACATCTCTCCTGGATGCTGGTTCAACCTTTTTTAAAAGGAAAAGACCACTATCCTATAAACCATAAGGAAAAATAACACCTATTTTTTACCCGCCCGCCTTTGCCTTTTGAAAAAAATAAGATAATCAGTAGCATTATTATCACAATATAAGGGTGTAACCATCTATTACCCTTGGGGAGAAGTTACACCGGCAGCACTACTGGTTGGAAAGGCCTTCAAAGAGTAGGTTCAACCAATTTCTAGCAAGAGCAGCTGAGATAAATGGGATCTCTCCCGAGGCGATGCAAGAGATATTTCTAAATTCCCTATTATAATAAACGCCAAACTTGTTTAATTTGGATTGACGCTGATGCTATTTTAGGAAAGAATATTTCTTAAGGATAAACCAATGAATCCAACACCAAGAGAGCACTATTCAATTTCACGAGGAGCTAAAGTAGTTGGCAGTGGGATAATAATCCTGGCCAAGGAGAAACCTTTAATCTTTATCTGGATAAATTTCTTTGGAGGTTGGTTTTTAGGTGGTGCTGCCCTAATGATGTATCGGGGTGCTACTTCAATCCTTCCTCTTGTTTGTCTTTTAACTCCGATTATTACCCTACCCTGGTTGACACTTGTGGCCTCAAAATATGGTTTTTCTAGACTTTTGGGTTTACCCAGAGCAATTCCTTGGTTAGTGGCCATGACTATCGCCATAATTGAATTTATAAATGGAAGTTATGTGAATCAACCAGAGGGTTATAAAATATTTCTTGTAGGGTTTATCATCATTAATGGAGTTGCCACGCTTTGGGATTTTTTTGATATCTATCAGTGGATAAATGGAGATCGCGGTGAACATCCTGATACGGGGTTTTTTAACTAACTATGAAAATACTAATCAATATATTTATTCTTCTATCTCTTATCTCTTGTACTAAGGGCCTAAGCTCTAAAAAAGTACTCTTCGTTGTAACTTCCCATAGTGAGCTCGGAACTACCGGTAAAAAAACCGGTGCCTATATTACGGAAGTGACTCATCCCTACCATGTATTAATAGAAAAGGGTGTCCAAATAGATATTGCCAGTCCAGAGGGAGGTAAGACTCCTTTAGATGGACTTGATCAGGCCGATGAAATAACCAAAGCTCTTTTAAAAAATGATACCTTTTTAAATAAGTTAAATAACGCCAAAAAACTAAGCGATTTAAATCCCACAGATTACGATGCCATCTATTTCGCCGGGGGGCATGGAACCATGTTTGATCTACCGGATAACCCAGATGTGCAAAGGCTTACAGCTAGTATTTATGATAATGGCGGAATCGTCTCAGCGGTCTGTCACGGCCCAGTCGCCCTGGTAAATGTGAAACTTAAAAATGGAAAATATTTAGTAGAAAACAAAAATGTCGCCTCTTTTACCAACGAAGAGGAAGAGGCAATGAAACTAACTAATCAAATGCCTTTTTTACTGGAGAGTAAACTCATCGAGCGTGGTGGAAAATTCACCAAAAGCGAAAACTTCACAGAACACGTAGTAACATCAGATCGCTTAATCACCGGCCAAAATCCTGCCAGTGCAAAAGAGGTAGGTGAGAGAATCTTAAAGCAGCTTGCTAAGTAGTCTTTTTATTTAAACAATTATAAACGGCCCAATAGGGGACGAAAGGTAGAAATTAATGCGATCTTTTTCAAAACTAAAAAAAGTAGTATCAATCTTTTTATTCATTCCAGTCCTTGTCACTAATATCGCTTTTTCCAGCAGTCCGGTTCATCAGCGAATGTTTAAGGTGAGTGAAAATCTTGAAATTTCTTATCGAGAAGCGGGCGATCCTACGCATCCCACAGTACTTCTTTTGCACGGATTTCCAACCTCCTCGCATATGTTTAGAAACCTTATACCAGCGCTAGCAACTGACTTCCACGTTCTTGCTCCTGATTACCCCGGGTACGGCAATAGTTCCCAGCCTGCTCGCGAAGATTTCACTTATAGCTTTGCCAATTTTGCTGATTTGATGGAGAAGTTTATTGATTATAAGAAAGTAAATAAATTTGCCGTCTATCTGATGGACTATGGCGCGCCTGTAGGTTTTAGATTATTTGCTAAGAATCCGAGTCGAGTCAGTGCTTTCATTATTCAAAACGGTAATGCTTATGATGAGGGATTGCTTGATTTCTGGGATCCCATTAAAAAATATTGGAATGAAAACACCACAGAGAATAGGAACGCCCTTAGAGGACTTTTGACCTTGGGTGCCACCAAATGGCAATACACCCACGGAACAGAGGATGTGACTCGCGTTTCATCGGACAACTGGTTTCACGATCAATATTTGCTAGATCGGGAAGGGAACAACGAAATTCAACTGGATATGTTTTATGATTATCGCACTAACGTAGCTCTCTACCCTAAGTGGCAAAAGTTATTTCGAAGTTTTGCTCCGCCTACCCTTATTGTTTGGGGTAAAAACGATGTCATCTTTCCTGAGGCGGGAGCTCATCCCTACAAAAAAGATATTAAAGATTTAGAAACTCATATTCTAAATACCGGTCACTTTGCACTGGAAGAAAAGTTGGATGAGATGGTTCCCCTTATACGAAGTTTTCTTTTCAGGAAGTTGAGCTATCTTAGGTAATCTCTAGGAATAATTATTTTTTGGTAATTTCTCGCAAAAAATTTTTCATTTTCTCAACATGAGTTCCCTCCCAGTAGACCTGCCAACAGGTGCAACAATGAAGAAACTCCTCATTTTCTTCCTTAACCTTTGGAGGAAGTTGATCAAGGACCTTTTCTTTGGCGATTTCAACTAGGGGAGTGTTGCATTCCAAACATCTGGTAAGGAATCCGGGAATTGAGTCGTCCTCAAGACTTTTTAAAACTTGAACAAGCTGTTGGTGGGGGTCCTCAGACTTAATTAATAGCATATTGTTAATTTTTAGGCCTTGATTT
>SMWT01000132.1 GCA_004356615.1 Deltaproteobacteria bacterium | reverse complement strand
TTTGTACTTCAGTTGTCTCAAAAACTCACCCCAACCGCTGTCGGCGATGGATTTGGACAAATGCCTATTTTTCATCATTCCCTTCACGTTGAGCGTTTCAAGATAGATAACTTGATTTTCATTAACTAGTCTTGAGCTCTCCTCGTGAAGAAAGTTTTTTCTTTGATTTGATATCTTATCGTGCAATTTTGCGACTATAAGCCGCTGTTTGTTTCTATTATTTGAACCCTTCTGCTTCCTGGAAAGTCTTTGCTGGGATTTTTTTAATTTTCTTTCAGAGACTCTTAAGTACTTTGGAGAATCCGTTTTCTTACCACAAGATTCCACCAAAAAATCTTTAAGTCCCAGGTCAATGCCCACGGTTTTGGTTTTCTTGGTAACCTTATTTACAGGTTTTTTGTGAATAACGGTCTCATCTACATTTATGGAGGCATAGTATTTTCCTGAAGGAGATTTTGAAAAAGTTATTGAATTAAACTCCACTACTTTTTTCATACTTCTATGAAATTTGGCCCTTATGGGTGTCTTTAGCTTTGGAATCAAAATAGAAGATCTCTGGGGATAAACTTGAAAGCTCTGAGGAACAGAAAATGTTTCTTTTTGTCCTTTTTTCTTAAATTTTGGATACCCAGATCCATTGATCTTTTTAAAAAATCTTTCATAGGCAGAATTGAGATCAAGTGCGGCATCTTGCAAACTCTGGGAATTAACCTCTTTTAACCATTCATACTCTTCTTGCCTTTTAAGTCCCGGGATTAATTTTTTGGCCTCAAGTCCACTTATTGATTTACCTTCTTTTTGATAAGCATCCCGGCGAACACCTAATAAATAATTATAAATAAAGCGCGTACAACCAAAATGTTTGGCAAAAAAAACCTGTTGTTTTTTTGTGGGATAAACCCTGAATTTATAGGCCTTATTTACAACTTCTTTCATATTGGGATAAGTGTATGGCCCCCTAACTTTAAGTCAATAGGAATGAATTATAATAAAATTTATTTGTTTTTTAATTCTCGCCGAAAGGCAATCACTTTCATCTCGGCAATGAATTACCGAGGATTCCCGCGATTTATCCTAAAACATGGCCTGTCACTTCCTTGACCTGTACTTGATATTTTTTCCAAGCAGCAAGTAGATCATTCATAAAATAGAGCTCTCCAATTCTCACCTAAAAACTCTTTTAACTGTTTTAGAAATCCGGCAAGGGGAAAACCTACCACATTGGAATAAGAGCCCTCTAAATGGGAAATAAACACTAACCCCGGCCCTTGAATACCATATGCACCGGCCTTGTCTAATGAGTCTCCGGTTTGCAAGTAGTGATCTAAGATATCATCGTCAATTTGCTCAAAGGTAACTTTTGACGTGCAATAAAAGGCAGAGTGCAGAATTTCGCCCGTCCCAACATCTAATCTTCCCATATAGACCGCTGTTATTACTTCATGAGTTTTGCCTTGGAGTTCCTGCAACATTTTTTTAGCTTCACTCTCATCTGCTGGCTTTCCATAAATTGTTTCCCCCAATCTCACCTGGGTATCGGAAGAGACGACAAAGGGAAAAAAAGACTCTCCAAAACCCTCACGCTTTTTTAGATCATCCATGACGGTTTGGCCTTTAAGTTCCGCCAGCTTTAAGGCGCTCTCTTTTGGATCTTCCTGAATATCTGCTGGGATAATTTCAAAGGGAATACTTAAATGACCTAATAGCTCTATTCTTCTAGGACTTTTACTGGCGAGGATTAAGGTATATTTCGTCTGCTTCATAGGGGCCACGCTCTCTTGTTTTATAGTAGTGCTTAAGTGCTCTTATAAAAAACTTATTACTATATTGCATCTCGAATAAGGTTTCACCTCTTTTTTCCAGCCGGGTTTTAAATCTTTCCCTAACGAGGAAATTATTGGTCTCTATTCTCCTGGTATATTCTTCCAGAAAGGTCAATCTTCTATACAAATCCTCTTTATAGACATCATCCATTCGCCCCCAAAGACGATACCCATGCACTTCAGCAAATATCTGGGGGTCTATTAAATCTTCAAACATGAAAGTGGAATATCTTCTCAGTAAAAGTTCTCTGGCCATTAAAAATGAGGTTATTTTCCCCGTTAAAAGTTCTCCCGGCCAAAATCTCTTGTTTTGAAGCTGGGGAATTTTATCTATGGATTTACCTTCTGGAGAAACCTTGTACCAAACACCAGATTCCACCTCACTGACTTGGGTATTTTCAAATCCCCGAAAATAGAAATTGGCGCTTTTATCTAAATCGCTTTCCCCCTCATGTTGTTCCACGCCTAATTGTTTGGGGGTTCTTTTTTTAAAGTAGGATTCTCTTCCTGTTAAAACGATAAATTCTGCCTGTAAATTATACCCGGCCAAGGTTCCATTTGGCATCACGATAAAAGAATAAGATGGCTTATTGTGAATATATAAATTATTTTCCGAGATTAAACGATTTAAATGTATCTGATGTTTTTCAAAGTTACGTGGTTTTTTAAGCGCCTTAAAAAGGTCTTCTTCCGAATAAGGAACAGGTAGAATTTCCGGTCTTGTTGCTTTGAAATCAAGGGGCAAAAAGAGGGTGTCGGATTCTGCACCATTATCAACTTTATAGGGCCTGTTGTCTCTGCTCATCCATAAAATATTTCCATAGTTTATCCTCACCTGGAAAAAGATGGAGTTAATTCCAATATTAATCTCCCTTAGAGAAATGGAGGAATTAGGTGAAATCCGCACCAAGGTCCCATCTAATAAGAATATCCAACCATAGCTATCCTTCTCGGTCATGACTTCATCACCTTCTAATAGGAGGGACCTAAATCTCATGTCATTATTTTTTACTCCACGATATAGTCGACATTTACCCACACACTCAATCCCACGACCTATGACTTCTCTCATTTCCCGGTTTTTAATCAAGACTTCCCAGTCGGGGTTTTCTTCCTTGTAATGTAAAGAGAGTTTCCATTTTCTAAAATCCATCCAGGATTTATCTAATTCTTCCCAGTGAACTAAACTCTGGTTCTGTCCTTTATAAAATAGCCTTTGGGTCTTAAGTTGAGCGCTGGCAAAAGGGCCGATAAATAGCAAAATAACTAGTATCAATAGTTTCATCACCAATCACTATCGGATACCTGGCGCCCCCTCCTTGACTTTGCGCATATAACGGTCAAATTTTCCCCTAAAACCTATTCAAATAGGCCTTTTGCTGCTATGGTCTGCCTTCAAAATAATGGGAGACCTACCGGTGAGTGAAGCTAACGAACAATTTTCCTTTGTAGAGGCCGAGCATAAGACTCTAAAATTCTGGCAAGAGACCGATATTTTTAAAAAGTCATTGGAAAAAACCAAAAATGGTGAACCATATATTTTCTATGATGGGCCTCCTTTTGCTACCGGACTTCCTCATCACGGCCACTTGGTTGGAAGTACCATAAAGGATATTATTCCCCGATATTTTACCATGAAAGGTTTTTATGTTGAACGAAGATTTGGTTGGGACTGCCATGGTCTTCCTGTTGAACATGAAATCGATAAAAAATTTGGTAAATCGGCCCATGAGGTGGTGGAAGAAATTGGCATCAAGGGATACAACGATGAATGCCGAGGAATTGTCCAAAGATTTACCTCAGAGTGGGAAACAACTATTTCCCGAATAGGCCGTTGGGTCGATTTTAAAAATGATTATAAAACCATGGACACTACTTTCATGGAATCCGTTTGGTGGGTGTTCAAGCAGCTCTGGGATAAAAACCTGATCTACAAAGGCACCAAGGTAATGCCTTTTTCCACCGCCATGGGAACACCCTTATCAAATTTTGAAGCTGGTTCTAACTATAAAAATGTTCAGGATCCGGCGATAACGGTGCTTTTTAAATTAAAAGATGAAGACACCTACGTGGCGGCCTGGACCACAACGCCCTGGACTCTCCCGTCTAACCTCGCCCTATGTATTAGAGAAGATTTAGATTACGTAAAAGTTTTAGATGAAGATCGTGGTATCCATCTAATTGTGGCCAAAGAATTATTGGAATCCGTAGGTAAAAATAAAAACCTGACACCAGTATCTGAGATGAAAGGCTCAGAGCTTAAGGGAAAAAGATATGAACCGCTATTTCCCTACTTTTCAAATCTTGAAAAAGAAGGGGCCTTTCAAATTATCGCTGATGATTTTGTCACCACTAATACTGGTACCGGTATTGTTCATATCGCACCTGATTTTGGCGAAGATGATAACCGGGTTATGCGAGAGGCCGATCTCCACATCCACGCCTGCCCAGTTGATAATTATGGGAAATTTACCAGTGAAGTTACAGACTATGCTGGCATATATGTAAAAGATGCCGATAAGGCCATTACTCGAGACTTAAAAGAGCGTGGAAAGCTTTATGAGCAATCAGTTTATGTTCACCCTTATCCTTTCTGTCCACGATCGGATACACCGCTAATTTATAAGGCCATTCCTTCATGGTTTATAAAAGTTGAGCCCTACACCGATAGATTAATGCATTCCAACTCACAAATTAATTGGGTACCCTCTCATATAAAAAATGGTCGTTTTGGAAAATGGCTTGAAGGGGCCCGAGACTGGGCCATATCTAGAAATAGAATTTGGGGCACTCCCTTACCTATTTGGATAAATGAGACTACTGGAAATAGAATCTGCATGGGCTCCATCGAAGAGCTAAAAAAGTATTCAGGCGTTAAGCTAGAAGATCTCCACCGGGAAAATGTTGACCCCCTTACTTTCACCATCGAAGGAGAAGAAGGCGAATACAAAAGGATTGAAGAAGTTCTAGATTGTTGGTTTGAATCAGGCTCCATGCCTTATGCTCAACTTCACTACCCATTTGAAAATGAAGAAGTATTTAACAAAGGATTTCCTGCTGAGTTCATTGCTGAAGGATTAGATCAAACCAGAGGTTGGTTTTATACCCTAACTATTTTATCTACCGCCCTTTTTGATTCTCCGGCCTTTAAAAATGTCATCGTTAACGGCATGGTTTTGGCCGAAGATGGCAAGAAGATGTCTAAAAGTCTTAAAAACTTCACCCCTCCTGACGTCCTAATGGAAAAATTTGGTGCTGATGCCCTCAGACTCTATTTAATAAACTCAGGATTAGTTAGGGCCGAGGAACAAAGGTTTTCCGATGCCGGGGTAAAAGACATGGTAAGAAAAGTTCTTCTTCCCTGGTATAATTCTTTTAAATTTTTTCAAACTTATGCTGAGGTAGATAAGTGGAATGCGAAAGAAAACCTTCATTTTGGTGACAATATCACAGATCGTTGGGTTCTCTCTAAACTACAAACCCTAAAGGCCAGAATTGCCACCGAGATGGAGGAGTACAAGCTATATAACGTGGTCCCATCTCTTTTTAACTTTATTGAAGATTTAACCAACTGGTATATCAGGCTAAACCGTTCCCGGTATTGGGGAGGTGGACTTGAAGAGGATAAATGTAGCGCTTATTCCACGCTATACTTGGCCTTAAAAGAATTCTCTATCGCCATGGCACCTTTTACTCCTTTTCTCTCGGAATACATGTATCAAGCACTAAGTTCGTTTGGCGAAAAAGAGGAAGAATCAGTTCATCTATGCAGCTATCCAACGCCTCAAGATAAATACATGGATGCGACGCTTGAAGATGCCATGGATCGTATGCAACAGATTATTCTGCTAGGAAGGCAAAAAAGAAACAAAGAACAAATTAAGGTAAAAACCCCACTTAATACTCTTACCATCATTCATAAAAACAAATCACTGCTACAAGAAATCTCTAAACTTGAGTCTTATATTAAAAATGAGCTCAATGTAAAAGAGATTAAATACTCAGAAAATGAAAATGAGTTTATAAAGCTTTTTGCTAAACCAAATTCTCCAGTCCTCGGAAAAAGACTTGGCAAGAATTTCGGCAAATACCGAAGTCTCATCGCCGGACTTGATGCAAATGATCTAGAAAGGCTTGAAAGCGATGGCCAAATTGAACTTGAAGGAGAAGTTTTCTCTCCTGAAGATATCCTCATATTCCGCGAGCCCAAAGAAGGTACCCAGGCATTGTCCAACCGCTTTATCTCGATTGACCTAGACTGTAAGCTAACTCAAGATCTCATAGATGAAGGCCTGGCCCGTGAAGTGGTAAATAGGATTCAAAAATCGCGTAAGGATTTAAACCTCAATGTAACTGACCGTATTAAAGTTGAATTTTCTGGTTCACAAGAATTGGAAAATGCCATTTTAAAGCACAAGGACTACATTGCCGGTGAAACCCTGACCAAAAATTTGGAAAAAAATGATTTGAGTGGAGACGGAATTATCACCTACCAAATCGAGAAATCTGATATATCATTTAAAATAACCAAAATTTAAACTATGGGTCGAATTTTAATTTTATTTTTACTACTTGGTAATCTCAATTCGGCCTTTGGCTATTCTTATTTTTACTTTGACTCTAAAAAGGTAAATGTTTCAAACCGTTCATTTCACAATTACATCAGGCCGCAAATTCGAAATTTAGTGCAAGATTTTTACTCTGTTTTAAAAAAGATTAATCCTCTACAAGAGGACACCATTAACTTAAAAATTTTAACTCACCGATTTAAAAAGAAATGGAAAGACTATTTACCCCATTGTAAGAAAGAGGAATGCACCGATAACTTTGAGGATCTTAAATCTTTGGCCAAGAGAATTAATAAAAAGACCTTGAAACTTGAAAAAAAGATCTCGGGGCTTTTCAGCAAGAGAAGAAATATTGATTCAACAATTCAGCTTTCAGATTATTCAGGAAAAATCTCTGATATTTGGTACAATATTTTAAATCACCTAGAAAACCCCCTGCTTTTAAAAGAAAAAAAACAGGTGGGTATTTATCTAAATCAGGCCTTAATCAATACGGAAATCATTCTGATTAGTCCCCTAGATGATGAGATTCAAAAAAACTTTTATTTTGTGTGGTCAAATTTTATTAAAAAACTGGAACAGGAAATTATAGAAAAACAAAACCTAAAATTCCTAGTGACTCGTTTAGAGGAATTAAACATCACTTGGAATTCTTTCTACATGAAAGTGCCTCGCTGGAAAGAGCTGATCTCGGGTACTCCTAAGAATCAACTTAAAATCATGCACAGGCGGTGGAACTCCATCCTTAAAATAATCTTGGTAAGGTAGATAATGGATTTAGAATCAAACCAAATGGGGCTTTTTGCCCGGGAAACAAAAATACCTCTGGCCTTTCGCGCCCGACCTACGAATCTCCAAGGATTTATAGGCCAAGGCAAAATGCTTGGCAGATACTCCTTCCTTACCAAAGAAAATTTTCCCAGCATTGTCTTTTGGGGCCCACCGGGCACCGGTAAAACCACTTTGGCCTTTATCCTGGCGCAAAATAGCAATAAAGAAATTTATAAATTCAATGCTGTTTTAGGTGGCGTAAACGATCTTAAAAAATTAATTAAATCAAGCCTTGAGCTTAAAAATTCTTTTGGCAAAGAGTCCATTATATTCATTGATGAAATTCACCGTTTTAATAAGGCCCAACAGGACGCTCTTTTGCCCCACATCGAGTCCGGCTCTTTTACCATGATTGGCGCTACTACGGAAAATCCCCGCAGCTCAATAAATAGGGCCTTACTTTCTCGAATTCAAATTGTTGAACTAAGTCCCCTTACGCCTGATAACATTGCCACCATTTTAAAAAATGCCTGCGATGAGTTTGCTATCAACTTAGAAGAGAATACCTTGGATTTTATCGCTGATTACTCAGATGGAGATGCCCGCAAGGCACTCAATATTTTAGATATTGTAAATGATCACCAGGATCTCTCATCGGAGCAAATAAAATCGCTCATTTTAGAAAATGCCCGTAATTTTGATAAAAATGGGGACCGACACTTTGATATCATATCCGCCTTCATTAAAAGCATGCGGGGAAGTGATCCTGGGGCGGCAATTCTCTATCTTGCTATCATGTTAGATGGTGGTGAAGATCCGGTTTTTATCGCGAGAAGACTCATCATTTTTGCCTCAGAAGATGTTGGCAACGCTGATCCCCAGGCCTTAATGATTGCCACCTCAACACTTACGGCAGTTTCCAGCATTGGCATGCCCGAAGCGAGAATAAACTTAGCACAAGCAACCACCTATCTGGCCTCAACGGTTAAAAGTAATGCCGCCTATATGGCCATTAATGAGGCAATGGATTTTGTAAAAGAAAAATCGACCATTTCGGTTCCAGATCATTTAAAAAACTTTCCTCCAAAAGATGCTATCACTTATAAATATCCCCACAAGTATCCCCATCACTTCGTAAAACAAGATTATACCAAAGAAAATATTCCTAAATTTTACAGGCCAAGTGAAATGGGCCGAGAAAAGGCCCTTAAGGAAAGATTATCAAAGCTCTGGGATTAAAAAAGAGCTGCTGGATCCATCTCTTCTAAATTTTTGTGTAATTGATAAAGAAAGGTTCCCCCAACAGAGCCATCTACAAGTCTGTGATCATAAGTATGAGTTCCATACATGATAGACCTGATATTAAAGGAATCATCATCTCCCACTACTAGTTGCTTTTTAATTACACCGGCACAGTAAATTCCCACTTGTGGCTGCAAGATAATTGGCGTGGCAAATAGAGTCCCGAAAGACCCATTATTGGTAAAAGTAAAAGTCCCATCAGATAAATCATCCATGCTGAGTTTTTTAGTTCTGGCCTTTTCTGCCAACTCATTTACTGATCTTGCAAGCCCCAACATATTTAGTGAATCTGCATCTTTTACATTTGGAACAACAAGCCCATCACCAGTGGCCACGGCGAAGCCGAGGTTGATGTATTTTTTAAGTATAATGTTATCCCCTTCAAGCGAAGCATTAACTGTTGGGAATTCCCTTAGGGTTTTTACGATGGCAAACATAATAAAATGAGTATAAGTGAGATTAAATCCCTCATCTCTTTTAAAATCGCCTTTCACACTTTCTCTAAATTTTACAATTTTAGTCATGTCAACTTCAGCAATAGAGTTTACATGAGGAGATGTGGCCTTAGATAATACCATATTCCGAGCGATAATTTTTCTCATATTGTTCATGGGAATAATTTCCACTCGCTCAGAAGGACTCGTTACCACTACCGACTTGGTAGACTCTCTTGTAGGTTCACTCGTTGTGCTAATTCCCTCAGGACTTTGCCCCCTACCACCTAGGAAGGCCAAAAAGTCTGCTTTATTAACTCTCCCACCGGCACCGGTTCCAGTTATACTACCCAGCTCACTTAAGGGAATCCCCGCTTCTTTGGCCAGTGCTTTAACCAGCGGAGTATAAAATTTTCGCCCTTCATCTTCAGGTGATGGGGCCTTGGTCAGTACTTTTGGTGCCTCTGCAACTTTTTCAACTGGTTCCGCCTTTGGTGAAGGAGCTCCTCCCCCAGAAAACTCAACTGATAAATCTGTTTCGAGCTCAGCTATCACGGTACCAACATCAACCGTGTCACCTTCGCTAAAGTGAAGAAATTCCACTCTTCCCTTATAAGGAGAAGGGATTTCTGATTCAACTTTATCCGTTGAAATCTCAAGTAGTATTTCATCAACCTCAATAATATCTCCGGGAGCTTTAGTCCACTTGGTAATGGTACCAGTGGTAATAGATTCTCCCATCTGAGGCATTACAATTTCTACCTTTGCCATTTAACTTTCTCCTTAAATATTGAGTGATCTTCCCTTGGCATTAAGTACTGCTTCCCCTAACCATTCGCCAAGGGTTGGGTGGGGATGAACGGTGGCAAAAATTTCTTCATCAATTCCTTCCATCGTTTTAAATAGTGTATATTCATGTATCAGCTCAGTGGCAATAGTACCAACTATATGGGCCCCTAAAAGCTCACCATGCTCTTTACCCATTAAAACTTTTACAAATCCTGATTTTTCATTGCTGGCCACTGCTTTTCCATTGGCCATAAAAGGAGCTTTACCAACATTATATTCTATCCCTTTTTCTTTAAGCGCCCGTTCAGTAAGTCCCACCGAGGCCACTTGTGGCTGACAATAGGTACAACCGGGAACATTTAAAGGATCAAGTGGATGAGGATGCAATCCCGATAAATGCTCACTCGCAATGATTCCCTCATGAGAAGCGGCGTGTGCGAGAAGCGGAGGCCCTGAGACATCTCCAACAGCATAAATACCGGGAACGGAAGTTTCATAATTTTGATTAACGCTAATAAAACCGCGATCAGTCTTAATTCCTACTTTATCAAGTCCTATACCATCAATATTTCCCACCATTCCGACAGCGATAAGGCCCATATCAAATTTATAATCCTTATCGCCTTCAACGGAGAAGGTTACGTCCTTAGTGCCTGCCTTGGCCTTGATGCCTTTAACTCCAAGAGACATCTTGATGCCGTATTTTTTATAGGCCCTTTCAACTTCTTTTGAAGAATCGTCGTCTTCAATAGGAAGTAGTCTTGGTTGAACTTCAAAGATATGAACATCAACTCCAAAGGCGTTCCAAAAATAAGCAAACTCCACACCGATAGCACCAGCACCAACAATCCCGATGGATTTTGGGAGTTTTTCAAGCTTTATGGCCTCCCAAGCACCGATTAATTTTTTTCCATCATGGACCAGCCCGGGAAAAGTTTTATAACCAGCACCGGTAGCGATGATGATCTTTTTTCCCTTTACCTTATTCTTACCAACGACAATGGTATTTTTATCTTTTAAAACGCCATTACCTTCTATGATTTCTATTTTATTCTTCTTCATCAAAAATCCCACACCTTTAGAGATTCTATCTGAAATTGTTTTTGATCTTTTTACCGCTTGGGCGCCATCTAAACCTTTAACTTCTGCATTGATCCCTAGATCTTTTAGATCTTTCATCTCATGAACCATGTGAGCAGATTTAAGAACAGCTTTGGTGGGAATACATCCTTTATTCAGACAGACTCCACCAAGTTTTTCTTTTTCAATGATGGCAACTTTCTTACCAAGCTGAGCTGCCCTAATGGCGGCAATATATCCGCCAGGACCACTGCCCAGCACAACGACATCAAATTCCTTCATTCTTGTCCCTTTCTTTTTAAATGCTGCAAAAACCTTAATTTCTCGGCAAAATATAGTCAATTAAATGGCCATTTAACACTAAGATTATTAATAATAAACTTAGTGTTATGCACAACAGCGAGTCTTACCCATGTGGAAAACCATAGTTCTAATTCCCTTTTTCTTTGCTACCGCCTTTGCGCAGATAACAAATAGCGTTACAAACCAAGGTAATTACATCTTTAAAGATAGCTTTGGCAGAGAGGTTTTTTTTAGGGGTTGGAATGTCTCTGGTGCAGTTAAGCTAACTTCCACCGGGTTTAAGGCCTTTAAAAATATCTCAGATGCTAAAAAATCCTTAAAACTTTTAAGAGAAAAAACCGGATCTAATATCATCCGTTATACCATCGTTTGGGAAGGTGCCCACCTTGAGGTGGATACCATAGATCAAAAGTATTTAAGAGACATCACCGAACAAATAAAGGAAGCGATAAGAAATAAAATTTATATCCTCCTGGATTATCACCAAGACCTTTTTTCCCGTCATCTATTCCACCAAGATTCCAAATATACTGGTAATGGGGCCCCAAAATATATTATCGAGGGTTCAAGCTACGAAAAAGAGGGATGTTTGGTTTGTGGTATTGCTTGGAGTGTTAATACCGTCTTAAATAAAACTATAACGTTAGCTTATAGAAACTTTTGGAACAATATTTTTATTGATACCAAAAAAGGAAAAAGGGACATTCAAGGTGAGTATTTATGGCAACTGGAAAAAGTTCTTAACTATTTAAAGAAAAATCTAACACCTTTTGAATGGAACTATATTTTAGGACTAGATCCCTTTAATGAACCATCTGATGGCGGACTAGAAGGACTAAGTGATGTAGAGTGGAATAGACAAAAACTCTATCCCTTTTACCAGAAAGTTAGAAAAATCATGAACGATTCTGGTTGGCAGAAAAAGACTCTTTTTGCTGAACCCATTGTCGTTTGGAATACTAGCGCTCCTTTTACCAATGCCAACAATCCCATTTATCCCGATTTAAAAATAGAAAATATTAGTTTTAATGCTCATTATTACGATGCTATCAGAATGTCTCTGGGGATTTCCTCTATAAAAAACGGCGCCTATATGGCCAACATGGATCATATTAGAAACTACGCCAAAAAAGTAAAGGCCCCTCCATTCCTGTCAGAATTTGGCATGTGGATTGAAAAGGGAAGAGTTAAAAATCAAGTTCGAATTATAAATGCCACTTATCAAGGTATGGATGCCAGTAAAGAAGTGGATTCAAATTACATAGAATTTAGAACTCCTCTCATATCCGGAACCCAATGGCACTGGGGTTTTTATCACAATAATCACCAGGAACCCTTAAGGGGAGAAGTTCTAAAAGATAATGATGCCTGGAACGGAGAAAACTTCTCTATCATTACCGACTATGGAGGAAGCTACACCACTCCTGATAAATATGTTGTGGAAAGATCTTACCCTAGGGCCTGTCAGGGAAACCTGCTCCATTTTTACTACAACGCCAGACCTTTTGACGGGAGAGCAAAGTTTCTAGACTGGGCGGCCATAAGAGTTGAAGATAAAAATCACTTTGATAAAGACCGATTTTCTTTTATGGCGTGGGAGGGAAGTAACTCCAAGGCCCCCACAGAAATCTATTTACCTCTACATTTTAAACTAGAGACAACCTATTTAGTGACAGAAAAGTTTGTGGGAAAATTAAGTGAACTTAAAAACCAACTGCTGCTTAAAATAAGTGATAATACCCTCTACATTTATCATACGGATAAGGGGTCCGATATCCACTTCTCTTTAGTAGTTAATTCCACTACCCCCTATTCACTAGATTATTTAAAAAACCTACAACAAAAGATCTCCAAGAGACTAAGCATGGGAAAAAGTCCCGTTTATCTCATGGGAAAGGTTCGAGTTGATAAGGTTCATGTGGGTAAAGGGAAAATAAATTTTAAAAATATCAAGGAA
>SMWT01000131.1 GCA_004356615.1 Deltaproteobacteria bacterium | reverse complement strand
AGAAATACCGTTCTCCTAGATGGAAATTAGGACTTAAAATATTCGGGTAAATATTAAAATTTGATACTCCTGAGGAAGCTTTTTGGATATCTTGAGATCCAAAAATGGTCTTTCTTTTTCCTAATCACTTTGACGCAATCTAATTTCTAATTTGTAGTGACTTGTAGTTTTTTAATCTTGCATATTTAATGATTACTACCTCTTATGGAATCCTCACCACCTCCACCAAGGTTTTCTAAGCGCCTCTTTTTTCTCCATTCTTTGTTTTTGCAATCTCTGCAATTTCCAAATTTCAATGGATTCTTGAAAAGTCACTCCATGTGAACTCCTAATTTATCTATATTTAACCTTTTATACCAATAAGGGGTTTTAAATAAGCGATTTTCTCCGAGAGGTTGGCCAAATGTGCCGCCTCTATAACACTTGTGACATCTTTGTAAGCACCAGGTGCCTCTTCCGCCAAACCTCTTTTACTTTTACTGCGAATTAGAATTCCCCTGCCGGCAAGTTCAGAAATAACTTGATCGGCGCTCCAGAATTTTCTCGCTTGGGTTCTACTCATGGCCCGTCCGGCCCCATGACAGGAAGAACTAAAGGAAAATCCCTCTGCTTCATCGGTACCAGCTAACACATAAGAGCCGGTTCCCATGCTTCCACCGATAAAAACCGGCTGGCCAGTTTTTCTAAAAAAATTTGGGAGTTCTGATCTTCCTGGGCCGAAAGATCTAGTGGCCCCTTTCCGGTGGACAAAAACCTTTTTCGTTTTTCCGTCGATATTATGGGTTTCGACCTTACAAGTATTGTGGGAGACATCATAGAGAAGTCTTAAATGAGATCCGGGAAAAATTCGATCAAATATCTTTCTGGTAAAATGAGTTAGGATTTCTCTGTTGGCCAGAGCACAGTTGATTCCGGCCCGCATGGCGCCCAGATAGTTTTGTCCAGTTTGAGAATTAATGGGAGCACAGGCAAGTTCTCTATCAGGAAGTTTTATTCCATGTTTTTTTGCCTCTTGGGCCATAAGTTTTAAAAATTCCGTTCCTATTTGATGGCCTAGACCACGGGAGCCGCAGTGAATGCTTATCACTACTTCTCCAACTTTAAGGCCAAAGCTTTTAGCAGTTTCTTCATTAAAGATTTTATGAACCTCTTGAACTTCGAGATAGTGGTTTCCTGAACCCAAAGTACCCATCTCAGGTTGCTGTCTTTTCTTTGCCCGATCACTGACCATTTCCGGTAAGGCCCCTTTCATTTGGCCATTCTCTTCAATACGCTCTAAATCTTCGGGAAGTCCATAACCATTTTCCACGGCCCATTTAGCTCCTCCCATAAGCATTTTATCTAACTCTTTCATATTTAAGCGGATAAAACTTTTACTGCCAACTCCGGCGGGAATTTCTCTATAAAGTTCATCGGCGAGGATTTTTTGTTTTGATACAATTTGGTCTTTGGTAAGTCCCGTTAAGAGGAGTCGCACGCCACAGGAGATATCAAACCCCACACCACCGGCACTAATAATTCCATCATTGTCGGCATCAAATGCTGCCACTCCTCCAATAGGAAATCCATATCCCCAATGAGCATCAGGCATAGCATAGGATGCTTTCACAATTCCTGGTAAAGTGGCCACGTTACAAACTTGTTCGTAAACTTTGTGATCCATTTCTTTTATGAGCCCTTCAGATCCAAAAATGATTCCAGGAACCCGCATAGGGCCTTGTTTTTTAATATGCCATTCATATTCATTAACTCGATCTAATAGAGAAAATTCCATTTATACATCCACTACACATTGGGCAATCCACTGCCCGTTATTTTCTTTAACTTTAAGTTCGGTTAAAGTGGCCCCTTTTATTTCTACTCGCGGGTGATGCTTATTTTGATCAAGCATTTCACCTTTAAGGATACCTTTTAATTTATTTTCTGAAATAATCACCTCAAATTCGCTAAAAAGCATACTTTTAGTGTCCATTTCAAAAATTATGCCATTTAGCCAATCATAAAATAAATACTCATCATCAGGTTCCTCGCAATTAATTTCAATTTTTATTTCTGGATTTATCAATTCTAAATCAGATACCACCGAAGTTAAGGCCTTGGCCGCCATTACAAAAGCGATTTCTTTTGATTCACCCAATCCTCTAATACCAATATCAGCACTATGGGGAAATTGTTCCCATTTATTCATATCGTACTCCAGAACTCATTATACATTTTTCGTGGTAATTTGTCGTTTGATTTAAACTATTATGATAAAATCTTAATAGGTGATTAAGAGAGCTATATTCCTAGTAATATTTTTTATAAATTCTTCCAAAGGAGAGGTTATAAAGGTTTTTTTAGCTGGAGATGTCATGACCGGGCGGGGAATTGACCAAATCCTGCCACATCCTGTGAACCCAAAAATTTACGAGTCTTTTATCAAAGATGCCCGGGATTATGTGGAACTGGCCGAAAAGGTAAATGGCAAAATCCCTAGAAAGGTTACCAAAGATTACATCTGGGGTGATGCTTTAAAAGAATGGGAATTGCGAAAACCCCAGGTAAAAATTATCAATTTAGAAACCAGTGTGACCAAAAATGAAGTTCATATGAAAAGTAAGGGGATAAATTACCGGATGCATCCAAAAAATGTTGATACCTTAACTTATGTCGATATTGTCACTCTTGCTAATAACCACATTTTGGACTGGGAAAATGAAGGATTATTGGAAACCCTTAGCACTCTAAAAGCGGCGGGTATTAAATATGCTGGAGCGGGAGAAAATCTAACTTTGGCAACTGCCCCCGCCGTGGCCCAGGTTAATGGGAAGCGAATTTTAGTTTTTTCTCTGGGCCTTAGCTCTAGTGGAGTGCCGTCAAGTTGGCAGGCCACTAAAGACAAACCTGGAGTTTATTTTTTAGATAATCTTGGGGAAAAATATTTAGGGGAGGTGAGGGCAAATATCGCCAAATACCAAAAGGTGGGAGATATAATTATTGTCAGCATACACTGGGGAGGTAACTGGGGATATGCTGTTCCTGAGTCTCATCAAAAATTTGCCAGGGGACTTATAGATAGCGGGGTCGACCTCATCCATGGCCATTCCTCCCATCATCCAAGGCCTATAGAAATTTATAAGGGCAAACCAATATTCTATGGCCTAGGTGATTTTATCAACGATTATGAGGGAATCTCCGGATATGAAAATTTTCGGGGAGATTTAACCCTAATGTATTTTGTAGAATTTGATGCCAAAAAACTTCGCAGTGTTGAATTGGTTCCCATGCAAATAAAAAAATTCAAGCTCAATTATGCTTCCATTTTAGATCTAAAATGGATACACACCGTCATGGCCCGGGAATCTGCTCCTTTTGGCACCAAATTCGAGGTTAAAGATAATTTTATCTCAATAATATCCCATTGAATTTTATCTTTTTTCTGAAATTTTTTCGATTATCTCACCACTTAATTTTTGATCGTGGGTTTCACAGGCAACATCTCCCACTGAGATAACTCCTACTAATTTATTCTCTCTATTTACAATAGGAATTCTTCTAATTTGTTTATCTTCCATGGCCTTTACAGCTTGTTCTACCTCATCGTCCTCAAAACATGTATAACAAGTTTCACTCATACACTCTTTTACTTGATGCTGTTCTGGGTTCCATTTATTCGCCAGGCCACGAATTACCAGATCGCGGTCAGTGATTACCCCGGCCAGCTTCCCATTATCTACCACCGGTAAAAAACCTACATCAAGTTTTTGCATTTTTTCTGCTGCCGTAGAAAGAGAATCCTGTGGAGAGATGAATTCAGGATTTTTGGTCATAAATTTTTGAATTTGCATGATACCCCCATTGCGAATATTACATTTGTTATAAAGTTTATCGACTTATTTTTTTTATAATTAATATAAATAATAAAATATCTGCAATAGATTTAATTTGTTTAAAATTCTAAGTTATCTTCAGCTTTAAATAAAAACTCACTACCTTCGGTGGCCAAATCCTTGAAAAAATATTTAATTCATCCGATACCTCTTAGTGAGCAAAATAATATTTTTTTATGTGGCGATTAATCTGAAGGTTTCAAAAGGCCCTAAATATCCCTATAATTTGGTTATAGGAGATAAATTGTGAACCAGAAAACCCAAGCTTTTATTTATTTTTCCATTCTAATGTTAATTATTTCTTGTACTCCTGAGAAAGAAAATACTTCGCTACCTCCTAAAAGCGAATTCAAAACATCTATAATAATCCCTGAACCTTCTGGAAAAGAGCATGAATGTAGTGCACTTAAAAATGGGCCTATCTTAGTGGAGGGCTGTGAGGGGGAGGGTTGCTCTATTATTTTATCCGATGCCCCATCAATTGTGGATAGTGTTACCCTTTACGAAGGCGCTGGAACTGATACCAAAAAAGTTGGTGAGTTAAAAAAATGTGATCTTTATTTTAATCTTAAACCTCTGCTTAGGTTTACCGCCGTTACCCCAGTCTTGGTTATAAAGGCCCAGGAGGATTTACTAAAACATGGGATATCAGCTGGAGATAAAATCTATTTAACTCATGCTGGAGGAGAGAGTAGCTGGTTTGTATGTTTGGGAGATAAAATATTTAGAGATTGGAGTGATGATGGTGCCATTGGTGTTTCATTTTACCATCCAGACGATCGTGATCCAGGTACTAGTTTGGTAAAACTACTGGAACATCAAAATATTAACCGCCCTGAGACCTGGTATAGTTTAACCACCAAAGATGGTAAAAAGGTCTATACCAATAATACATCTATTAGTTTTAATGATAAACATCGGAATATAGATGAAATCAAAAATGAATGTCCGAACGCAGAAATTCCCGAATCTTTAAAGAAGCTATTTCAGCAGCCTCACTATTAAAAAGGGCCATCATAAAATTTAACAAACTTCAGGGAAAACTCGGCACCTAGCTGTAGATCACTCGGAAAGACTCATCCGAAAAAACTTTTCCTTGTACCTAATTAACACTTTTGGTCTCAAACCCTTTCCTTAGATCAAAACCAAAATATCCTTTTATGCCTTCCACCCCTTGCATGGGGTCTTCATAAGACCAAATAGCATTTTCTATATCACTATAGGAGTAGTAACTGGCAGCCCCTTTAATGGGGCAGAAGCTAGTATGCTCGGTTTTAATCAATAAACTTGAGTCCAGGCAGTCCATGGGAAAATAAATGACCGGTTTAAAGGCATTTCCATCTTTAAATTCACTTAATACGATTACGGAAGCTGATTCTGCTATTTTTTCACCATTTAGATATACTCCATAAGTGTCATTTGGTTTTTCAAGTCTCGCATAGTGCTCACTAATAACTTACTCCTTGCATTTTACCTCGTGATCATTGTCCAAAATATTGCCTCTAAATGTGATTTTGCTAGGGCATCAAATTCTTCTTCGTTACCTTCTCTATATTTGCTTGCGAGTAATTTGAAGGCAACATCTACAATAGCATCTTTATAATTAATAAACCAAACATAGGGTGATCCCGGTTTTACAAAATCTTCAAATTTTATTTGACTAAATCCTATTCCTACAAATGCTTTCGTATCAGCGATATAATCTTGCATAATTTTAATATCTGCTTTGTAGGCCAGGTTTCCATGCCCGGGGACCATGACATCCCATTCTAACTCCATAAGGGTTTTTAGGTCGGTTTGATATTTAATAACATTGTGAGCTAGAGCAAAAGCTTGGAACGGAAGTTGGTCGGCATAAACGAGATCAATTACATGTAATATTTTACGATGGCCATCTCTTATGACAAATGAAGTGTTATCTACCGTATGCCCATTTAAATTTTGCCCAATCTTTATTTTTATACCTTCAAAATATATAATATGGCCCACAATTTTGGTTGGAAGAAGAACCTTGATCTTATTGGCGATTATCTCATCGTATACTTCCCCAGTGGAGAGTATATCGATTTTATGTTTATTATCTTTCAAAATTACCGCGGCATCACCAATATGATCTTTATGAGAATGTGAATAAACTAGGGCCCTAATTGGTTTAGAAGTAATCTTTTCAATCGCCTGAAGTATATTTTTTCCTCTACCTAAAGGAGCATCAATAAGGAGAACACTATGGTGGCCAACCACGACTGTGACGATGTATAAAGAAGTTGAGACTGCGTAAACGTTCTTGGACAAACGTTGGATTTCATATGGTTTAACAAAGCGCTCAAGATGGCCACCTTCAATTTTTTGTAAATCAACCGCTATTTCCATGCGTGATGCAGGTTTATATATAAAATCTACGCCCCAGACATTTGCCGTGAAAGAAAATAAAACGGCCAAGATAGTACATAATTTAATCACGGTAACCCCCTTAAGTAGTTCCCTTGATTATACTATTTTTAAATTTCAGTAGTTAGAAAAAAAGAAAATCTAAAATAATTTTTATTTAGAAATTAAATGATTTTTCATAAATTTTAGCTCTAACCTGTTTTTTCTAACCGGAATAGGAAGAATAAATAGGGCCACGATTTTCCAGGTTGTCCCTGGCCCCAATTTAAGAGCCCATCATAAAATACTGTTTCAATCATTTCTCTCTTAACAGGTTTTCCACCACCATATGGAATAGTAGTATATGCCCACCCTTCATATCTGAAGTTCCTTAGAAGGATTGGGAATGAACAGAGACTGAAATAAATTTATTTCCTAAACATTATTCATTTTAATATTTTGGGCCTTTATTTCTATATTTGATTAAATATTTTTCCGATAAAGTTCAGGAAAGGAGAACATTATGAAAATTCTTTTACTGCTTCTTTTTCCCATTACCTTACTGGCAGGTCCCAATGATTGTGATGATTATATTGCCAGGCACTACAAACAAGATATCGTTCCCATATCCTTAAGATTTGCTAACAGAAATTTAGTAGGAGATATTCGTTTTCCCCATCAGGCGGTATCAATTACTATTAAAAATACTGGGCAAGTGGACATGAATGAAAGAGCAGGAGACGTCGGTGGTTTTAGGTCCATGAAAGTTCGCATCAATGGGGTTTTAAAAACCGTAAGGTTCAGGGTTCCCTTAGATTCCGGAAGAACTACGGTCGTCAGGACCACCTTACCTCCCAAGACCCTTGGCCATTGCCAAAAGGCCCCCGTTGAAGTTGATGTGGGACATACGGTTGGGCAATGGGGGTGCCAGGTATGGAATAACGATCTTAAAACTCTAAAGGCCAGAATTTATAACCAGTTTTGTCGAATTATCAGGCGGCCTTTTCCAAGACCTTATCCATTACCTAGGGCCCCATAGAGTTAATTATAGCCCGTCATAAAATACCGTCTCTATCATCTCTCTCTTAACTGGTTTTCCACCATTGTATGGAATTATAGTATATCCTAACAATTCATGCGACCTCATTAATGGAAACTTCTCCATCAAGGCCTGCCTTATTGAGCTGATCTTGTAGAGCATACTTGGCAAATGACTTTTCAGGCATCTTGAGTTTTTTGGCAAAAGAGACAGCACGTTCAACACTTACAAGTTTTCTATTTTTTTCAATATTACAAAGATCTTGTTTGGATATTTGAAGCGTTTCGGCCATTTCAACCTGGGTTATTTCCCTGGAGAGTCGATAGGAGAGAATCATACTGCCAAAAGAGATGAAGCCTGTGATTTTTCTTATAGCAGCTTTGGCAGAACTTTTATTTTTTATATTCATTTAATTTTTCTCTGTCTTCCTAGCGATGCTGACACGTATCTTCATCAATCTCTAAAACGAGTATACCAAAAAGGTGTACTCGCGTCAAGAGGCCTTTGTTCTCGATAATTTCTTTGAATCAGGCAATAAATCTTTTCCTCTTAAATACAATATGGAAAATACAAAAAATATCTGAATATTTACTTTTTTCTTTTATGAAAATATGCCCGAAAAAAGTAAAAGCAGTGCATGGAATAATTATAGTCCGTCATAAAATACCGTCTCTATCATCTCTCTCTTAACTGGTTTTCCACTGTTGTATGGAATCGTTGTATATCCCCACCATTCATATCCAACGGCCTCAAATACGAGCCATTTTT
>SMWT01000130.1 GCA_004356615.1 Deltaproteobacteria bacterium | reverse complement strand
CCTTAAAGGCCCAAGTTTCCTTGCTATCACAGTTCCTACAGCCAATGTCACAACCTTGAAACCTAACAAATATCTGGGGTCTGCCAATATGGACACCCTCGCCTTCGGTGGCGAGATAAATAGAATGAATTGCCAAGTTAATGCTTTGCATAATTATTTCCAATTTCTACTTATACCCCTTAATATTCTAAAAATCCCCTCCAAAGCAAAAATTTCAAGGCATAATCAAAATATGGATTATCAGGCAAAATATCAGGAGATTATCGAGCAGTTAAAAAATGATATCCGGCCCCAGGTTCAGCTAAGTGGGGAGGATATAGCTGTACTCCAACAAAATTGGAGAAATTTAGATGAAGAGGGCCTTAAAAAGATTCTCTGTATTCTAGATCACTCAAAAAGTCTGCATGGGGAATTTGCGCCATTAATTATCGAGACCCTTGAGGGTGATTATAGTCCGGAGGTCTTGATTTTTGCGCTCGGTTCTTCCCAAAGACATATTATCGCTAAGTGTGGAATTGATGGGGTGCGGGTGCCAATAGAGTTTGTGGAGGCACTGAGAAAATTACTTAACCACAATGATGCAGAAGTTCTAGAATGGGACCTAAGAATCATTGAACAGATAGGAAGTCGGGGGCTAATTTTAAAAGAGGATGTAATTAGAGCAAAACCGAGTATTTTAGGTGCGCTAAATCCTCACAAAAAAGCGGCAAGACAAATTATAACCATGCTAGAAAAAAGGTGGCACCGATGAAGAAAAAAGATTTAACGCTTGATTATTTTCACAAAAGAATTCAGGCCGCGACATGGGAAGGACAAAAACCATTTTACTCGGACCAACATGAAGAGATTAAAGTGAAGATCCGCCCTAACAAGGATGTAGCGCACGCAATATTTAAACCCGACCCCATTATTCCCGGAGGTTGGATTGCTCACCCGGAAACTATTAGGGCCATGAAAAAAGATTTATTAATTGGCGAAACGGAGTTTCTTGACACAGAAGTTTTATATCAATGTACCTCCTGCAATAAGGTTTTAGATATGCAGTTTTGGGTTCACTGTCCTTACTGTACTAAATCAATTCCAGAAAAGTTTGAACCTTTCCAAAGCAAATAAGTCAAAAAACTTGTAATTAAAAGTAAGTTTTTTTATTCCTCTTACCTGTTTACGTGAATTTAAATTCCAAGTAAATTCGATTACACAAAAATGGAATTAAAGTCTATCGAGTTACGTCAAGGAGATGGTGTATATGATGAATGAATATAGTTATGAATTAGAGGTGACTGAGACCGCCATGGATAAAAGAAAAGAAGCTTTCTTAGCTGGCAAAAAGCTTCCTAAAAACGATGTACTTGCAGTCACCAAACTTAATAAACTTTTAAGTAAATTACTTCTCGAGCAGGCCAAACTTTTAGGGATTGAAAAAGATCAGGAAAAGTTTTGTCTTGATAAAAATGAGCTTGCCGATCCCCTTGATGAGGCCAGTATCAACATTCAGGCCTCGCAGGAACTGAGATTTAGAAATAGAAATATTTTCTACCTTAAAAAAATAAATAAAAGCTTGGGCCGAATTCTTGATGGTTCTTACGGACACTGTGAAGAATGTGACGATGACATTTCCTTTGAGAGGCTTATGGCCCGTCCTACAGCGGAGCTTTGTATTCTTTGTAAAGAGGAAGCAGAGCTTGGTGAGCGAAACTCTATCTTTGGAAAAAAATCAAAGTCGCTGGGAAAATCAATTACCGAACTCGGTGGTCGTTAGTTCCATATACTCCCCCGTTTGGCGAATCATATAATTTCTTTCGATTTTCACTCCGGGAAAATGCTCCTTTAATCTCTTTATAACTTTATCTTCTTTAAAGTAGTAGCTTTTGGTGAGTATTATTTTTCTTGGGCCTGCAAGCAAAATATATCTATCCCAAACCGGATCTATAAAAGATGGCAACTCCCCATAAACTAATAATTCACCAGGAATTGCTCCTTCACATATGCCTTTGGTATTTCCTTCGTAGTTGCCTAAAAAATCAAGACTCAAATCCTTACCGTTATGAGATGCCCAGGCACAAATCCCCTGGCCCTTTCCCTGAAATTTTAAAACCAAGTGAGCAGCGGTCGAATTACAGTAAAGATAGAGCTTTCGCTTTTCGGGAAGTATTACCTTATAAGCTTTAAGCTTTTTTTCTATTTCGGCGGTAATGGAAAAAAGGGCCCTCTCATCGATGGTAAAATTTTTATTTTCCCCGAAGCTGACAATTTTAGAACTTGTCTCATCGATCCAGCAGGACCCTGAATCCAGCTCTAGTATCTCTAAATTTTCAGCTGAGAAGCAGTAAAGGGGTAAAAGCAGTAGCAGGGGTATTAATTTCATAAATCCTCCGTGAATTTTTCCCTTCGGTAAAAATATTAGTTTACTTAGTGCTTGTCTTTTTACGTTGGTTTTAATACATAGGCCGTATGGATATGATTAAAGAAGTAGTTGAGTCTTTTTATTCAAAAGCGGTGAAAGATGTCATTATCGGTTATCACTTTAGAAAAATACAAGAAGGCACCTCCGAAAATGTGTTAAATCCCGATATTTCATTTTTCAAAAATCACATTCCAAGAATTGTGACCTTTTGGAAGTTTCAACTCTTGGGGGAGCAGACAAATGAGACCTTCAATCTCATTAACTCCCATGCCCCTTTAAAGCTTAGAAAGGGAGAACTCGATAGATGGCTCATGCTTTTTCATCAGACCTTAGATGAGTTTGAAAATGAGGATTTAAAAAAGTTATGGCAGGATAAGCTTAGCTTTTTCGCCCAAAGATTTAGAGCATCGAAGAAAATTTTCAGTTAGGAAATTTAGTTACTTTGCGGGCCTGGTAGACTTCCTTGACGAAATCTTCCAGCACTGGCTCTCCCCTGACTCCATCAAAAACATAGTCATCAAACCACCACTCTTTCATTGCCCAGGCCATTTTTTTTGCCTGGCCCTCTGAAGCAAATTTAGTGATGGCAAATCTCAGAGTCCTAGTTTCACCATAGATCACCACAATACAGCCAGATTTTGGCCCATAATCGGCACAGGTGACTCGCTTTTCCCCCTCGATTTGCGGCACCATCAGCTTAAGTTTAGGATCCACTGCCGAGGCCCTTTGAAACTGGGACTCAGGCCATCCCTCTGCCCGCCATTGGGCCTCTTCCCAGTCACGGGCCATATTCTTAATTTCCCGGACAGAGCGCTCCCGCTCGCCCCGGTAGGACCTGGTACAGGAAACAAAAAGGAGGATTAAAGACATTAATATTCGCATCCTCTTAATTTTAGGTCATATAGGGGGTCCTTTCCCAGTGAAAAAGTTATTTAGTCGTTTTATTTTTACTAGTTGGTGTTATAGGTTGTCTAAATGCAAATCCAAGAAGCGGTAAAAGAGAACTTTCAGTTTAAACTCGAGCATGTGGACCCATGTGGTGCCCGGGTGGGTAAGATCACCACTCCTCATGGAGAAATTGAGACCCCAGTCTTTATGCCTGTGGGAACCCATGGAACCGTCAAAGCATTAAAACCTGAGGATTTAAAAGAAGGTAATTCTCAAATAATTCTATCCAATACCTACCATCTGCTCTTATCTCCAGGCCCAAGTCTGATTAAAAAGGCGGGCGGTCTCCATAAGTTTATGAACTGGGATGGGCCCATCCTTACGGATTCGGGTGGGTTTCAAGTATTTTCTCTGCAGAAAAAATCCATTCAGGAAGAAGGGGCAGAATTTAAAGATCAAAAGGGAAGCAAGATCATGCTTTCTCCAGAGACTTCCATTAAGGTGCAAGAAGATCTGGGAACTGATATCATGATGGCCTTCGATGAGTGCATTCCCTATCCCGCTACGGAAGAATATGTAAAAGACTCAATCGATCGTACCCATCGGTGGCTGGATCGCTGTATTGAGACTTGGACTAATCCCAAACAAGCACTTTTTGGCATTATCCAAGGGTCTTATTATAAAAATCTTCGAAAAAAATGTGTGAAAGAGGTTGTTGCTAGAGACCTTCCCGGTTACGCCATTGGTGGTGTTTCAGTTGGTGAGGGGCCAGAGCTGATGGAAGAAATCGTGAGCTATACCGCTCCTTTAATGCCAGAGGATAAACCCCGTTACGTTATGGGTGTAGGAAATCCAGAAGACCTTTTAATGATTTGGGAAAATGGTATTGATATGAGTGATTGTATTATTCCTACCAAGTTTGCCAGGGGTGGAACACTTTTTACCAACCGGGGAAAAATAAGAATCAAACACAAAAACTATAAGAGGGATTTCTTCCCGATAGAGCCTAATTGTGCTTGTTATACTTGTAAAAATTACTCCCGTGCTTATCTCAAACATCTGTTTGATTCCAATGAAATTCTTGGAACCATACTGGCCACCATTCACAATGTGGCCTTTTATAATGATCTGGCCTCCCGCGCTCGAAAGGCCATCAGAAATGATAGCTTTCTAAAATTTAAAAAGGAATTTCTGGAGGGTTATCTCAAGTAGCTTCGATCGCCATTGAGATAATATCTTTCAGTTTATTTAAATCGTCATATTTAATATTGTGAAACATGGCGATTCTAAATTGATTTTGCCCAAGCTTTCTATAGCCATCAATATTGTAGATAATCTTTTTCTCTGCCAGCCAATCAATCAGGGGTTGTACCGGAAAACTCTCATCCACATTGATAGTGGCAATTGATCGTGATCTATACTTTTCTTCTTCCACATAACAGGAGAGATATTCTTTTTCCTCGGCCCAGGAATAAATGAGCTGTGCCTTCTCCTCTGCCATTTCACAGGCCTTGGCATAACCCACTTCATTCATAAGCTTAATTTGCTCATTTAGAAAAAAGATGGTGGCGATGGCCGGAGTATTATAAGTTTGATTTTTATCACTATTATTAATTGCCAGTTCCCAACTCATGATAACTGGGGAGTAATTGTCTCCATCTGCCATTTCAAGCGCGCGGTTGTAGGCCTTAGGAGACATGATGGCGACAAAGAGTCCCCCTTCGCTGGCGAAAACTTTTTGCGGAGAGAAAAAGAAGAGATCAGTTTTTGAGACGTCACAGGCAATTTGTCCCCCACCACTGGTGGCATCCACGGCGAGAATGGTACCTTCGTCAACTTCTGGAAGTTTGGAAATTTGCACACCGGTTGACGTTTCATTAAGGGTGACACAAACCATGTCAGCATCTGCGACGTCTTCACCATCAATTCCCTGGCCAAAGGGAACAGAAATTTGCTCTGCCTCGATCCAGGGAATTTTATTGTGAGACTTAAACCATTTTTCGGAAAACTCTCCGCAGGTAAAGTGAGCTGATTTCTT
>SMWT01000129.1 GCA_004356615.1 Deltaproteobacteria bacterium | reverse complement strand
CTTGGTAGACTTTGCCTAGTGCCTCTTTTCCATTGTCGGCCACATCTACATTAAAATGGTGAAACTCTAAGGCCTGCCGGATATTTTCCTGCAACACTTTATCATCATCAACCACTAATACCTTATGCATAATATCTCCTAAGCATTAACTAACTTTATTTTGAATGCAGTACCCTTCCCTAAAGTTGATTCTACTGAAATAGAGCCGCCATGTAATTCCACAAAATATTTTACCAGGTATAGGCCTAAACCTGTCCCTTTTATCGTATGGCTGGCGTCATTTTTAACTCTATAGAACTTATCAAAAACATGGTCAAGGTCATCAGGGGCAATCCCCACTCCCTTATCAGAAATAGTAATATAAACAAAATTGGGATCGTCCCAGGTTTTAATTTTTATCTGAGGCCTCTCCCCGGAATATTTAATGGCGTTTTCCACCAGATTGTGCACCACCCTTCTTATTAGAAGTGCATCTACTTGAATGGGATAGAGTGGAGCAAGCTCTAAATTGAAATCGACCTCCTTGTAGTGAGGATCTTTTTCAATGTTTTCCACACTGGACTCAATTATCTGAGTTATGTCTATTGAGGTTTTACTGAGCACCAGTTTTCTCGATTCAATTTTGGTCAAATCAAGAATAGAAGAGATAAAGTTATTTAAATCCGAGGTCGAGGTAATAATGGAGTCAAGATTTCGATCAAAGTTGGGATCCCCAGGACCTCGTTGCAGCATATTTTCTGCAATCCCAGTTATTTTGGCCATGGGGGTTTTAAGATCGTGACTCATTAAGGAGATAAAGTTTTGTTTTAGATTTTCTACCTTCTTTAATAATTTGGCCTCTTCCTCAATAGCAAAGCGCTGCTGATATTCTCCAATTGCTCTAAACGGTATCCAAATATAATAGACGATAAAGACAGAGAGAATTAAATGGATGGTATAGAGCCAATAACCAAACATGACAAAGATTAAATAAGAGAGCAGCACCAAGGCCACCATTATGGAAATAATAATAAATAGTCCGGTAGTAGGCCTAAGTCTGGATATAGCAAAAGATAAAAAGACCGCCATGAGAATTGAAAGTAAGGTGGAAATTTGGCGAGATATCCTATACACCGTTTTATTTTGCAGCAGAGAATGAATTCTCTCGGCGTGGACATTCATTCGGGTGGCCTCGTAGGACTCCCGATTAAAGGGAGTCATGACAAAGTTATCCCGATTAGATAAATAAGTGGGCCCTATCAGCACAATCTTATTTTTAAAAAAATCTTCTGGATAATCACCCACTACAACTTGATGAAAGGGAATGTTTTTTATTTTACTCTTACCCTCTACAGGAGTTGTTGAATATCTAAAAAGCGCAAAAGTTGTGTCATCTTCTCTGACATAAAAAGCGCCTTGGATATTTTTTATCTCAAGCGGCCCTTTGCCCTCATAAGACCTATATTTGTTAGCGGTCCACAGATGAATTGATGGTTCCCCATGATGAATTAGCGGAACTGATCTTACTATATCATCTTTGGCCAAATTAGCTGGAGCATGTTTAAGCCTGGCGATGGAATGGCCGAAAGACTGAAGTTCCACAGGGGGGAGGTACTCTCCCCATTCATCCTCGTAGGTGGCAAATCTAAAGACCCCTTTATTTTTAATAAACTTCTCTATTTCATTTCTCAGTCTAACCAGGTTATTTTGCTCTCGTATCGATTCTGGGTCCAAAAGATTTACAAAGTAGTTGATGATCTTTGGTTTGCCTTCACTAAGCCTTTTAAAAAGGCGCAGGTGACTGGCATAAGTATAGGGATATTTTTCACCTAAGAACTGATCACTTTCCTCATCAATATTTATTATAATAATGCTATCTTTAAATTTAGTGCCTAGATCCCATTTGATTTTAAAATCATAGAACATGGCCTCAAGAGAGATGAAGGAGTATTGAACCAAGATAATAATAAAAAACATGGTAAAGAAGAGCGGAACGATGCCAAAGAAATTATTTGATTTAAAGATCTTTTTTAACATTCTAATTATCTTTCACTAATTTTTGATACCGGATATTCGGATCATATCCCCATTCGAAAAAACCCTGAAACAAATCCTCACCTTGGTTATCAGCAAGGGCCAAATTCTCAAAGAAGTTAAAGGAGATATATCCTTCACTACAAGGTTGAAGTTGTCCTATTTTAAATATTGCTGAGGCAAAAGGAATACGCAGATCTGAGCCTTTTAAAAACCTTTGATCTTCCTCGCAAAGATTCTTTTCCCTTTTAAAGAGAAATATCTTAGTGAGAAATAAGGGTGATAAGAGAAAAAATCGCAGGGTGGCAAAAAACCCTCTATCTCCCCTATCTTTTTCAAAGAGTAAAACTGGCAAAAACATAAGAGTCAGTAAAAAATTTGAGAGGGTGCGAAATATGGCCTCGCGAGACTTAATTCGCCGCATCGCATAATAGACCAAGGCCTGAAGCTCTTCGTAGGACAGCATCTTAATTAGTCCCTCTCCAATTATTATCTTAGGCCTTGAAAAGACATTATCCAGCACGTAAATATTGTTGGGAAAGCGCGAAGTGGAATAGATGCCCACCTTATCTAGGCCTAATCTGAAGGACAGATTCTTCACAAAATCCATCATTTGCTCCTTTTCCCCCAACCGTCTTGGGTTGGTAAAAAAGATCATCAGCTTATCGCTGGAGATTATCGCCAAAAGGAGGCAAACGGCCCCTACCGCCAAGCCCAAAAGCTCTCCCTGAAAAGGCCAGATAAACATCCCTAAAATAAGGTAGGGGGCAAACCAAAAAGAGATCAGTAATATAAAGGCAAAAATTCGCAAACACGGCCTCACTTATTTATGCATTCTGTCAATGACTTTATTACAAAGCCGACATTAATTATAGACAATTGGGCAGAAAAACGCTATAACGCATCAATAAAGACAGTGTATAGGCCTTTTCCCTATGACGCAATAAGTATTTGAATTTATAGATCTTCTGAGCGAAATAATATAAATGAAAAGGTTTTTTTAGCTATAAATTTAAGGAAATAGTATGCAATTTGATAATCTTTTATTTGGAACCGCTGGAGTACCGAACTCCACTCCAAAGAAAAACAATCCTATCGACGGTGTAAAGGCCATTCATGAACTGGGACTCGATTGCATGCAACTTGAGTTTGCCCACGGGGTGAGAATGAAAGAAGAGGTCTCTTCTGATCTTCGAAAAGTCTCCTATGAGCTAGGTATACCCCTAACTTCTCACGGCCCTTATTACATCAATTTAAACGCCAGAGAACAGGATAAGATTGACTCTTCTGTTGAGCGAATCATTCAAACCGCCAAGATCTCAGATCTTTGTGGTGCCGAGTCCATGACCTTTCACGCTGCCTTTTACATGAAAGACTCTCCCTACGATGTTTTTGATCTAGTGGAAAAAAGTCTAAATGTAATTGAGGAGAGACTTGGAAGACTTGATATTGAAATTGAACTTAGACCTGAACTGACAGGAAAAACCAGCCAGTTTGGATCTCTAGAAGAGCTGATTAGTTTAACTAAATCAGTTAATTCATGCTCTCCTTGTATGGATTTCTCACACCTCTTTGCTCGAACTGGCCAGTATAATTCTTACCAGGAGTTTGCTGACGTTTTAGATAAATTAAAAACAGAGCTTGGGACACATGCCCTAGAACAAATGCATATTCATATCTCTGGTATCAGCTCTAACTCTAAAGGTGATTTAAAACACCTCAATCTTGAAGATTCAAAATTCAATTGGAAAGAGCTTATCAGAAGTCTAAAAGATAAAGGCTGTAAGGGTTATGTTATCTGTAACAGTCCAAATCTTGAAAAAGATGCCCTGATGCTAAAAGAGTACTATCACTCTCTCACGGAGTAATGGGCTCTTTAGAATCGATGTAAGTCTTAATGTTAGTTACATCACTTACTTTCCAGGAACCATCAACTTTAACCATATCAGCGATTTTTTTCACTTCTGACCTAAAGATCTCATTACCCTTCCTTAGGGTGGAAAAAGAAAGAGTGTAGGTAATAGAACAGGATTCTTCGTTGCAGTTTTTAAGGTTTATCTTTACCCTTTTAAGTTTTATATCAGAAACCTTGTAGATCTTAGCGAAGCTCTCTTCGTCTAATACTTCAATTTGTGCCTGCAAATTTCCAGCGGACATATCCAGCAGTTTTTCCCGCGTTTGATCACCGGAAAAACGGTAATTGATAAAGTTTCTAAGGGCCTGTTCAGGGCCTTCGGGGGCCATGCAAGAACATACAAAAAATAATAGGAAAAATATTTTAATCACTTTAATTATCCTTTTGACCGATATCCCCGGTCCTCAATAATTTTATAAAATTCTTTCCATCCTAAAAAATTATTGGCGTGGTCATTAAAATTAAATCGTATTCCCACCCCTTTGCCAAATTTAGTCACAATAAGGCCTATCTCTTCAAATATAAGGTCCTCAAAGTTAACCGCCAGCTTGATGGGTTTTTTGGTGGCCTGAAACGGCCTTTCTGAGACAAAAAACAGTCCTGATTTATTCCAATTGGTTAAGTTTCCGTTAATTTTTTGTCCCTTATCAGTTTCTAGAGTCACATTAAAAGAAAATGGTGGTCTGATCTCAACATCGTGCAAGCTAAAATTAGGAGAATAGACCGCTTCGTCCAATTCTCTATTCCAAAGATTCATAAAATAAAAGCTTACAAAGAAATAGATTAGATCAAGAAGTAGGATAATTTTATTAAAGTTCTCGAAAAAGAGATAAAATCCCAGTCCAAAAATTCCGGCAAAAAAGGCAAATAAGAGGTACTTGCTAAACGCACGAACAAAAAAGACAGATATAAAAGATAGGACAAATAACAGTGTAATCGGCCATTTTGTTTGCAGCAGTTCAAAAAAGGCGGTGTAGTTTAAGGCCGAGTCTCCATTTTTAATGGCATAGAGGATATGAAGAAAAAAAAGAGAGAACACCATAACAATTAATACATTTTGTATGGTGGTATTTCTTCGATATAACTTAAGTCCCATGGCCCTTACCTGTATGACGCATTACCTAAAATAGACTAGCAAATTTAAACAGGAAATTCATCGATTATATTTTCAAAGTAAAGGCCATTTTTTTTCACCTTAACAGCGCCCTTTTTTAAGACAATGGCCTTGGCCGAAGCATCTATATCACTTGCAGTTAGATTGATAAGACTCCGAGATGGCCCATAAAAACCCTGATTCATTTTTTCCTGGTCAAATGCGCCCCATTTGCTACAGAACTTATAAAAGGATTCTGGAGTGCCCTTTAAAAGATCAAACATTCCTCGGTAATACCTGCTACCTGAGCCCCAATCAACATATTCACCTTCAGGCATGACTACCGGAATTTCATCTTCCTGGTAGCGGCAAACAGACTCAAAAAAACCTGAATACCCGCTGCTCTTTTTAAGTTGCGCCAAATCCACCAAGGCCATGCCAGAAAAAGTCACCCCAGGGCCAACTTTTTGTTTTATAATATTTTTTAAAAGTCCATTCTCTATCTCAAGATCCGCGTAGGAACTCTCCTTATCAAACTCGAGACCAAATAAGGCCACTGGATGTTCCTTAATTAAATCCAAGGCCTGCAAAAGATAACTCTGATCAAAAAAATAGAATTGATCTGCCGCCAGGTAGAGAAAACTTCCCTGGTAGTTAAGCTTACTGGCAATACTATGAACTGCCCCACCGGTGCCTAAGATTTCGGGCTCAAAAACTAGTTCAACATCGCCATGATTTAAATCTTGCACAAATTCCCGAAGGTCCTGTGCCCGGTGGTGAGCATTGATAAAGATTTTTTTGCATCCAAGCTCTTTTACAAATCTAATTTGCAGTTCCAGCAAAGTCTTTTCAAAAACCGGCCACAGAGGTTTTGGCAAGACCTCTCCAATAGGTCCCATTCTGGTACCAAAACCTGCACATAATATGAGAGCGTTATCAATTTTCATTTTTAATATTTAAGAGTAGTTCATTTAATTTTTGGTATTTGGGATATTTCCCTAGACGATCTATTAATTTTTCAAAGGACCTATCAATATATTTTAGGTAACTGTCATCACCCCTTTCCACGTATATTTTGGCAAAGGTTCCCACTGCTTTAAAAAGTCTTTGAATACTGATGAGATCATAGTCTCTTAAAAACCTGGGATAATCAGAGCATTCCATATAGTTTTCAAAATAATATTTTTTAAGCTTTTCCACATTGGCAGATGTAATTTCAAAATAACAATCATCAAGCAGAGAGGCCAAATCATATTGCGCGATTCCCCCTCTAGCGTCTTGAAAATCGATAAAGACCGGGCCACCGGATAACATTATATTGCGACTGTGAAAGTCCCTATGATTTAATACAAAAGGGCCCATGGAGGCCTCTTTACAAAGCTCTCCAAAGCTTTCTTTAAAGAGCTCTAACTCACCCTCTTGCAAGTTATATTTTAGATACTTTTCCACCAAGAAAACTCGTGAGCTTTCAATTTCTAAAAAAAGCCCTTCCTGATTAAAGGAAGCTTTACTAGGCGACAGGGCCACTTCAACTTTTTGAAAAAGACCTAAGTAATCTAAAATATTTTTATAAGTTTCAAGTTCCTGCTTTTCATCCGCTCCCGCAAGGAAGTCCCATAAAGTTTGGCCTCCTAAATCTTCTTGTAGGAGATAGCCCAATTCAGGGTCTTTATCTATAATCTGGGGTACGGGGACTCCCTGATTCGATAAAATTTTCTGCATCAGGGTAAAAGTTCTAAAGGCCTCTTTATCGCAGAGGCAAACGACGTAAGAGGAGTCACCGGTCTTTACTCTAAAATATTTTCGAGCAGAGGCATCGCCCTTAATTTTTTCTATAGTGAGAGTTTTTCCGGAACCAACAAGACCTTTATTTATAGAACGGGAGAACGTTTTCTGAACTAGTTTAGTGCTCATGAATCTTTGGCCTTAATCTCCTTGATTAGTTGATAATAACCAGGTGTTGAGTTGCGATCTCCTTCCTCATTATTGTTTCCCTCATTTCCCTCTTTAACAAGAAAATTCTTCAGCGAGTATTCTTCGCGGGAGATATTTCGCCCCCTTAACTGACGCCCAAATTCCAGGGAATTTTTGTTTTGTGTTTGCAGCCACAATAAATAAGAGGCGGGGTCATATCCGGCACGCCTTAGAGACCGAAAGGCCCACTTATCGAGTTCCACCTTCGCTTCAAAGGGAATATAGGTTAAATCTAGCATCCTAGAGGTACCTATATAACCTGTGGGAACAACAATATTTTTAGGATAGATGTTTCGATTACTTTTAATCATTTCAAAGGCCAAAACCGAAACTAAAAGCTCTTCCGTATCAAGAAACTTTTTCACTAGAGCAGAGGAAAAGAAAAAGTTTCCTTTAGGTAGAGAAAAGTGAAAAGGAATCCGGCTTTTTATAATAAAAAATTTCGCTCCAGGACGACTGGTGAAAAGTAATTCATTACTATCCCGTATCCTTTTATAAATTTTCTTTAAATATCTTTTGGAACCCTTTGAAAGTTTAATGAGATATACTTCTGGGGATTTTACATAAACCCCTGCAAGAGAGGCCAATTGATCGATATAATCATTTTTTTCTTTTGCTGAATAAGAGCTCAAGGAAAAAGTCTCTTTTGTGGAATAAAAAGAGCAACTGCAAAGTAGTATTAGAAAAAGTATTCTTGCCATGTTCATCCAAGCTTTTGACCTGGACTTTAAATACCCCTAGGGAGCTACTTTGGCCACTGAGTCGGGGATGTAATAAAGGGTAAAGCCGGCAAATATCAGATTTGGATCTAGAATCATATCTCGATTGTTTCGGTGAATATCTTGCCATCTTCTAGAAGTTCCGTAATGAAGCATGGATATTTTCCCTAGCGTCTCACCTCTTGTGATCAGATGGGCCACACCCTGAGGGTCATAGCTAAACTCTTCCATAGGGATTTCATATTTTACGCTTGTGCCGGCCATTAGATTATTTGCATCTAGTTCTGGGTTGACCGCTAAAATTTGTCTCCATTTCCGGTAATCACCATATATTTTAAAAGAAATATATAAGAGGGTGTCCCCTTTTTGGATCCGGTAATCACCAAGCTCCCTAATGCTCACTTTAGAGACTATTTCTCTTCTTGGGCCCTTGGAAATAACCACTTCCTCTTCTTCAACAAGCTCCGTAACCCCAGGAGACGGGTTTTCTTCCTCTAATTCCACTTCAGCAAAGATTTCATCTTCTTCAGAGGCCTCCAAGCTTTTTTCCACATCGGCCGATAAGGATTCTTCTTCCGCCTTCTTTTTATCACCACTCGAACAGGCAATGAGTCCTAGCAGAATAAATCCTAAAATAATGGCAATTCCCTTCATGTTCACTCCTTGAAATGAAAAGTACTCCTTCCTTTTCGGAGCACTAAATAAATTTTTTAGAGTTTTTCAGGGTAGTTGAACTAAACACTCAGGCATTTAGCTATTTCCTTAGTTTTTTTTTGATATTAAGATTTTGATATGATCAAAAAAATCCTTATTCTCTGTATCTTAGTGTTTTCTCATTCCACTTTCCCCCAATCGGTTATGGATACCTTGGCCGAGGAGGATGAAATTGACACTGAGATGACATCGCTTATTTCCGAACGGGTAGAAAAAATTTCCCCCAACCGCAAAATCTTTATCATCTCCAACGAGAATCAGTCTTTTAACCGGGGTGATTTCATCTCCCTTTTAATAAACAGCAAACTCGTGGCCCGGGCCTTGGTGGCCAAAACTAAAGAAGGCATTGCAGGAGTTAAGATTTTAAAAATATATAATTTATCCCTTTGGAAAAGGATGAAAAAAGGCCGGGAAATCCAAATTATCAGGGGTGATGATAGTTACTATCAAAAAAGAGAAAAGAGAAAAAAAAAAGGGGAAATAGAGGATGAAGTCGCCGAACAAGATCTTTTTGATAAAACTATTATCAGTGAAGACTATCTAGAGGACGATATCACTGAAGGCATTTTTAGAACCAACAATATGATCTCTATAACCTATGGCTGGTTTCAAGGCCTCGATAGCCTTAATGAGAATGCATGGTATACCCAAATTAATTTTCAATACCAGTATCAGGCATGGAGAAATCTTTTTGTAGGACTTGATTTCGGTATGAATACGGTCCAAGATTTCCCCTCCAAGGGACTTGATACCCGTTACTACAATATAGTTCCCAAGGTTAAATACACCTTTGAGGTGTTCTGGGGACTCATTATTCAACCTTATGTGGGCTGGCAATTTCTGGTAGCAGATAGTCCCGGTGCAGGACAACCGGACTCTGATACCTCAGGAAATCAAACCTCTCAACCACAACTCCAATATGAGCTAGATTTAGTAAATAATTCTGAAAAATCTATGATCGCCGTAGGTGTTACTTTAGTACAACCTATCGTTCCGGGCTGGAATTTAAAGGCAGACCTTGGTATGGATATCTT
>SMWT01000128.1 GCA_004356615.1 Deltaproteobacteria bacterium | reverse complement strand
TTGTACTCAGGTATCCTATAAGCGACAAACATATGAATACCCTTATATTTTCTCTCAAGAGGAATACCTAGATCTTTTGCTAGTCTAATTGTCACATGAGAATAGTCCCAACAATTCCCCCCTGAGGCACGAGCAACTTTGGCCTCCGCAGTTGTGGTTATATGACTTTTCATATTGTATTTACTACCAAATAAATAATTTGTGGAACAGGCCAATTTCATGATGACTTCGTAAGTTTTGAGTTTGGCACCGATAATTTCTTCTTTTACCATATCGCCAATTAAATCCATGGCCATTCGTCCTGGATGGTTTTCTTCCTTTTTTCTTCTTTTATCCAAACCTCTCCGATATGAAACCCCTCGTTCAAAATCGAATTTATTTAGTATGGCCAATCCTCCAGGGACGGGGTTTTTCCGGATATTAGGTGCCGCATCCAAGTCAAAGGACTTACCTGTAAAACAATAAATCCGAGCATTGTTCACTTTTCTGGACAGCTGATAATTTGTCTTTTGCAACTTTTCCATCCTTGCGTAATAATTTATTTTTTTAAGGTCTAAGGCATAGGCCGAATTTAAAAGAAAAGTTGGGATTATAATAAATTTAATTACGTTCATGATTATACCTCTTATATATTCTAGCATTTCCTTTGGTAGTCTAAGAGGTATACTTAATTTATAAGTACTTATAAATGACCTGCCTAAAGCCTTTTTATTTATAAACGATATTGAATAGCATTATCTATATTACTGCGAATCTCGTGAATCTTCCCGGCCATCTGGGCCACTTCTTCAGCATTCATTCCGAGATCACAAAGCATGGAATCTGCCATTTTAGGAATCATTTTTTGAAGCTTATTCCCATCAGGGGTTAAGAAAATTTGGACAATTCTCTCATCATCAGTGTTTCTTTTGCGAATTACCAAGTTTTTCTTTTCCATCCTCTTAAGTAGAGGGGTTAATGTCCCCGTATCCAAAAATAATTGAGAGCCTAGTTCTTTTATAGACTGTCCCTCCTTATCCCACAGTAAAAAGAGTATTAGAAGTTGAGGATAAGTTAAATCATACTTATCAAGATAGGTAGCATAAAGCTGGCCCATAGATCTTGAAGTTGCATAAAGAGCAAAACATAAAATACTATTAATGTTCATTTTCTTTCCTTGCAATCCCGGAATAAGAAATCAGGGTGGATTTAGTAAATTTAAACCCAAAATCATCCGGAATCGCCCCCGTAAAAAGACCCTTTAAAAATGCCTTAGTAAAAACCTTGAGCCCAACTCCTTTAAGTTCGATTTGTTTTAGGCCTGCCTTGTTTAAATTCTCTTTAAGTTCTTCTGGTTTAATAAACATATCTATTACATGAAGATTCTTTTTTGTGTTTTTTACAAACCATTCTACAAACTTAATCGCTACTAGATGAGCAACTGGGTTGCGGTTAAAAGTATGGAAAAAGAAAAGTCCTCCCGGTTTTAAAATTCTTGATATCTCACTCACCACTTCTTGAACTTCGCTAACATGTTCTAAAAAATCCATGGAGATTATCACATCAAAGCTATTATCAGGAAGTGGGATAGCTCTCGCATCAGCGGCAATATACTTTACTCTTTTTGAGGTATCATATTTTTTTGCGACCTCAAGGCTTTCCTTGGATATATCAAGCCCTGTAACATCATGGCCCAGTTCGGATAAAGGGTTTGAAAGGAAGCCTCCTCCACAACCAACATCTAAAATTTTAGCGTTAGGATTTATATTAGAATTAATCCATGGAACGTGGATTTTAGACTCAGCTCGAAGAAGCGCCACCGGGTCATCTTTAGCGGTATACCATTTATCTCCAAGGTCACGATAAAGATCGTTGTTTATTTCCTGTTGCATAAAATCCCCAATAGATTATTTGATATAAAAGTAATGAAATAGTTAAGATTAATTGTCCCCAAATGATCATCTTATCATTTGTGTACCAAAGATACCCAATACTAAAGAAAACCATTGGGTGGAGAACAAAAAGTATTGAGTGCAGCCAATCTTCTCCGGCCGAACACAATTCACTATGAACAAATTCATCTTTAGTTATAAAAAGCGATGAAAAGATTCCCAGAGCTAAAAAAATGTAAAGATTTGTAGTTGAAAAGGTAGTGAGTGCGGCAAAAGCATAAACACTCATTACGGTAAGGGTATCAAGTGGATGTCCTATTACTTCCCATTTAGGCAACCCTCTTTTGTGATGATAATAAAACTCATCAATAAAAAATGAGAACCCTTGTAATATAATAGGTATTAAAATTAGTAATTTCATATTAGCTCAAAAAGAAGTCCAAATACGGTTAATCCGGGGCCAAAGGCCAAAGCGATCATTTTTTTTCCGGAAGTATAATTTTCGTTATAAACTCGCTCCCAAATATGAGGGAGGGTGCTTGATGACATATTTCCCCGATCTCGCAGAAGTTCTCTACTTTGGCGAACCTGATCGTCAGATAGATCTAATTTTTCTGCCACAAGATCTATAATTTTGGGCCCACCGGGGTGGATCGCAAAGATTGTGTCCTTAAGCTCAATGGAGGGGGCCAGATCCTCTACAAATGCGTTGATATGTTTAGCGATTAGGGAAGGGACTTCTTTTCCCAGCGCCATTTTATGACCCCACGAAGATGGAGTCCACTCCATCTGGTTTAGGGAATTTGGAATAATTTGTTCTTTAATTTTCAAAAGACGAAAACCTTTATTTAAAGTTCCCACGGGACTTAGTGAGTACTTAATATGTCCATCGGCAAATAATGAGTGAATTAGAATTTGCTCAGGAGTTTTCATCTCTGGGTTTTGATGTAAACTACTCATTTCATTGTGGACAATATCAACCTGCTCATCTCCCATAGCAATCATTCCACATCCAGTTCTTATGGCCGGAGCGGCCGCGTAGCAACCCATGTGATAGGCGTGAGTGACATTGGTTTTTCCTTGCCACTCTTTTTTAGCTACTTGAATTTGTGGTGCACTAGGTGCTTCATATCCAGTGCAGCTGACATGAATGAGATGATCTGGAGCTTTCTTTACATTTTTATAAATGGTATCAAATACTTCATCAGCTCTTCTTGTAAACTCTTTGGTTTTTAATTCTTGATCATCGCTTCTTTTTTTAAAAGTACTGATATCTAAAAATTCCAGGCCTCTCTGGGCAATTTTATCAGCAGAGACAGAAAATCGTTCAAATCTCTTTTTAAAAAGCGATGGTGATTCCACCTCACCTTCTTGCCTCAAGTTGTATTCTGCCATCCAGTTGGTGATATCAGCTTGGTGGTAAATATTTTTTGGTAACACATGATGAAAACTATCAATTTCGCAAAGACCTATCATTTTTTTCTCTCTCGTTAAAAAAACAATATTCAGACTATAAGCACCATAAATCAGGTGTCAACTATGTTTTGCACAATCTATTTATGCTATGCAATAGATAGCGTTACATAAGAACCTAGAATCATTTGAAAGGGTTAGATCGCTAATGCTAAAAAGGGATAGATTGATACTAAAACCCTTTTAGATGATGGAATATAGATGTAAAAAATTTGCTATGAAATTATTAATTGTTTTATTACTGCTAGCTTCTTGTGGAAAACCTCCTGCTGATCCAGATCCCAGTTACCCAGGACTGATTACCTACAATGTCCCCACTGAATATTATAATAAATATAAGTCACAATTAGATTGGATAAGTAGTGATATCGTTTCACTTACAGGAAAATATTTAATTAGATTTGTTCCAAATGATAGCGATCCTAAATATGAAACTACATACAATGCCCTAACTGAGTATTATTCAACCAATGAGGCCTGGATTTATTTCAAAGAGGAAAAAGATCAATTCACAAATGTCTCTGATGGTGCCGCAGGAGTGGCCTATGTTGGATCCCCTTCTAATCCTATGGGTGTGATCGTTATGAACTTTAGTATATCGATGTCTTGGACCGGACATAATTTTCGGCAAGTACTTAATCATGAAATCCTGCATAACTTAGGATTTCGACATACCTTTGAAGATGATTACTCTATCATGAACTATGACTATATCTATAAGGTTAGTGGAGTTACAGATCTTGATACCGAGAGATTGGCAGAAGATTTCCCTTTTTCCATGGAAGTCGTGACCATCAAAGATCTTGAAAAGATTGGAGCTGCCAGAGAAAACATAGATTCTGATAAATATGCCATCTTTCTTGGGGGAAATTATGGCCTTTCAGAAAGTCGAGCACAAACTATTGCAAAATATTTACTATCTTATCGAAAATTAGCGAGCATGAGAGATTTGACCGCCAGGGAAAAAGATCTTCTAACTCATGGGATTTTAGGTTTTGGATTTGAAAAAGGGATGGCCGCCCTAGAAAATTATCTACAAGGAGATCAAAATGCCCTCGATGACTTGATTTTAGAAGCGGCTGATAAAAATGAAATCTCCCCAGAGCATATTCAAGAGTTATTTGGCGAAATATTCCTAAAGTAAATTTTCAGTGCCATTTTATAAAAAGGGGCCGCAAACCAATGCGCGCTCTGTTCCTGGGGTGAGATGCCCAAGCCCTTTTAGAAGGTTTTCTTTGCTGGTTAATACTTCAAGAATTTGACCACTGTACTTTATAGCACTTTCTTTCATCAAACCCATCATAGGCCATCCCCAAAGGGCAGAGAAGATGACTCCATCCCTTTCAAAATGGGGATGGGTCAAAAAAGTACACTCAATAATATCTTCCACCGGGCTTCGATTAGAAGAACTACCACCAACGAGGTCAATGACAATCGAACCCTTTTGAATAAATTTTCCAATATGGTCACGTTTAATCAGATAGTTTACCCCTCGAAGCTCTGGGGGTTGTTCCGCACCATTAATAATTAGCTTCGAATTTTTTAGAAATGCTCCAATATTTTCGGCAAGCGTCTGTCTTCGACCTAAAATCTGAATAGCTCTAATTCCTTGATCATAGCATTCATGGATTGCCCCCATCCCCACGTTTCCGTAACCAAGAACACAGGCGCTTTTATTTCCATCTTTAAGAAGCTTAAATCCATAACGGGCCCCGGCAATGCCTGTCTCATGCAGGCACTCAATTCTGCGCCCGCCAAATTCAAAAGGTGGATGAGTTGCACGGTATTCATCAATAGCAATAGTCTCTCTAATATCTTCAAATGCCTTAAGATCATAAACCTGGCAGGATAATGACTCTAACTGGGAAATGAGAGAAGAGTTTTTAAAAACTCTAGAGTCATGAAAATAAAGGCCTGTCCTACCAAAATGACTAAGTTCATCCAGCTCAATATCCGATTGGTAAAGGGTAAGTGTCCCTGGTTGTCTATTACCGGCCCGTCGAATACCTCCAACCATGCTGGCATGGTAACCGAGAAATCCAATATTAAGTTCAACGTGTGGTACTTCTTGAGCGCTAAGGGTCTCCTCGACAAAACGCTTGCTAATTAAAATTTCATCGGGAATGAATTTGGGAGATTCCAAAATTTCTTCCATGGCAATGACGTTGATTCGACGTTCTTGCAATAGGTCCGCTCTCTTTTGAAAAGATCTAAAATGGGCCATGCAAAAAAGAATAGTTCCACTATTCATTCGTGAGATACTTTCAAGGGAGGGGCCCTTGAATTTTATAACCATATCCTTATCTTGGTAAATATCTTCTCCACTTTGCAGGATGGCCCCAACGCTTTGATATTGAGCATCTGAGAATCCGATCCCTTCTCCCGCCCCCATTTCCACAAAAACTGAGAGGCCATTTTCCACCAGAATTTTGATATGCTCAGGAATTAAAGCAACTCGTTTTTCTAGGCCCCCTGGATTTTCAGGAGATTCTGTTTCTTTGGCCAGCCCAATAGTTTTAATACTCTTAAATTCCTTCACCATATGTTTTAATTTCCTATTAAATTATTGGTTAAATGATAACACGAGTAACTTGAATTTTA
>SMWT01000127.1 GCA_004356615.1 Deltaproteobacteria bacterium | reverse complement strand
GGAATCAAAAAAGATTCTACTTCCAACTTTGCAAGTGCGCTTATTCCAGCAGGCACCACCACCCATAAAATCAATCACGATCTTTCTCGGATCGCCCTCCTTAACAAAAAAGGAATACTCGCCACCCCGAGCACACTTAGTGCTCCCACCAGGTTTATATTCCTTCCACGCACTGATATCGATGGCGAAAAGATTAAAAGAAACCAGAAATAAAAGTAGGAATTTCATACCCTACTTTACCACGAGGCCCTATATTCAAAAAAATTTGTTTAGCTTAAACCTTGGGCATTGTGAAGACTATAGAAATGTCCCTTATTTTCAAATAACTGGTTTGAATGGCCTTCTTCAATAAGCCTTCCATCACTAAAGACTAAAATGCGGTCGCACCTTTTTAAGGTATCTAATCTGTGAGCGATGATTAAACAGGTTTTGTTTTCCATCGCTTTAAAGACCGCTCCGTGAATGAGCTCTTCATAGAAAGGATCGATGTTTGTCGTGGCCTCATCGAGGACTAAGATCTGGGGATTTTTAATAAAAATGCGGGTTAGCGCCAGAAGCTGTCTCTCTCCAACAGAGAGATTGGCGCCCCCATCTAAAATTTCAGAGTCCAGGGTGAGATTTGCTCTTTTCATCATATGAGTCAGGCCGGTTTTTTCACAGGCATCAAGGATTACACTCTCACCAATAATATTGTCTGTTAGGTTATCTCGCAGGGTTCCCTTAAAGACGATCACATCTTGCGAGACCAGTCCTATCTGCTCTCTGAGATAACTTCTTTTAAAATCCTTAATGGAATTTCCATCTAAAAGAATATCTCCACTTTGAAAGGGGTAGAGTCTGCTTAAAAGAGAAATCGTTGTGGTCTTGCCACTTCCGGTTCTTCCCACCAGGCCTATTTTTTCACCGGGCCTAATATTAAAAGAGACATCTTTTAAAATAGGCTCACCCTCGTTGTAGCTCATGTAGACATTTTTAAAGCTGATCTCTCCTTTGATTGGAACTTCAAGCATGCCGTCCGTTCCAAGAGCTACTTCCTCTCCCGGTTCTTTTAAAAAGTTCGCCACTCTTTCGGTGTAGGTAAAAGCAGATTGAATAACTTGAATCTCTCGAGCTAGTCCAAGGATAGGCCCTGCGAAACGCTCGCAGTATCTCATAAAGGAGACAAAAACTCCCACCGCCAGCGTGCCTTCAAGGACTGAGTGCCCGCCAAACCAAACAAGCCCTACTAGTGGAGCGTAAACCAGAAGAGTTAAAACCGGCCTGATCCAGGCAAAGAGCGAGTTGGCACCGAGCATGGAGGTTTTATATTCCTGTATGCTCTCGCCGTATTCATTTTGCGACCACTTCTCAAGTCCAAAAGCTCGAATGACTTCCATGCCATCTAAAAACTCACTGAGTTTGGAGTTTAGGGCACTGGAGTTTCGACTCATTCTACGAGACGCATTTCTCACCATCTTTTTAGTGGCAAAGATAAAAAAGAGCCCGGGGATCATGGTTAGAGTGAGAATCAACCCAAGCTTAAAGTCGGTGGCGATCATGGCACCAATCGATAAGATGATCATAAAGATCGCTTGAATCAGCTTACCCAAAGCTCCGGTAAAAAAATCTTCAATCCCCTCCACGTCATGAGTGAGTCGGGTGATGATGCGACCTTTTGGTTGGCGATCAAAATAGCTTAGTGGGAGATTTTGCAGGTGATTAAATAGTCTTTTTCTAATCTCCAAGATAACAAAACTTGAATATTTAGAGATAAACCTTCTCCCCGACCAAGCAAAGGCGATGGCCACTGCTTCAAATAAAAGCACCATGCCGGCAAAAACCCAGGCCTGATCCTTATCTCCAGCAATTATATGCTCAACCAGCTTTCCCAGAGACCGTGCACTAATCATAACGCTTAGAGATCCCAAAAAGATCAATCCAAGGGACATGATGTATTTAGGTAGGTAACCCTTGGCAAAAGAAAATAGGATGAAAAAGGATTTTAAATCCCCTATGCCAAATTTTTTAATCTGACTTTCGTCTTGTTCATCTGCTTTTAAATAACTCATAACGCTAGTATCTTATTGCAATATTTTAAGGTGGAATCCCGATGGGCCACCCAAATTAGTGAGGAATCGCTTAATTCCCTATCTAAATTTTTCAGTATTTTCTCTTCCGTCACCGTATCAACAGCGCTTAAGCAATCATCTAGCAGGAGAAACTCAGGTTTCCTGGCAAGCGCTCTAGCAAGGGTCAGTCTTTGCTTTTGCCCACCGGATAAGTTGATGCCCCATTCGCCGAGTTCGGTATCGAGTCCCTCTTTGAAACCCTCCACATCAGATTTAAGATCGGCCAGCTCCAGGAAGTACCAAATTTCCTGATCAGATAACTTGTAGTCCATGCCAACGTTTTGTCTGATAGGGCCGGCAAAAAGAAATGGTTTTTGCGGCACCAGCGTGATGCCCTTTCGAAGATCAATGTGTGAGTATTCATCGTAGGACTTGCCGTGAAATTTTATAACTCCCCGGTGCTCCCTTTCAAATCCTGCCAGAAGTTTAACTAGCGTTGACTTGCCAGCGCCAATTGGGCCTTTGATTCCCAGGCGGTCGCCTTGGTTCATGGAAAAGCTTAAATCTTTAATGATCTCTTTTCCATGGTCGTAGTTAAAACCTAAGTGTTCTACTTCTAAAATATAATCCTGCTTTATTAACGCTGTTCCCTTATTTAAAAGAGAGCTATCTTTTTCGTTTAGATAGATTTTGTTAAGGCGATCTAAGCTGGTGAAACCTTTTCTCCACTCACTGATAATAAAACCAAGCTCTCCCAGGGGATCTTGGAGAAGGACGATAAGTCCCTGCATGGCCACAAAGTCGCCGATACTCATGGTTCCATTTAGGGTGTATCCAATGCCCATAACAAAGAGTACGAGAAAAGAAAGAAAGGTCGCTGCTCCCATGACGGGAATAAACATCAGGTTGGTAAAAACTGCAGAGAGTCTTTTATTTCTATACTGATCGGCCCTTTTAATTAATCTCTCTACCCAGTATTTTCCTGTCTGGGTAATTCTTTGCAGTCTGATGGAGCTCACTGACTGAGAAGTCAGATCGTCAAATTGTGAGAGATGTTCCTGAGCGTCCTCATATTTTTTAATTTCCACCACCGTTAGCTTTTTAATAATGATGGGCAGATAAAAAAGTACGATTAAAGAGACCATGGAGAGCTCAACATTAATGGTCAGCATGGCCCAAAAGGTGAAGACTCCAAGAAAGACCACATCGATTAGGGCGATAAGCGAAAATCCAAATAAAAACCTAGCGGAGTTCACATCAGAGTTGGAGTTATTCATTAAAACTCCCTTGGTGAAACCCCGGTCTAGATCTTTCAGTTTAAAATAAGCGACGCTCTCCCAGATCTTCTCCCTAAGAAAGCTTGATGAGTGATGAGTCTGTCTCGCCAGCGTTATGCGCCAACCAAATCTACCAAGAGTTAAAAGGAACCTGGTTCCAAGCAGTAACCAGAAGAGGTGAACAAAAATATGCCTCTGCTCTATAAGAGGGAGACTTGGATCAAAGTTAAAAAAGCTGGGAAGTTTGTTGCTGGAAAAAAAGTCTACCAAGAAACCAAAGATTCTAGTGGTTGCCACCTGGGCGATATTTGTTAAAAGGACAGCGACGATTCCAACAGCGTAGATAGGCCCTCTCTTTTTTAAAAAGGAGAGCCAAATATTAAAAGATCCATCCTTAACCATTGCCGAGATCCTGCCACGTTGCACCAAATATGTCAATAACTTAACTAATTAAGGCCCTAGACCTCAATAATTTTAACTCTTAATATCAGTGCATGCGTCTAATATTTCTTGTCTTTATTCTCGCTTGTTCCCAGGTTCCATCCAGTGGTGAAAAATTTGGCAAGAAGGTCCCTGAGCGAGTTGTCTATGGATACTGGCACGAAGGATTTATCCTGTTAAAAGAACCCGGAACAAATAAAAACTCTGACATCATCCTCACCAGAGGAGAAAAAGGCATTGTTGAGTACGAGGCACAGAGGATACCTCCCGGAGATACTAGTCCCCGAACCTATCTCTATATAAAAACTGATATGGGACACGGTTGGATTAAAGAGGCCTTTGTCTGCTCCCCGCCACTTCCCCGAAGCAAAAGAAGTACCCCTAAAAGATGGGCCCACCTCTCCCGCCATCGCTGCCCCATAAAAAGAACTCTTATAAAAGATCGCAATTTTTTCTCCGGAAAATTTGAAACCAGTACGGATTTGCTCACCGTCACCTATCACCAGGGAAATGTTATCTATGAGCTAAATCTTAAAGATCCCCACTGCACTAAGTTTGAACGAGGCCGTTTAAAAATTAAGGGTAACAGTGCCACCAGCAGACACCTTACAATGAAATTTAGCGATGACTATGTGGATATAAAGTTTGCGCCAGACTCCGACTGTCCTAACTTCTCCAAAGATTTTTATCATCTCTTAAAAGGAAAAGTCCTCACCTACGGTTCACATTTTCAAAATGGCTGCAACCTAGCTATGACAGGTATCAAGCGATCCAAACTGCTCAAAATGTTTTATGAGCTTAAAGCTAGCGTTAAAGATGATGATGCAATCACACTTAGTCAGCTCATCAGCTTTCCCATCTTTACCCCAGTGAGATCTAAAATCGTTGAGATTAAAAGTCCTCAACAATTTATAAAACTATATCCCCGCATCACTAATCTGTGTTTTAAAGACTATATAGAAAATCTACGCCTCACTGATCTAAACTGCGGCATTCGCGGAATTACATGGGGCAATGGAGGGCTCTGGATCCTGCAAAAGATCATTAAAATAAAATTTGATAATAAGTGCGTCCCCAACCAGGAGACCTACTGGAACTAATGTCGCTTTACGGTTGAAAAAAAGCACCTCCTCTCCCTATAATTCTCCCTTAAATAGGAGACCACCATGCTAAAAATACTTATCCCTTTTCTAATGCTTTTAAACTTCGCCCAGGCCGAAACCATGGAAGACGGACAATGCCGGATTCACGCACTCGATCGCTATGGCAACAATGTCGGTTACTACACTAGAGGCTCTTGTGACGACGCCGTTAGACTTTGTAACGATAAAAGAGATGAAGAATCTCGCTGTTCCAGATTTCCCAACGGAGTAGGCAAATTTGATCCGGTAGGGAATAAGTGTCGCATGTGGATCGTAACCAAGAAATACCCCAACGATCTAGCACAGGGCCGTTATGCCACGGAGAAAAACTGTAAAAGGGCCAGATACGCTTGTCGCAACTACACCACCAACTATGAAAAATGTGTCTGTCGTTATTTTGAAATCGACTCCACGGGAAAATGGGTCTCCCTCTACACTAGAGACACTTGCACCCAGGCCCTTTCAGCTTGTAAGAAAAACAAGATCCCCAGTCACGCTTGCTCCCAAGATACCTACGATCCCAATAAAAAAGTCTCTTTTGAGAAAAAAGGGACCAAGTGTAACTTTCTCCTGGTTCGCAACATGGACAATATGTCTGTGGGAACTATCACCGCCCCAACTTGTACCGAGGCAGAAAAGAAATGCGAAGCTGCCAAAGGGCCTGTTCATCACTGTGAAAAAGAAAACATCGATGGCTGCCGCTACGCCTGGGTTGATAAGGGCAACGCCGCCATGGGATATTTCAGAAGACCTAGTTGCAAAAAAGCGCGAGCGGCCTGCTCAAGTTACATCAACACTGCCGAAGGTATTCGCTGTATTAAATATTAAAATTATCTAAGAAAGGTCTTTTTCTGAGATAACAACCAATCAAAGGCCTTTCTTACTTCGATATTCCCACTTTTGTATTCATTTCTTAGATTTTTCACTAATTGAATCCCTTTGAATGGATATCGATCGGTAAAATATTTCAGGTCTGATGATATTTTATTTTCACTTAATTTGATTTCAATTGCTAATTCAATTTCATTATTTTGCACTAAGCAAAAATCGAGTTCCTTTTTATCCTTGGATCTTAAGTAATAAAGCTCTGCATCTATACCCTTATAATCACAAATTGCATGTTGGTTTTTTAACAGTTCTAACGCCATTTGATTTTCAAAAACTGCCCCTTCATCGCCAATGACTAGTCCTGTATCAAAAAAATAAATTTTTGGTTCCTTTAAAATTGATCTCGCTATATTTTTTGAAAAAGGAGTCACTCTAAAGATGATGAATAAGGCCTCAAATATTTCAATATATTTTTTAACCGTAGTTGAGGAAATATTTACATCTTCTGCAATGGATTGATAAGAAACTGGAGAGCCAACCTTTTTTTGAAGAAGTTTAAAAACTAATTGGATGGCCCTAAAATCATGAATTTTTTCAAAATCTAAAATATCTGATCTTATGAGCCCATCGATATATTGACGACGCCATCTATTGGCCTCATCAATACTTTCCGCTAAAAAAGGTTCTGGGAAACCACCGCGTACAAGCAATCTATTAAAGTCATTTTCACTCGGATTCTCTAGTTCAGATACCGTAAGGGGATAAAGCCTATGGGCAAAAAACCTTCCCGAAAGAGCATCCCCAGCTTTTCTAAAAGTATCTAATCTGGCGGATCCTGTTACGATAATTTTAGTACCTAACTCTTTAGTGTCATAGACGCCTTTTATATAATTTTTCCATTTTGGCATTTTATGGAGCTCATCAAAAATTATAAGCTCCACGTCAGGCAACCAGGATTTACTTTCGATGATTTTTCTATCCTCAATTTCATCATAATTTAGATAAATATGATTTTTTATCCCCTTTGCGATCTCTAGTGAAATCCAAGTTTTCCCCACTTGGCGAGGTCCTACTATAAAAACCATTTTTTTATTTAAATCTTTTAAAATGAGGGAATATTGCGCTCTTTTCATACGACTATTATACACTCTATTTTAGAATAGTCGAGACTATTCTCAAATACACTTCATTATAGTCGAATCGACCAATGTGCTTTCAGCTAGTTATGCAGTTTTTAATAAACTCAGAGTTTTATCTTCTTCACAAAGCAGAAAATTCTTTTGAAAATGATTATGTGAAACATTTAATCATTTTCTTTGCCCTGATCTTTACCTCCCGCTGTCCAAAACCTACTCAAAACTACCTCTTGAAGTTGGGTCTCGGTCTGCGATTACTACATCGCAGGTTTAATTTCTTGGAAGCCTTGGCCTACAATTAATGTTTCCAATGCCGACGGGCCCCGGAATTCAAGGTTTTGAATTCCTAGTCCGTTGAACCTCCAAGCACATCTAGTACGAATTTCTTCTTCCAGATGGCCCAAGCAGGGCAACTTTTTTATTAATTTTTTTAACCCGTTTTTTGCTGCGTTTTCATCACGGATATGAGTGATTCCACAACTTGGGCATTTCCAAGATCTTATGCTTGGATCAAGTGATTTTTCGTGAACAAAGTTACAACCAGGAGTTGAACAGGTTTTGGTAGTGTTTTTCTCATTCCAAATTTCAAAACTCTTACCACCTCTTTGGGCAACCCAGGCGAGCGTCTCCTTAAATCGCCCAATCAAAGATTCATTATTCATCGACCTTCTCATCTTTTTTCCGAGTCCTCCTCCTCTGGGAGTGTAGTCTCCAATGCCAACTAAATCGTATTCTTTGAAAAGTTTATTCGCAAGTGTAAACAGATAAGTCTTGGTTTGGTCTCGACGAAGCTGTAACACTCTTTTTAAAGTTTCATCAAACTTTTGATACCTTCTTGAGGGAAGGTAAAAGAATTTATCATTTTTTAGTTCTATTTTTTTTGCCTTCCTAAGACATCGATCCCTCCTTGATTTTAAGTGGTCTATTCTTTTTTGCAGGTTCTTTAAAAAATATGGGTTGGCAATCTCCATCGCCCTTCCGTCACTTCCCACCACATAACCTAAATTTTTATGATTGGGGTCAATTGAGGCGACGGTTTTTATTTCCCTAGGTTTCTTAGCAGTTTTTTCCACCGTGAAGACAGCAAAATACCTTTCCCCATTTTTTGTTATGCGAAGATTTTTTACTTGAGCTCCTTTGAATTTACTCAAACTATTTTTTAGCGTTCCGGTTACTTTTAAGCGCTCTCCCAGATCAGTTACCCCAAGAGAGAGTGTGAGGGAACTACCGGAGACCTTAAACCCCTTGTTGGGTTCATCGTAGAGCAAAGAAAAAAAGCTCCTCTTAAAGGATCTAAACCTAGGCCATCCGACTTTGGGCCCCGTTCGTTTTCCCTTCCTAAAGTCCTGGTAATTTTTTATGGATTGGGACAATCTCAGTGCCGAGTTTTTCAGAGGAGAGCTGTGAACACTTTTTAAAAAAAGGTGGATGTCTTTAAGTTTAGGAAGAAGATTTCTAAGTCCTCTTTGGGTATAAATAGTTTTACAAAGAGTTTCATTCCCACTTTTTATAAAATCCTCTTTTAAATCGTTGGCCACTTTTAAAAGATGGTTAAAGGCCCAGTTGCAAATTCTAGACTGTCCATCGAGGACACTCTTATTTTGCTCGTCTAAAATGTATTCTATTTTAATGGCGTATTTCAAGCGGCCTTCCTATTATGATGGGCCCTCTTGCCATAAAGTCTGGCGGAAAAAACTGTGATGATCTCCAGTACATCAAAGGCCAGGGCCTCTTCATCTGATTTAGGTGTAATTTCCTCTATTATTTCTATTTCGGTGCCGAAAAAATCACAAATATTAAAGATGATTTCACTCCCGAATCGAAGAAGTCGATCCTTGTGAGTTAAAATTATTTTGGAAACCTCACCGCTTAAAATAAGTTTAATTAACTTTTTAAGTCCTCTCTTTTTATAATTGAGACCACTTCCAAGATCACTGATAATTTCATAGGTACTTTCACGCTTTTTGAGATAAGAATCTAGCCTGTCTATCTGTCTTATAAGATCTTCCTTTTGATCATGTGAAGAAACTCGAGCGTAGGCGATTACTCTCTTGTTACTCGATTTAGAAAAATCGCCCATGAATTCCTTGAGTTTATTAATGGCATACCTCCGGTGTTTGCCAATAGTTTTAAACTGGGGCAAAAGTTTTTTATTTTTTTCCCACCGTCTCAAAGTAGAAATTGAAACACCTAAAACTTTTGCTGCCCGACCAATGCTAAGATACATGAAGCCTCCTTGACAAGGTGTCAAAAACTTATGATATCAAAATTGAAGGCTAATAAATTTAGGTAGTTAAGGAGTTAAAGTGTAGATTTGAGTAGGTTTTTGGGGTACTGCTATCAACCCCTTTTGGGCTGCAGGTAAAAATAGAAGTTGAAGAGATGATCTAACTACCAGTTATAATAGATCGCCCCACGATAGAAGAACTCACGAGAGTCAATCAAACTCCCATTAGAGCCCATTAAACCATCAAGACTTAAATCGCCAAAGACTAGAGAGGCGCCAACCCGTACACTGGTGCGATTAGGTAGCGAGCTACTCTCACCATCGTTATCTCCGCCAAAAAGCTGCGTTGCCAAAATCTGGGCAACAGGATTTAAACT
>SMWT01000126.1 GCA_004356615.1 Deltaproteobacteria bacterium | reverse complement strand
CTTGATGAACCGAAAGAAAAAACCAGTGCTGGAACAGAAGAGCCTACCCAAAAAGGAAAACCTGAAGATAAAAGTTTGGCCGGAAAAGTCATCCAAAAGAAAGGTCAGATGGATGCGGTTGCAAAATTTAAAGCAGGAAGCAGTGGATTACTTCCAGCAGTACCAGATATTCCATTTGCCAGTGATACAGATAAGTCCTTTGAGGGAACCGCGGCGGTTAAGTACCTTGGAACTTCCATGTTTGTACTCTGTCAGCAACAAACCCATGCTGAATGGGATCAAATTGTCGCCAAATATGCTGAGAAACCGACAGAAGATATGTGGAAAGAATCATGGTGGTCACTTGCAAAATCCATTGAACAAACCTTTGAAAACTTTCGTTTAACCGAAAAAGAAGTTCGCGCGCTCTCCTATACTGGAAAAAAACCAGGCCCTGATGGCCAACCTGGTGGAAGAATTGATGGCGGTCAAGGCGACCCAGGTGGTGGTTTTGGCGACGATGATCACGGTGGTGGCTTCGGTGGCTTCGGTGGTGACGGTGGCTACGGTGGTGGCGGCTTTGGCGGCGGTGGCTACGGTGGCGAAGGCGGCCCTCCCCCGGTTGAAAAGTATGAATCTGGAGATCCTAAGAAGGATGGAAGAAGTAAATTATTAGCGGTTAAACGTTGGGTGCGAAAAGGCATAGCTAGAGGTAAAGGGAAGCTTAGAATACTTAAAAAATGTACTGCCATGGTACCTCTCACCTCATATGTCGATTACACCTCATCAGAAGATACCATGACCATCGTTCCTAAAAATACCATGGATAGAAAAATTTCCTGTGTCAGTAGAGGGGCGGAAACTCAAGATTATCCTGCCTGTAGAAAACTAGTTAAGTTTTGGGATGGTTTTTTTATAGCAAAAAAACTTATGGAGACTGCCCAAGGCATAAAATACAAAATGGATGCCACGGAAAGACAGGAAAACCTTATGCTTGATATGGCCTCTGAAGCGCCTGATCCCATGCTCCCTCTTAAAATGCAAAAGGCCGGGATAGATGACCAAGCGGCCATTGCCTTTCAAAATACTTTTTTTCTAGGCGCTCAATACGCCATCTTTCAACATCGTTATAGTAACTGGCCCACAAGGCCACAGCTTGCAAAAGAGTGTCAGCCAAAAATTCCTAAAGATCCTCAACAAGAGTCCTTGGAGAAATATTTAGCTTGGTTTAAAAGTTATGTTCAGGCCTTCGATGGTTATGCCAAAAAAGTGGAAATTAATAACCTTATGGAATCTTTTGATAAGGAAGAAGAAATCACTGCCTCTTGTCCTATGCCTGGAATGGGGGGCGGCATGGGCGGCATGGATATGATGGGCGGTGGCGGCTTCGGTGGCGGTGGCTTTGACGGCGGCTTTGGCGGCGGTGGCTTTGGCGGCGGTGGCTTGGGCGGCGGTGGCTTTGGCGGCGGTGGCATGGGCATGGGCGGCCAAGAAGGTGATACTGAAGGAATGATGGATCAAAAAATGTATGCTAGTTGCGACCAAGTATTCATGCAAAATGCTCAAATGGATCAGCAGTCTAGGCCTCAAGCTCCACAAGGTGGAGGTATGGGTATGGGTATGGGCGGTGGCATGGGCGGCGGCTATGGTGATGACATGGGCGGCGGCTATGGCGGCGGCATGGATATGATGGGCGGTGGAATGGGCATGGCCGGTGGAATGGCCGGTGGTGGAGAGATGATGGCCATGATGATGGGTCAGAGCTCGGATGCCTGTGTGAATACCATTAGTAGTGGAACTCAGTTGATTTTAAATACTACCAGTCGTAGTAATCTTAAGATGCAAATGGTGCAGACAGGACTTGAGTCCGCCACTAATTTAATGAAAGGGATGATGCTGAGACGACAATCGGCCAAAATTCAATCCTTAATTGATGGACTTCCAGTACCAGATCCTAATTTAGACAAACTTTCTCAAACAGAAGAAGACTTAATCGCTTCTATTTGCCAAATTGCTCCGGAAGAGCAAATTTGCAAGGATTTTGGAAATAGGTCTAATGGTTTTTATTCTGCAGCAGTAAATATGACTCCTCCTGCCGGAGCTAAAACGGCTAGATTAAAAACTGATGCTGCGAGAAATGCAGCGATTCGAGAAATTGCTGCTGAATTTGGAGCCTCTGAAGGTATTGCCTCAGATGTATTTGATGAGGGTGGTGGAGAATTTGGTAGTGAGGCACAAGCTGCAACTAAAGTAAAATCCACTCGTAAATCAGATGCTCTCGGTGGAGGTAGCGATACTTCTGCAGAACTTGCTATGGCCGCTGAAGGTAGTGAAGGTAGTGGTGAAGAAGGTGGTGAAGAAGAATCTGCAGCGGAAGGTGTCGCTCTTGAAGGTGGCTCAGGAGCAAGATCCTATTCTGGGCCTGGTTTTCGAGCTGACCTCCGAAGAGGTAAAAGTGGTAGCCTTGATCAAATCGCCGGTGGAGATGACTCCATGGGTTTTGGAAGGGCCCCAGCATCAACTAAAGATATTGCGCCAAAAACGGCGGAAGGCCTCTTTAAAATGATTTCTAATCGATATGAAAACGTCTCTAAAGATAGACTAATGAATTCGACGGATGATATTCTCCGCTAAATGAAGTACTTGCATTCTATGATTCGCGTTTTAGACCTTGATAAGACGCTTGATTTCTTTATTAATAAACTAGGACTAATTGAAACTAGACGCCATGAACATGAAAAGGGACGTTTTACGTTAATTTTTTTGGCAACAGAAAAAGGCGCTCCGGAAATAGAACTCACTCATAACTGGAATGAAAGTAAACCCTACACAACAGGAAGGTCTTTTGGCCATCTGGCCTTTGAAGTTGATGATATTTATAAGGTATGTGAAGGCCTGAGCGCAAAAGGCGTAGTTATCAATCGCCCTCCACGAGATGGTTGGATGGCCTTTGTAAAATCACCTGACGGAATTTCTATTGAACTGTTGCAAAAAGATCAACCCCTCCCACCAAAAGAACCGTGGATTAGCGCACCTAATATTGGTGAATGGTGAAAATATTATTTTCTAAATCTTACAATCCTTGATATTTTTATAGATATATAATTTTTATTCAAGGGAATGATGGGAGAGAACCAACAAAATATTCTGCTTTCGGAGCTCAGTTCTGCTGCCTCCTATTTAGATAGAATTTTTAGAGTCTTATCCAAAATTAATAATTTTACCAGCAATAATATTTTAGAAAAATTCCGCCAAGATCTGTTTATTCTTTTTGAAAGTAAAAATTCCCTCATAACCATGGAAGGGTCTCAAAACTGCTCCATTGATGATATCCAAAATGCCATTAATTTTTTTAAGTTTTTTTTAAAGCTACCTTTCAAGAGAGTCCATAAACTGGAGTGGGGTCCTGAGTTTATAAATATTTTGTATGGATACGCTCATCAGCTCCATCTTGCTTGTCTTGAATATGGGCCAACCGAAATTGATCTTCCTCGAGTAAATATCCTAACTTGTCAGGAGAAAGAGGGGATACCATTTTTCTCCTTAGGTGTAGACGATATTGGAAATAGTGGTCATTGCCTTATTCTCTCTCTAGAAGAAAAGAGAAAAAAGAAGTATGCCGAATTTATTCACCTGGGAAATGAGGCCATTATCTACAAGCAGGTTATGAAGGCAAAAGATTTTTTTTCTAAGGCCATTAACCTTAAAGAAACTCCCGAGGCCTTAACCCTTTTGGCGTGGGTTCAGTCACTGCTTGGGAATACTGATGATGCAAAGGCCCTTTGCCATAAGGCCATCGAAATAGATCCAAGTTATGGGCCTCCCTATAATGATTTGGGCATTTTTCTCATGGAAGAAGGGTCTTTTGAAAAGAGTTTAAAGTGGTTTGAAAAAGCTAAAAGATCCATCAACTACCAAAATCGAGAATATCCCTATATCAATTCCGGCCGGGTCTATATGAAAGTTAAAAAATACGATCAGGCCTTAAAGGAACTACAGATGGCCCTCACCTTGGTTCCGACTCATCAGGCCCTTCACAAAACCGTGGAAAGATTGATTCGTAAAATTCCTGAACTCTCAAGGAAAAATGTATGAGCGTAAAAAGAAAAGAACTTGAAGATTTTTTTTCCAAGGTATTAGTTCCCCAAGAGTTTGAAGATTATGGCCCAAATGGCCTGCAAATTACCGGTCAAGAAGAGATTCAAACAGTGGCCTTTGCCGTATCGGCCACTTTGGCATCAATCACCTCGGCAATTGAAAAAAAGGCCGATGCTTTAGTGGTTCATCATGGACTTTTTTGGAAATTCCATGGCCCAAAGACCTTGACTGGGCCTTTTGGTCACCGGGTAATTTCCCTAGTGCAAAATAAGATCAACCTCTTTGGCTACCACCTTCCCTTGGATGCTAATTTGCAAGTAGGTAATGCCAAGTCCTTGGCAGAAAAAATCGATCTCTTAAACTTAAATTCTTTTGGTGATTACAAAGGAATGCCAACTGGGGTTTGGGGCAGCTTTGCCAAATCTCTTGAAGTGGATGCTTTAAAAGACCTTTTGGAAAATGTGTTAAATCATTCTGTAATTCTGGCAAAACCCCCTGGCACTAAAAAGATCTCGACCCTTGGAATAATTACGGGAGGGGCAAATTCTCAGTGGTCTTGTGCCAAAAGCCAAGGACTTGACGGATATTTAACCGGAGAAATCAGCGAACATGATTGGCATGATGCTCAGGAGGCCGGCATTGCCATGTTTGCCGGCGGACATAATGCCACCGAGCAATTTGGTATTAAAGCGCTAATGGATAAAACCCAAAATGAACTAAACTTAGATTGTTTTTTTATCCCTTCAGAGAATCCGGCCTAAAATCTCCGAGCATTTAACTATTGGCCAATCTTTGATTAAAATAAAAAGAGATGGAAATAGAAAAAAATAAGGCCAATACGAGTACAACGCTCAGAGTAGATGCCGCCTCAATCCAAGAAATCTTTAATTTAACAGGCCAGTTGGTTCTTTTAAAAAACCAATTGCTGGAAAATCCAGAAATAAAAATTTTAAGTGATCCATTTTTAAAAGGCTCTCTTAGTGATCTTGATATTCTTATAAGAAAAATTGAAGAGAGTGTTCTCTCGTTAAGATTAACTCCTATAAGATCGCTATTTATTAAGTCTCACCGAGTGGCCCAAGAAACCGCTAAAAAGATAGGTAAAGATATTGAATTTCATTACGAGGGCGAGGATACCTTAATTGACCGGGAGATGATTGATACCCTATCGGATATTTTTCCCCACTTAATCAGAAATTCCCTTGATCATGGAATTGAGTCACCCAGTGAACGTATCAAACTTGGCAAGAAGGAAACGGGGACCATTTCTCTTAAAGCACAAAAAATGGGAAATGAGGTTATCATCTCCATTACCGATGACGGTCGGGGGATCGATAGAAACAAAGTTATCGAGAAGGCCATTTTAAATGGCCTTCTCGATCCTAAAATGAATATTTCCAGCTTACCTGACAGTGAGATATTTGGCCTATTATTTAAATCAGGTTTTTCCACTTCAGAAGAAATTACAGAAATTTCAGGACGTGGTGTGGGGCTTGATGTAGGCAAAAGAATAGTTGAAAAACTTCGAGGACGTATTGAAATAAAAAATCATCCAGGCCAAGGCCTCGAAATCTTAATCATCCTCCCACTTAATACCACAATTATAGATGCTTTGGTTGTGGAGATTAACCGGGTTAAATATTTGATCGCCATAAATGAGGTAATTGAAATTATAAACCTAAATGGAGTCACCATGGGAAGAGTGCCGGCATCCAAGAAATTTATAATTTATAATGAAAGACCAGTCCCCTTAATTGAACCTAACCTTTTATTTTCCCAAGACCCGCTACCACCAATTGGAAAATCAAGGGAGGTTGGAATTATTTTCATCCATGGAGGAAGGCCCATGGTGCTTAAGGTTGATAATATTTTCACTCAATCCCAAATTGTTTTAAATCCCGTAAAATTTGAAGAACTGCTGGAAAAAAGCTTTATTAGTGGAAGTGCCGTTTTAAGTGATGGCCTGGTCAGCAATCTTTTAGATCTGCACAAAATGGCCGATTTTCATTTGGAAATGAGAGATTGATATGGGTTCTAATTTAAAAAAGATTAATTCACTCATTGAAAGTTGCAGGCAACTTCTAAGTAATTTTCTAACGGCCCCCTATGATTTTTACCCCCAGATTGAAAAACTTTTTGATTCTTTATTTGTCGAATCCGATAAATTAAATTTAGTGGCCTTTAAATCCTCCTTGGCAGAGCTTTATAGGGACCTGCAAATATTTGATGAAACTCTAGGTAAACTCCATTATACGGATCCCGACTCCCTGGAAGAGGCCAAATTATTCATCAGCGGTGGTTTTTTAGATATCTCCTCCTATCTAAGCGATTTAAAAAAACATCCCGACGGCCAAGAGTTAAAAGAAAAAAATGCTCAAAAATTAACTCTCCTAAAAGATTGGATGGCAGAATTTCAACTTTCCATTCCACAAGATATTCCCGAAGAAGTGGAAGAAGCAAATATTGAAAGGTTCATTATTTTTAAATTGGGAGAAGACAACTTTGCCATCAATGAAAATATTATTCAGGAAATCCTGCATGTAAACCTTGATGATTTAAACGCCATTGAGGATCCCCATTTTAAGGCCATGGTTAAGTACCGAGAAAACCAAATTCTGATTTGGAATAGGGGAGCTCTCTTAGGAGAAAATTTCCAGGCGGGTAATGAAGAAGTCAAAATCATTTTGGTGGGGTCAAGGGTGGGCACTTATCTAGGCCTAGAGGTTGATAAGATCCTTAAAATACAAGAATTGGATACAAATCTTTTTACCAGCATTGAAGATATAACAGGCCCAAGTTACCAAGGCGCTATCCAATTCCTAACCCTTTTTGAAGATTCCCCCCTTTTTATTATAGGGTGGAGAACAGATGCATTTATAAAAGATTTAATCCCAATCCACCTATTAGGTGATGCCCGTTGACAATCCGCTAAGAATTTTCGCAAGATGACCCATCAAATATTTTATGGGAGTAACTTGTGGCAAAAAAACTGATGATTTTAGGGGCCGGAGAGCTTGGCCGAGAAGTAGTCATTTCGGCAAAAAGACTAGGATATTATATTATCGCAGTAGACAGCTATGAGGGAGCTCCTGCAATGCAACTTGCCGATGCCTTTGAAGTTATCAATATGCTTGATGCAGACCAGCTCGATCAAGTCGTAAAAAAGCATGAACCAACCCATATTATTCCGGAAATTGAGGCCATTCGAACAGAAAAGCTAAAAGAGTTTGAGGACCGGGGAATTAATGTCATTCCAACCGCTGAGGCCACTTATCTAACAATGAATCGTGTGGCCATTAGAGAAGTAGCTAGTAAAGAGTTAAACCTGCGAACTGCCCAATACGCCTACGCACAATCGGCACAGGAATTAAAAGAAAAGGCAATGATAGTTGGCCTTCCATGTGTAATAAAACCTATCATGTCTTCCTCTGGGAAGGGACAATCGATCCTAACCAAAATAGAAGACTTCCAAATAGCTTGGGATTTCGCTGCTGCCGGAATGAGAGGTAACGAGCAGGAAGTTATTATTGAAGAGTTTATTCAGTTCGATTCAGAAATAACCCTTCTGACTGTAAAACAAAGAAATGCTGAAACTTTTTATGTAAAACCCATAGGCCACAGGCAAGAGAATGGTGATTACCGTGAATCGTGGCTACCAGCAGACATCTCCCCTACTGCCCTGAAAAAAGCGCAAGAGATGGCCAAAAAGGTCACTGATAGGTTAGGTGGGGCCGGTGTTTTTGGGGTTGAGTTTTTTATAAAAGATGACGAAGTTATTTTTTCTGAGCTCTCCCCGAGACCTCATGATACTGGAATGGTTACCTTAATCTCTCAAGACCTCTCTGAATTTGACCTTCATGTGAGGGCCATTCTAGGACTTCCTATTCCTAAGATTCAATATGTTGCAAATGCCGCAGCTTCAGCGGTTATCTTGGCCGATCGTGAGTCCAAAAAGATTTGCTACAAGGGCATAGACCAGGCCCTGGCCATTCCGGATACTGAAATTAGAATTTTCAGAAAACCAACATCAAGACCTAATAGAAGGATGGGTGTGGCGCTGGCCAGAGGTGAGAATATTGAAGAGTCTATAAAAAAGGCAAAAGAGGCCGCATCCTTGGTTCATCTTGAATATGAAAACTAAATTTATAGGCCACCGAGGCGCACGGTCTGAATCTCCGGAAAACACCCTTATGGGAATTAAATTTGCCCTGGAACAAGGTCTTGCTGGGGTGGAAATTGACGTCCACCTCTCAAGCGATGGTGAATTGATGGTTATTCATGACGCCTCAGTCAATCGAACGACAGGTGGAGAGGGTTTAGTTTTAGAATTAAACTGCAAAGATTTAAAAAACCTCGATGCCGGTGAAGGAGAAGAGATTCCAACCCTGGCCGAAGTTATAGATTTAGTTAAGGCCCACAATGGAATTTTATTTATTGAACTCAAGGCCTCGGGGTGTGAGCAAAAAGTAATAGAACTAATCAAAGCAAAAGACTTTGCACCAAGCTGCATTCTTAAATCTTTTAATCATCATTTTATCAAAAGGGCAAAAACTATAGATCCATCCATTAAGGCCCAATGTCTTATGTATGCTCTTCCTATAAATCCGGTGGAAATTATAAATGCTTGTGAGGCGGATGGGATTTCTATTTCGACTATTCATTTAGATGAGCAGTTGGTTAAGGCCTGTCACAAGAAAAATTTATTTGTCACCACATGGAATGCCAATGACCATGAAACACTGAATAAATTTAAGGCCATGGGAGTAGATTACGTCTGCACCGATTTTGCGACGCTTATTTCTTCCATGCCTTTTTAATTACCGCTAGAATTTCTTTGGGATCGTCTAGTACATGCATATGCAATAATTCTCTTTTATCTATATATTTATTTTTAAGCATTATTTTTTCCATCCACTCCACCATTCCCTTCCAGTACTGCTTCCCTACTAGGATGACAGGTGAGTGCTGGATTTTTTTAGTTTGAATAAGGGTGACAACATCAAAGAGCTCATCCAAGGTTCCATATCCACCAGGACAAAAAATATAGGCATCGGCATATCTTACAAACATAAGCTTTCTAACAAAGAAATATCTAAATTCAAGTTCAATATCTTGATATTTATTAGGCTCTTGCTCAAAAGGAAGTTCAATATTAAGCCCTACCGAGATGCCTTTTTTCCCCGCCTGTGCCCCTTTATTAAAGGCCTCCATAAGGCCTGGCCCACCACCACTGATTACAGATATTCCATTATTACTTAAAAGCTTGGCCAGCTCATATGATTTTTCATAATCAGGGCTATCTGCTAAGGCCCGGGCGGAGCCAAACATGGAAACTGTACTGGTCAACTTTTTAAGGTTTTCAAACCCATCTACTATTTCCGATTGAATTCTCAGGACTCTCCAGGAATCGCGGGCAATATCATAGCCCTTGTGAATACTCTCTAACAGTTCAATCTCGTCAATCGCGGCCTTAAGCGTTTTATTTTCAGCGTGTTTCAATTTTTGCTCCTATATTTAGGTTTATCGGAAGGAGCAAGAATTTTTGTAAAGAGAGCTCCCCGGGGGGGAAGCTTTTGCCAGGGGATTTATCTAGCTTTTTGCCATCTTAGAATTGCTTCAAACTTTTTTAGTTTTTCAGATTCTATGGATAAAAATACATCTCCGCCATAACCTTTAGTCATGTTTAAGACCGCTTGGAAGACAAAGGGATTAACCAGCATATCTTCGGCAAACTTAGAATAGGCCTTGGCAAAATTCTCTCTAGATCTTTTAACATAGGATTTATTTTTGGCCATAATTTCCAGGGATTTTTTCATGGATTTAATCGCTTTCATGGATTTTTTCAAAAAGTTTTTCTTACACCCTGACCTGGATCTATAAAAGGGACAAAGGCGTTCTTTTCTATCTGAGTCTTTATAATATTCAAAATATGAATCTATAAACTTGGCGGTGATAGCTTCAAAATGATCGTGCCCTCTTTGATTGATTAAAAATTGAGTGGCCGCAGATTTGAACTTGACGGCAAATTTCACTTCTACTGAACCAAGCCTGGCCGGGGATTCGGGAACTGTAATATTGAAAAAATTGTTTAAACCGGTTCTCATTTTGAGCCCGTTTAAAATTTTGACCAGCTCTTTTCGTGAAGTCCTGGAGTCTTGATAATTAAAGGCAAACTGCCCGGATCTTACGACTCCCATAAAGGAGTCTACCACTCCGGGGTAGTGAATCACATAGGTAAAAAATCCATCAAGGGAGTTTTCAAAAATAGGAAAGAACTTGCCTTTAAATCCTACTAATCTTCCATATCTAGTTTCGTCCCTTCTTCTTTTAGAACTTAAATAAAGAGATTGAGATTCAGATAACATTTTTTGCTTAGACCATCTGGCCGATGCAGGTAAAAATGGAATACCAATACCAAAATCTGCTTTGATGCCGGAGGTTTTGCCGGTAATCTTCACACCTGCTGTAACGGATAAATCATTATGATCCATTGCTGCTTTTTGAACATTATCCAGGTCCCCCTTCATAAATTCTTTAAGGAGCAGGCGGCCTTTTTTTCCTTTTAAATCAAAAACAAAAGTCATCCCGTTTTCCCATTGAATAAATTTATCCAAGGTTAAATTAACAGGCCCAGCGGCCGCAAACATACCAAAACTAATCAATTTATTTTTGTTATACCTAGCACGAACTTTTGTCTTGCCGACTTTTTCATATACTTTCTGCCATAATCCCTTGGCCATAAATTGAGCGCCTACAGATAGGCCGTAAAACCCCACTCCTGCCCCTAAGGAGATTCCCCCATGGACATCGTAGGTGAGTTTGTCCCCTATTTTCCAAGTCCTAAAGTCCTCTGCCTTTTTTGGTATAGAAAGATGCCCCATACCTTTGGCCTCAGAATGATTCCTGGCAAATCTTTCGGAAACAATTCCACCACCAACGGTAGGTACAATGGCAACCGAGGCACCAAGTTGGGCCAGGGCAGAAAAGTTAACTGTGGCGGCGCCTCCGATTCCCGCAGTAATTTTTACAAACTTTTTAATTCGATAAGGGCCTTTGGTATCTGGAATCAGTCTCATATTAAGTATAGGCCTATACGAGGGGTCACTTTCTGCCACAAGGTTTCTTCGATCTCCATGCCGGTAATCAAGTGGTCTTCCCCCAGGGCCTAAAACTTGCGATCCTCCACCGATACTTTGGTTTAAGATCAGTTTTCCATAATCGAGATCAAAAAATAAAGCAGGCCCAAAGGTAGCTTTAAATTCTTCCCTGGCCCTTTCTGCGTAGAACCAATTACCATCAACTTCCATATAGTCTGAAAATCCTGGATCGGCCCTACCGGCCAAGGTAGGGTTTGAAACCATGACCACAGGAATAACCCCTGGTGAAATGTACTGTGGCCTAATTCTATAAATTTTATCGGTAATTATTTCAGTGAAAAACTTCTGAGTTGGGGCGCCAGATCTAGTTAGATAATTAAAATAAAATTCATTCCCATCAAAGGCCGGTAAGACTAGATTTCTATCAAAACCAAAATATTTTTTATTTAGCTCTTTTTGCAGTCTTGGCGATAGGTTTGATCTCCCACCTCTTTTAAAGGCATCTACACCACTTTGCTTAAGCGCTTTATTTCGATCTTGGGCAAAAGAGTTAAACATTAGTAACATTGAAATTAAAAGAAATATTATTTTCATAAGACCTTCCTGCAAATTTAAACATTAGGGCACACCTAATTTAGTGACATTTTCCAACTTTAGTTCTTTTACTTCTCGTTTTCACATCGAGAAAATCTCCCTGGGCG
>SMWT01000125.1 GCA_004356615.1 Deltaproteobacteria bacterium | reverse complement strand
TAGAGTTAAAGATTGTCAGGAACAATAGTTACGGATTTATTGATCTTGACGGTGATGGAGAGGATGAGCTTTTGGTTTATAAAAATGGTGATCCCGGATATTGTGGTTCAGGTGGTTGCTCTCTTTTTATCTACTTAAAAAAGGGAAATCGTTACCAAAAATTTCACCAGTTTAGTGTAGTAAAAACCCCCATAATCATAAGTGACACAAAGACCAAGGGATTTCGCGATATATTCCTTTGGCGGTGGAGATTTGATAAGTTCGGTTTTCATCATGTGGCAAGATATATGAAGGGAAAATACCCCCTTAATCCTACAGTGCTTCCCTATCTAAAAGATGGTTATGAAATTAGGGGAGAGAATTTATTTTCCCTCCTTTGAAATTACCGCCATAGTTAATCTGGAGATACAGGTTAGCTTTCCCTCTTCATTTTTAATCTTTATATCCCAGATTTGAGTTTTTCTACCTATATGGATGGGAGTTGCTACTCCGGTAACAACTCCAGATTTTGCCGATCTTATGTGGTTGGCATTAATTTCTAATCCAACGGCGTATTCTTTGGAGTGATCTAGCACTATATTGGCGGCGATTGAGCCCAGGGATTCAGCGAGGACACAAGAGGCACCACCGTGCAGGAGACCGAGGGGCTGGATGGTTCTTTTGTCTACTGGCATGGTTCCCTCCAGGAAATCATCGCCGATTTTGGTGATTTTTATGCCAATCAGGGAGGTGAGGGTGTTTTCCCCCCTCTCTTCTAAATCTTCTATGGTGGGGGTTTGAAACCAGATGCTCATGGGATCTCCTTATACTGTATAGATTCTCTAGCTTTGGGGAAAGGTCAATAATGCAAAGAGCTGGCCCTTGCTGGTTGGGAAAACTAGTATTATAGTCGCGACTTCTAGCAGAGTGTAAATATTGGGCCTTATGGCCAAGGGTGTTGCGCATAGCTATAATTAATCAAAAAGGTTAGTAAATGATTAATCAGCGAACCATAGTAAAAGAGTCCTCTTTCACAGGACTTGGGCTGCATACCGGCAAAAAGATAGCGCTTACCCTAAAACCAGGAGATGACAATTTTGGGATTAGGTTTAAAAGAACTGATATTGCCAATGCTCCCTTACTGCATGCAACCGCTGATACCGTTTCTGCAACCGAAAATAATACTACTATTGGGAGTGACCCTTTTAGCATCCATACCGTAGAGCATCTTTTATCCGCCGTTTATGGGCTGGGAATTAATAATCTTTTAATCGAAGTTGATGGGCCTGAGATTCCTATAATGGATGGTTCAAGCTCCTCATTTATATTTTTACTAAAAGAAATCGGGGTGGTTTCACAAAATAGTCCCAAATCGGTTCTAGTTGTTAAAAAAGAAGTAAAAGTTCAAGTTGGAGATATATGGGCCACCATCTCTCCTAGTACTGGCCTGGTTATCGATACCACCATTGTCTTTTCTCACCCCCTGATTAAGACCCAAAAAAGAGTTTTTGAATTTTCCTGTGAGAATTTTATTAAAGAGATCTCTCGCGCCAGAACTTTTGGCATGCTTCGAGATGTCGATTATTTGAAGAGAAAAGGACTTATAAAAGGTGGCTCTTTGGATAACGCCATTGTTTTAGATGATTTTAAAGTAGTTAATCCAGATGGACTAAGATTTGAAGACGAATTTGTTCGCCACAAGATTTTAGATACCATCGGAGATATGGCCCTACTTGGGCACGAAATAGCGGGAAAAATCACTACCTATAAGTCAGGGCATAAACTGCATAATCTACTTTGTCGTGCACTTCTAAATGATAAAGATGCCTATGAGCTAGTACCGGCAACTCACTTGGAAGAAAAGTATTTAAAACCATACGCCCTGCCTATGCTCCTAGGACAATCAGTTTATTAGGAATTAACTCATGAAGCTATCCAGTGGTTTTTGGCAAACCTATAAAGAACATCCAAATGATGCCACCATTGCCTCCCACCAATTAATGATTAGGGCCGGACTAATTCACAAGTCCCAGGCCGGACTTTATAACTTTTTACCTTTTGGACTCAGAGCAGTTCAAAAAGTGGAAAAGATTATTCGTGAAGAGATGAATAAAATTGGGGCGATGGAAGTTTTAATGAGCTTTGTGACCCCGGGAGAGCTCTGGCAAGAATCCGGCAGATGGGATTCTATGGGAGGGCAAATGGTTAGGGCCAAAGATCGCGCCGGCAGAGATATTTGTCTGAGTCCCACCAATGAAGAAGCGATAACCGATATTTTCAGAAAAACGATTAAATCTTATAAGCAACTTCCTGTTTCCCTTTATCAAATCAATATAAAATTTAGAGATGAAATTCGTCCTAGGTTTGGCATCATGAGGGCACGAGAGTTTATCATGAAAGATGCTTATAGCTTTCATGAAAACTGGGAATCACTGGATCTAGTCTACGCTGATTTTTACCGTGCTTATTCAAATATCTTTGATCGCATGGGACTTAACTTTATCGTGGTCGAAGCAGATGCCGGTGCCATGGGAGATGGGCAAAATAAAACCCATGAGTTTCAAGTGTTGGCCAAATCGGGTGAAGACAAAGTTATCGTCTGTGAAGATTGTGACTATGCTGCAAATATTGAAAAGGCGGTTACTTTTAGAAAACCGCTTGATTTTGATAATTCTGGGAAAGAGATTGAGCTGGTGGAAACACCTAATATGGCCACTATTGAAGAGGTCTCAAACTTCTTGAAAATTAAAGAGCATCAAAGTCTTAAATCTCTCGCCTATTCAGGGATCAGTGAAGATAAAGAAGAAGTCTTTTTAGTCCTGCTTTTAGGCGACGATGAACTCAATGAGATCAAACTTAAAAATCATGTGGGACACGAGCATATTAAACCCCTCACGGAAAATGAAATGATGAGAGAGGGACTGGTTAAAGGCCAGTTAGGCCCTTATAATCTGGGAAAAGAGATGCGGGTTATTTTTGATGCTGCTATTCCTCTAGATGGTTCCTTTACCACAGGGGCCAATAAAGCAGACTTTCATTACATGAACTTTGTACCAAATCGCGATCTTAAGGGAGAGTTAGAAGTCACTGACCTTAGACTTTCCCGCGCCGGAGATATTTGCAAAATTGGCGATAAAGAAGGCGAGGCGACTCTTATAAGCGGAATTGAAGTGGGACACATCTTCCAGTTAGGAGATAAATATACCAAGGCCCTCGATGCCAAGGTCTTAGATAGAAATGGTAAAACCATTTACCCTTTAATGGGTTGCTATGGAATTGGGGTAACAAGAATTGTTGCCGCGGCGATTGAACAACACCACGATGAAAATGGCATCATCTGGCCTCTAGCGATCGCACCTTTTCACATCCACTTTACCTCCATCGCCAAATCAGGAGAGATAAAAGAGCTTTGTGATGAGGTCTATGAAGAGATGAATAAAGAATTTGAAGTTCTCTATGATGATCGGCCAAAGTTAGGCCCAGGCTTTAAATTTAAAGACGCTGACCTTTTAGGACTACCTATAAGAGTCGTACTAGGCGAGCGAGACTATAAGGCCGACGGCCTAATAGAGATCACGGTTAGAAAGACTGGTGAAAAAAGAAAAGTGTCTAAAGAAGATTTGATCCCTACCTTGAGAGATCTTTTAAAGGAACTCGCTTAAGATGGATCAAGACCTAATCATTGGCACTCACAGTATTATTGAGGCACTAAAAAACCCAAAACGATTCCCCGCCACTCTATATGGGACCAAAGAAGGGATAAAAGCACTCGGCAAGATTCCTCAAGGAATTGAGATAAAGAGCTTACGTCCCCACGATGTGCAGGAAAAGGCCAAGAACCTTTGCCAGCAACTAGATTTCAAATATCAACGAATCCCTGCAAATGTGTTTTTAGTGGCAAATCAACTGGAAGAACTTGGGGTGGCCTTTTTATATAATGAGATCGAAACCAAAAAGGATCGAAAGATCATCTGCCTAGATCAGGTTACCGACGTGCAAAATGCTGCCGCTATTTTAAGAACGGCAGCATTTTTTGGCGTTGATTATTTACTGGTAAGCTTTAAGGGATCCTTCGGCGTAGGCCCTAGTTTTTCTCGCAATGCTTCCGGGGCGCTAGAATATATTCCCATCGTTAAATGTAGTGCGCTTCCTAGAACCCTCACTAAATTAAAGGAGTTAGGGGTTACTTGTATTGGTTTTTCTGAACATTCCTCTCTGGATTTAAAACCTCAAGCAGGTCACACCTGCCTGGTTCTCGGGGCCGAGGATAAGGGCATATCTAGCGCCGTGACAAGAATTCTCGATCACACCGTAGCACTTAAATCTGGGGGGCCAATCAAATCTCTAAATGTTTCTGTCGCAGCAGCATTGGCGATGGATAAATTTTTTGGCCCAGGGTAAAAAATTTCTTGCCTTAAAAGACCTACGTGACTATAAATCCTAACTAGTTAACCTGAAACATAAGCTGGCTTAGCTCAGTTGGTAGAGCACCGGTTTTGTAAACCGGCGGTCGTAGGTTCGACTCCTATAGCCAGCTCCAGTTTTTAAGGTTATTGTGGCGAGGTTGCCGAGTGGTCAAAGGCAACAGACTGTAAATCTGTCGGTGTATACCTTCGATGGTTCGAATCCATCTCTCGCCACCACTAAGCGTGCGTAACTCAGTTGGTAGAGTGCAACCCTTCCAAGGTTGATGTCGCAGGTTCGATCCCTGTCGCACGCTCCATTTCTTTTTAATAATTAGGGATAATTTGGCACGCGTGGCTCAGGGGTAGAGCACTCCCTTGGTAAGGGAGAGGTCATGAGTTCAAATCTCATCGTGTGCTCCATTTCCTTATATACTTGTCACTCAACTTTTTGAGGGTCATAATGTTGACTAATTTCACCGAGTTGTATTATAGAGGATAGCTAAACTTAAAAAAATCTAAGTATAGAGAAATATAATTATTTGAAGGAGACTTAAGTTATGTCAAAAGAAAAATTTGATCGAAGCAAACCCCACGTCAATATTGGGACTATTGGGCACGTTGACCACGGAAAAACGACCCTAACAGCAGCTATTTCAATGGTTCTTGCGGAGGCCAGTGGTATGGAGGTTAAGAAATTTGATGAAATCGATTCTGCCCCTGAGGAAAAGGCCAGAGGGATTACTATCAATACTTCTCACATTGAATATGAAACAGCTAATAGACATTATGCTCACGTTGATTGTCCAGGTCACGCCGACTACGTTAAAAATATGATTACTGGTGCTGCTCAAATGGACGGTGCTATTCTTGTTTGTTCTGCTGCTGATGGGCCAATGCCACAAACTAGAGAGCATATCCTGCTAGCAAGACAAGTTGGTGTTCCATCTCTTGTTGTTTTCATGAACAAAGTAGACCAAGTAGATGATGAAGAACTACTTGAGCTGGTTGAAATGGAAATTAGAGAACTATTATCTGAGTATCAATTTCCTGGAGATGAAATTCCTATTATTGCCGGATCTGCTCTTGCTGCCATTGAAGGAAGAGACGATGCTATTGGAAAAGATAAAATCCTAGAACTTATGAAAGCAGTTGATGAGTATATCCCAACTCCTAAAAGAGATATCGAAAAGGATTTCCTAATGCCAGTTGAGGATGTTTTCTCAATCTCAGGTAGGGGAACCGTTGTTACCGGAAGAATTGAAAGAGGTATTGTCACTGTTGGTGACGAAATTGAGATCCTAGGTATTAGAGATTCCCAAAAATCTACCGTAACTGGTGTTGAGATGTTTAGAAAACTTCTTGATAGAGGGGAAGCTGGAGATAACTGTGGTATTCTTCTTCGAGGACTAAAAAGAGAAGACGTTGAAAGAGGACAGGTTCTTTGTAAGCCAGGTTCTGTAACAACTCACGCTAAATTTAACTGTGAAGTTTATATCCTAACCAAAGAGGAAGGTGGAAGACACACTCCAATCTTTAAGGGTTATCGACCTCAGTTCTATTTTAGAACTACTGATATCACTGGAAGCATCACTTTGAAGGAAGGTCAGGAAATGATCATGCCTGGTGATAACACAGATTTTGCTGTTGAGCTTATTCACCCAATCGCCATGGAAAAAGGACTAAGGTTTGCCATCCGTGAAGGTGGGAGAACCATTGGAGCTGGTACAGTTTCAGAGATTTTATAATTAAATAGATTTCTAATTGGATACAGGGCCGATCTCAGGATCGGCCTTTTTTTTCCGAGAGCTTTGGGGTGTATAGCTCTAATTGGTAGAGCGGCTGATTCCAAATCAGTAGGTTGGGGGTTCGAGTCCCTCTGCGCCCGCCACTCTTTGTGATGCGTCGTGTAGGGGAATATTTACACAGAATGTTGGGAATTATTATCTATTATATAGACAAACTGGGCAAAGTTTTGCATATAAACATAACTTTGGATTAATTTTAAACTAAAATGCCAGCTTTTTGGCCTATCTACAGGTATTAAAGGGTTATATGTCCATTTTAAAAAGTGAAGATAGTAAAAAATGGATCAATGCACTTGTTGCAATGGTCGCGGTTTTGGCCGGCTTTATTTCGATTCGTTTCGTGGAAACCATGGGAGAGTGGTTTGATCTTGAAGCAAAGGTTGGGAGCTTCCTGGCCATGAGCCAAGGTATCGGAGTTGCCGCCGGGATACTTACCTTTGTTGCTATTTATAAAAGCAAAAAGGCGACCACTTACCTTAATGACGTCTATGGAGAATTAATTAAGGTAATTTGGCCGGATAAGGATTCGGTTGTTAAGGCAACCATTGGGATCATTATTGGAGTATCCATAGTTTCAGGAATTTTTGTATTAGTGGATTATCTAGTTCAGAGAGTCTTAAATTTAATTTATTAGGGAAGTAAGTTCATGAGTGAAGACTCAAAAAATTCAGAAGTTTTAGAAGACGTTGAAACTCCTTCAGAAGAGGAGACAAATACCAGCAGCGTTGAGGAAAAGTATGGCTTTGCCAAAGGTGATACACCTGAATTCAAATGGTATATTGCAAAGACTATGACCGGACAAGAAAACAAGGTCGTTAAGGCCTTGAAAGAGAGAGTGGTCAATCTTAAACTCACCGAGTTTTTTGCTGATATCCTTACTCCAGAAGAAGAAGTAACCACCAATGTGGGTGGTAAAAAGAGAAGACTTAAGAAAAAGTTCTTCCCTGGCTACATTTTGATAAAAATGGTGATGAATGATAAAAGCTGGCACCTGGTTAAAGATACCGATAAAATCACAGGTTTTATTGGTGGAACCTCTGATAAACCTGCCCCCATCAGTGATGACGAAGCAGCTTACATGACCAATCAGGCCGAGGGCAGGCTGAAAAGAGTCAAAACTTCTGTGGATTTTACAGAAGGTGAAACGGTTAAGGTTATTGAAGGGCCATTTACCTCTTTTGTCGGAACCGTTGAAGCAGTTAGTGATAAAGGAAAACTTAAAGTTAGTGTCTCCATCTTCGGAAGACCTACACCGGTTGAATTAGAATTTTCTCAAGTAGAAAAAATGTCATAAATTTGGAGTAGATAATGGCCAAGAAAGTTACAGGATTCATAAAACTACAAATCGAAGGTGGAAAGGCCAATCCTTCGCCCCCAATTGGACCAGCACTGGGACAAAAGGGTGTTAATATCATGGAATTTTGCAAGGCCTTTAATGCAAAAACTAATAAGCAAATGGGAGTGAAGCTACCTACTATCATTACAGTATATACTGATAGGTCCTTTTCTTTTGTTTGTAAGACACCTCCGGCCTCTTACCTTTTAAAGACAAAGCTAAAGCTTAAAAAAGGTTCTAGTAAACCAGGGCATGAAGTAGGTGGGACTGTTCCCAAAAATATTGTCGAAGAAATTGTTGCCGATAAGAAGGTTGATTTAACAGCAGGTTCTGTAGAGGCCGGAATAAGGACCATTGAAGGATCAGTTAGATCCATGGGTCTTAAATTAGATTATTAATTAACTAATCGGGAGGTCATGAGACCGCTTGCACCGGGAGGATTAAATTGAAAAAACATAGTAAAAAGTATCTTGAGGCTTTATCCAAGGTCGACGTTAAAAAGAGTTACACCATTGATGATGCCTTATCGCTTGCTAAAGATGTGGCCTTCGCCAACTTTGACGAGTCCGTTGATGTGGCCTTCAGACTAGGTGTTGATCCAAGACATGCAGATCAAATGCTAAGAGGAGCTCTTGCTCTTCCAGCAGGGACGGGGAAAGATATTCGAGTTTGTGTTATCACCTCAGGTGATAAAATTGCCGAGGCCGAGGCCGCGGGAGCTGATTTTGCTGGTTCTGATGAACTAGTGCAAAAGATTCAAGGTGGATGGCTGGACTTTGATCGAGTGATCGCCTCTCCTGATATGATGGGAAAACTTGGAAGAATCGGTAGAGTGCTAGGTCCAAGAGGACTTATGCCTAACCCAAAACTGGGAACTGTTACTCCAGACGTGGCCAAAGCTGTAAAAGAGCAAAAGGCCGGGAAGATAGAATACAAAACAGAAAAAACAGGAATCGTTCATGTGATGATTGGCAAAAAATCTTTTTCGCCGGAACAACTAAAAGAAAATTTCATGGCCATTTTAACGGCCATAATGAGGTCCAAGCCTGCCAGTGCCAAGGGAACTTATCTTAAATCAATTAAAGTAAGTACCACTATGGGGCCGGGAATTAGAATTGATACCTACGAGGCAGCTGGCGCAGTATAAATACCCGTATTTTGTTGGGGTTGATGAAGGTCGGTAACTAAGTAAATCCTGCCGGAAATCCCCCTCCGAATATAAATTAATGGAGGAAAGCCTATGTTACAAAGAGCGCAAAAAGACACAATTATTGAGGGTCTTAAAAGCGATATCGACAAGGCAAGGGCCATCTTTTTAACTAATCTTATCGGAGTCTCATCTAACGATGCAGTTAAAGTCCGTAAAGAAATTAGAGAAAAAGGTGGAAAAATCATTGTTACTAGAAACACCCTTTTTGGTTTAGCGGCCAAGGGAACTAAGGTTGAAAGCATGCTTTCAGGCCTTAAAGGTACCAATGCTGTGGCCTTTGCATTTGAAGATTCCGCTGGAGTTGCCAAAGTTCTCAAAGACGCTGGGAAAGAATTAGAACTGATTGAGCTTAGGGCCGGTTTTCTTGGAGACAGGGAACTAACTAAAGCTGAAGTATTGGAACTTGCAAGTCTACCATCAAGAGATGAGATGCTTGGAACCTTACTCGCCACTTTTATGGCACCAGTTTCTGCTTTTGCTAGAGTCCTACATGCTATTAATGAGCAAAAGGGATCTGGAGAAGAAGCAGCACCCGCTGAGGAAAAGCCTGCAGAAGAGGCACCAGCAAAAGAGAAAAAAGAAGACTAACAAATATTTTATTTTAGAATTTATAGGAGATTAAAATGACTAACGAACAACTAATAGAACACATCTCATCAATGTCAGTTCTGGACCTAGCGGGACTAGTTAAAGAGCTAGAGGAAAAATTTGGCGTATCTGCTGCCCCTGTTGCGGTAGCTGGTGGTGCTGCTGGTGGTGCTGTTGAAGAGCAAACAGAATTCAGCGTAGTTCTCGCTGAGTTTGGTGCCAAGAAAATTAACGTAATTAAAGAAGTTAGAGCGATCACAGGTCTTGGACTTAAAGAGGCCAAAACTTTGGTTGAGAGTGCTCCAAAACCGGTTAAAGAAGGTATTGAAAAGGCAGAAGCGGAAGAAATTAAGAAGAAACTTGAAGCTGCAGGCGCCAAGGTTGAAATTAAATAGAGGACCGTACTCTCAAATAATAGTAAAAGAAGAGTATGAGGACAGAGTGCTTTGTCTTCATACTTCTTTGCGTTTTAAACATTAAGTCTTATAGGAGACTAAAATGGCGAAGGTTTTCTCATCAAACCAATGGTATCGAAAGAATTTTGCTCAAACCCCTGTTGTTTTAGAGGCCCCACCTCTTATGAATCTACAGATCAGATCGTATGAGGGTTTTTTACAAAAAAATGTTCCTCCAGCAAAAAGAGTGGATAAAGGGCTTCATGCAGTTTTTAAATCGGTATTTCCAATTCAAGACTTCAACAAAACAGTCTCTCTTGAATATGTGAGCTACTCTTTAGAAGAACCTAAATATACAGTTAAAGAGTGTAGGCAAAGGGGTCTCTCCTTTGAATCACCCCTTAAAGTTATCGTAAGACTCGTTTCTTATGATGTGACTGTAGATAAAGATGGAAACGAACAAAGAAATGTTTCTTCCATTAAGGAACAAGAGGTCTATCTTGGAAATATTCCATTGATGGCCCCTACTGGAAGTTTCGTCTACAACGGAACGGAAAGGGTTATTGTTTCCCAGCTGCACAGATCTCCAGGGATCATCTTTGAGCACGACAGTGGAAAGAAACACTCTAGTGGAAAACTTTTATATTCTTCTAGAATTATTCCTCATCGAGGTTCTTGGCTTGATTTTGAGTTTGACCATAAAAATATTCTTTTCGCTAGAATTGATAGAAAAAGAAAACTTCATGCAACGGTTATTTTAAAGGCCTTAGGGCTTAGTACCACTGAGATTTTAGATAAATTTTACGAAAAAGAAGAGATTATCTTTGATAAGAAAGGCAAATTCAAAAGAGCTTTGGATTTTAATCTACTAATCGGTACCCGTACACCACATGATATCCTTGATCCAAAATCAGGCAAGACGATCATTAAAAAAGGCAAGAAGCTTACCAAAATTTCGGTCCAGAAATTAAAGGATGCCGGGATTAAAGATCTCCCTCTTGAACTAGAGGAAGTGGTTGGTAAAGTCGTTACCGAAGATATCTTTAATGATAAAACCGGGGAAGTTATTTGTCTGGTTAACGAGGCCTTATCAGAAGCAAAGATTCAAGAGCTGATCGCTGCGGGGATCAAAAAAGTTAAGTGTCTTTATATTGATATGATTAACTTCGGGGATCAAATCAGAAACACTCTTTTGCTGGATAAAACCGAGGGTAGAGAAGAAGCGCTGGTTAAAGTCTTTGAAAGGCTAAGACCAGGAGAACCTCCAGCGGTTGAAGCGGCAGAAATGCTTTTTAATAACCTCTTTTTTAATCCTGAAAAATATGATCTTTCCAAAGTCGGAAGGATGAAAATTAATTATAAGTTTGGTAAGAACATTCCAGTTGAGAATACGGTCTTAACCAAAGAAGATATTTTAACTACTGTTACCTACCTGGTTGAACTCAACAATGGTAAGGGTAAAGTGGATGATATCGATCACCTTGGTAACAGAAGAGTTCGAGCTGTTGGTGAGCTGCTTGAAAACCAATTCCGTGTTGGTCTGGTTCGTATGGAGAGATCAGTTAAGGAGAGAATGGCGATTCAAGAAATTGAAACCATGATGCCTTATGATCTGGTTAACCAAAAACCTGTGGCCGCTGCGGTTAAGGAATTTTTTGGCTCAAGTCAGTTGTCTCAGTTTATGGATCAAACCAACCCTCTCTCAGAAGTTACTCACAAGAGAAGACTTTCGGCGCTAGGACCTGGTGGCCTAACCAGAGAGCGAGCGGGATTTGAGGTTCGGGATGTTCACTCAACTCACTACGGAAGAATGTGTCCGGTTGAAACTCCGGAAGGGCCAAACATCGGTCTGATCACATCTCTTGCAACTTATGCCAGAGTTTCTGAATACGGATTTATTGAAACCCCTTATCAGACCGTTAAAGCAAGAGTAGCTTCCAAAATTAGATATTTTTCTGCCTTTGAGGAAGAGGGAAAAACCATTGCCCAGTTCCATCATAAATATCTTGTTAAAGGTAAGATTGCTGGGGATCACATTGCTGCTAGAGCAGCGGGGGAATTTACCCTGGTTAAGGCCGACGATGTTGAACTAATGGACGTTTCGCCCACTCAGATGATCTCCGTTGCCACATCACTTATTCCCTTTCTAGAGCATGATGATGCCAACCGGGCGCTGATGGGATCTAATATGATGAGGCAAGCGGTGCCTCTCGTTAGAACCGATGCTCCTATTGTTGGAACCGGCATGGAAGCGCTTATTGCCAGAGATTCTGGTGCAATTCTTTTTGCCAAAGATAATGGAGTCGTTATTTTTGTAGACTCCAATAGAATTGTTATTCAAAGAGATAAATTTGGCGCAGGAGAAACCGGCGTTGATATTTACAAGCTGATTAAATATCAAAGGACCAACCAAAATACCTGTAACAATCAAAAGTCCCTAGTTAAAGAAGGGGATAGAGTTCATCCTGGCATGGTTATTGCCGATGGGCCGGCCACTCAATATGGGGACTTGGCACTTGGACAAAACGTACTCGTGGCCTTCATGCCTTGGGGTGGATACAACTATGAGGATTCTATCCTTATTAATGAGTCCCTGCTTTCAAGAGATATTTTTACATCTGTTCACATTGAGTCTTTTGAAACTGAAACTAGAGATACCAAACTCGGTAAAGAAGAGATCACCAGAGATATTCCAAATGTTTCGGAAGAGGCCTTGGCCCATTTAGATGAGGCCGGAATCATTCGCGTAGGAACCATTGTTAAATCAGGTGATATTCTAACCGGAAAAATTACTCCCAAGGGAGAGACCCAGCTTTCACCAGAAGAAAAACTTCTCAAAGCGATCTTTGGTGATAAGGCAGGAGATGTTAAAGATACTTCTCTTCGCGTTCCTTCATCTGTTAGAGGAACGGTGGTCGATGCTAAAGTTTACACCCGCGAGGGAGTTGAACTGGATTCAAGATCTAAAGAGATTATCGAGCACGAAACTATTTTAATTAGACGTGATGAAAGAATTGAGATTAAAGCAATCCAGGCCTCGGCGATCACAAAAATCGCTGAAATGCTTAAAGGGAAAAAGATTACTGATGTACTTATCTCTGAAGATGGAACTACTGAGCTGCTTAAAAAGGGCGAAGAGATTACTGCCGAGATTTTAACCTCAATTCCATTTGAGCTAATCGGATATCTTCCTCTTGAGCCAAAACTGGAAGAAGATCTAAGTGAATATTTCGCTGAAGTAAGAAACCGAATCAATAGAGTTAGAACCAACTCCAACGAAGAGGTGGCCAAGCTTCATCGTGGAGATGAGCTTCCTCCGGGAGTTATTAAAAAGGTTATAGTCTACGTCGCGATTAAGAGAAAGCTACAACCTGGTGATAAAATGGCCGGAAGACACGGGAACAAAGGGGTTATCTCCAATGTCCTACCAAAAGAAGATATGCCATATCTTGCCGATGGTGCTCCCGTTGATATCGTTTTAAACCCTCTTGGGGTTCCTTCTCGGATGAACATCGGACAGCTCCTTGAGCTTCACCTCGGGTGGGCCGGTAGAGGTCTTGGTGAAAAACTTACCGTGATGATGGAAGAGCAGGCCAAGATGAGTGAAATAAAAGATTTCATTTATGCTATTTATAAAAATGATGAAGTAAAAGGATGGCTTAAAAAAGCAACTGACAAACAAGTAACAGAGGTTGCCAAGCAACTTGAATCCGGTATCCGTTTCTCCACTAAAGTTTTTGATGGAGCGGCAGAAAAAGAGATTAGAGAGATGCTTATACTGGCCGATTACGATCCTACGGGGAAGACCACGCTATTTGATGGCCTAACCGGAGACGCCTTCTCAGAAGAAGTAACCGTTGGGATCATGTATATGCTGAAGCTGCATCACCTGGTTGATGAAAAACTTCATGCTAGGTCTACCGGCCCATATTCTCTGGTAACCCAACAGCCACTTGGTGGTAAGGCCCAGTTTGGTGGACAGAGACTTGGGGAGATGGAAGTTTGGGCGCTTGAGGCCTATGGAGCGGCCTATACTCTGCAAGAATTCTTAACGGTAAAATCTGATGATGTTATCGGTAGAACTCGAATGTATGAGTCCATTGTTAAAGGTGAGCAAATCCTAGAGCCAGGACTGCCGGAATCATTTAACGTTTTAGTCAGAGAGCTTCAGTCTCTATGTCTTGATATTAGGTTGAACGAAAGCACCGAAGAAGAAACTTTTAGTTAATATTTTTTTAAATATAAGGGAAACTTAAGATGAAAGACCTTTTAAATTTTTTCGATAAACCAAAAGATCCAATTAGCATTGAAGCTGTTTCAATTAAAATGGCCTCTCCTGATACTATCAGGGAGTGGTCTTTTGGTGAGGTTCGAAAGCCAGAAACCATCAACTATCGAACGTTCAAACCAGAGAGAGATGGCCTATTTTGTGCCAAGATTTTTGGCCCGGTGAAAGATTACGAATGTATTTGTGGAAAATACAAACGAATGAAGCACCGAGGGGTGGTTTGTGAAAAGTGTGGTGTTGAAGTTACACTTTCAAAAGTTAGACGAGAGAGATGTGGACATATTGAGCTTGCCTCTCCCGTGGCCCACATCTGGTTTTTAAGATCCCTTCCTTCAAGGCTTGGGGCGATCTTAAATCTAACCTTAAAAGAACTGGAAAAAGTTCTTTATTATGAATCCTACGTAGTAACTGAGTCCGATGCCGAAAATGCGGAAAAAGGCCTGGAAGTAGGAAGAGTCATTACCGAACAACAATACAATGAGCTTAAAGAGCAAGGTATTAAGTTCGAAGCGGGCATGGGTGGTAACACGATTAAAGAGATGCTCTCTAAAGTTGATATTGATATTGAAAACAAAGAACTAAGAAGAGGGCTTAAAACCGTAACAACGGAAATGGCAAAAACCAAAATCATCAAAAGACTTAAAGTTGTTGAGTCTTTGCTTAAATCTGATAATCGCCCAGAATGGTTTATGATGGAAGTAATCCCGGTTTTGCCACCAGATCTTCGTCCTCTAGTACCCCTAGAAGCGGGAAGATTTGCAACTTCTGATCTTAACGATCTTTATCGAAGGGTTATCAACAGGAATAACCGTCTAAAAAGACTTAAAGAACTAAATGCGCCGGAAATTATCATTAGAAATGAAAAGCGAATGCTTCAAGAAGCAGTAGATGCGCTTTTTGATAATGGAAGACGGGGAAAAGTATTTACCGGTGCTAACAAAAGGCCGCTTCGCTCTCTTTCCGATATGCTTAAAGGTAAGCAGGGACGATTTAGACAAAACCTACTGGGAAAACGGGTAGATTACTCTGGTCGTTCAGTTATCGTTGTAGGACCTAATCTGCGACTTCACCAATGTGGTTTGCCAAAACTTATGGCACTCGAGCTTTTCAAGCCTTTTATCTACAACCAACTGATTGAAAAAGGTCACTGTACCACCATTAAAGTGGCCAAGAAAATGGTAGACCAACAAAAACAGGAAGTTTGGGATATCTTAGAGGAAGTGGTTAAAGAACACCCGGTTCTGCTAAACCGTGCTCCGACTCTTCACCGTTTGGGGATTCAAGCTTTTGAGCCAATTCTTATTGAAGGGAAAGCAATTCAACTGCACCCGCTAGTTTGTACCGCTTTTAATGCCGACTTTGATGGTGACCAGATGGCCGTTCACGTACCACTTTCCCTTGAAGCACAAGTGGAATGTAGAATTTTGTGTATGTCCACGAATAATATTTTATCACCAAAAGATGGAACGCCAATTATTGTACCATCTCAGGATATCGTTTTAGGTCTTTACTACATGACCAGACCACGGCCTTTTGCCAGAGGATATGACAAAGTTTTCTCTTCTAAAGAAGAGGCGCAATTTGCATATCATACTGGTAACCTCCACCTGCAGGCACCGATTAAGGTTAGACTTCACGGTGAAATGGTTGAGACAACTGTGGGGAGAACCTTTGTCTACGACGCGGTTCCAGAATGTTTGAAATTTTCTGATATCAACAAAATTTTAGGCAAAAAGGCCCTCGGTGAACTTATTGATCTTGCTTATAGAGTTGGATCAGAAAAAGAGACTGTTCTGCTCGCTGACTCTTTAATGAGGCTTGGTTACGAAAATGCTACCAGGGCGGGAATTTCCATTAACATCAACGATATGACCATTCCAAAAGAAAAACCAAAGATTTTGGAAGAGGCCTACGCGGAAGTGGATCAGATCACTGAAGAATACTATGAAGGATCAATCACCAACGGTGAGAGGTATCACAAGATTGTTGACGTTTGGACGCAAACCAACGAGCGAATAACTAAAGTGATGTTAACCGGTCTTTCTGAGGATACTTTCACCAACGATGCCGGTGACGAAGTTAAAGCACCTTCATTTAACTCTCTCTTTATGATGGCGGATTCTGGTGCTAGGGGTTCTACTGCTCAGATGAGACAGCTTGCCGGGATGAGGGGGCTAATGGCCAAACCATCTGGTGATATTATTGAAACGCCAATTACCTCAAACTTTAGAGAGGGGCTGGATGTTCTTCAATACTTTGCCTCTACCCACGGTGCGAGGAAAGGTCTTGCCGATACCGCACTTAAAACCGCTAACTCTGGTTATCTAACCAGAAGACTGGTTGATGTTGCCCAAGACGGGATCATTAGAAACGAAGATTGTGGATCAACTGATGGAATCATTCTTGAATCAAGAATTGATGCCGGAGAAATTGTTGAACATATCACCGAAAGAGTAATGGGAAGAGTTACCGCTCAACCTATTTTAAATCATGAGGGAGAAGAGGTTTTTCCACGAAACCATCTATTGACAGAAGGAGATAACGCGAAATTAATTGAGCATGAAATCGATCAGATCAAAGTTAGATCAGTTCTCGTGTGTAAGGAGAAATATGGTTTCTGTGCCAACTGTTTTGGACGAGATCTTGCCCGCGGATTAATGGTTTCTATCGGTGAAGCTGTTGGAGTTATCGCTGCCCAGTCAATTGGGGAGCCGGGAACCCAGCTAACCATGAGAACCTTCCATGTTGGTGGTACCGCCACTGCCGGTGCTCAGGTCAATAAAACCGAAGTGAGAACTGCCGGGACGATTGAATTTCACCGCTTAAAAATCGCCAAGTTACATGATGGCTCAACCATTATTATGAACAAGGTTGGGGAAATCTACGTTAAAAACGCTCAAGGCGTTGTTAAAGAGCGATACCCTGGTGTCTACGGTGCCCGAATCTTTGTTAAAGAGGGTGGAACGGTTACTCCGGGTCAAAGAATTCTAGAATGGGACCCGTTTGCCATTCCAATCCTTTCTGATATCGGAGGCATTGTTCGTTATGAAGACCTAATTGTTGGAAATACCATCAAAGAACAAATCGATGCGGTTACCGGTCTTACTCACAAAGTGATTATCGAGACTAAAGATACTGCGCTTCAAGCAAGAATTGCCATCTGTGATGAAGAAGGGAAGGTATTAAAAGTTCCTGGAACCAAACGGGATGCAGTTTACAGGTTACCAGCTCAGTCCCACATCGTGGTCCAAGATGGTGAGAGAATTGAAGTGGGCCAGGCCCTTTCTAAAGTGCAAAGAGAAACCACTAAAACAAAAGATATCACCGGTGGTCTGCCACGAGTTGCGGAGCTTTTTGAAGCAAGAAAGCCAAGTAACGCTGCTCAGATCTCTGATGTGTCTGGAACCATTGAGTTTGGCCCAGAGCTTAGAGGATCAAGACGAATTATCGTTAAACCTGAAGATGGAGGTGAGCCAGTGACTTACTCCATTCCTAAGGGAAGATATGTCATTGTTAACGAAGGAGACTACATTAGGGCCGGTGAGGCGATAATGGATGGGCCTTCAAATCCTCACGATCTGCTACGAGTTATGGGTGTTAAAGCTCTAGCTTCTTATATCGTTGATGAAATCCAAGAAGTTTACCGGCTTCAAGGGGTTAAAATCGATGATAAACACATCGAAGTTATCGTCAGTCAGATGCTTAAAAAAGTTTCCATCGAAGATGCAGGAGATACCAACTTCATCCAAGGTGATTCAATAACTAAAATTAAATTTGAAGAGGCCAATGCGGCCCTCGCTCCAGATGAGCAACCGGCCAAGGCCAATCCTTTATTACTGGGGATTACCAAGGCCTCCTTGACCACCGAGTCCTTTATTTCCGCGGCCTCCTTCCAGGAGACCACCAAGGTGTTGACTCAAGCAGCACTTGAAGGGAAAACGGATAAGCTTAGAGGTCTTAAGGAAAATGTTATAATGGGGCGTTTAATTCCCGCAGGATCTGGTATATCACGATATAGAAATTATGAGGCCATGGTGGCCGAGGAAGAGCAGGATACGATCAAGGTCGCAACCCTGCAAATTTAGTTTTTACTTGCAATGGGGAGGCCCTACGTGCTACCTATTGCAAGCTTATATAGGTAATTTAAGGAGAAAATAGCAAATGCCTACGATTAACCAATTGATTAGAAAAGGAAGAGAGTCCAAAGTCACCAAGACCAAATGCCCGGCACTTAAGGCCTGTCCTCAAAGACGTGGGGTTTGTGTAAGGGTTTATACAACTACTCCTAAAAAACCTAACTCAGCGATGAGAAAAGTTTGTAGAGTTAAGCTAACTAGTGGATTTGAAGTGACTTCTTATATTGGTGGAGAAGGGCATAACCTGCAAGAACACAGTATCGTTTTAATCAGAGGTGGAAGGGTTAAAGATCTTCCAGGTGTACGTTACCATACCATCCGTGGTGCTCTTGATACCACCGGTGTAGATAAGAGAAACCAAGGTAGATCTAAATACGGTTGTAAAAAACCTAAAAAATAAATTTATAAATCAATCTAGCTCCGAGTATTAGGAGCTAGAGAGTAAATTCAATGTGAATTGAAGAGAGGAAAAAATGAGTAGAAAGCACAGAGCAACCCCAAGAGTTGTACTTCCAGACCCAAGATATCAAGACATTGTCGTAACTAAATTCATCAATATTATAATGAAAGGTGGAAATAAGGCCGTAGCTGAAAAGATTTTCTATGGTGCTCTCGAAGATATTGAGAAAAAAACCGGTGAAGAGCCACTTAAAATTTTTAAGAAGGCCCTTTCTAATATTAAACCGGCAGTAGAAGTTAAATCTAGACGAATCGGTGGGGCAACTTATCAAATTCCAGTTGAAGTAAGACCTGCCAGAAGACAATCTCTTGCTCTAAGATGGCTTAGAGATTACGCTAGATCTAGAAACGGAAAAACCATGCTTGGTAAACTTTCCGATGAGATTATGGATGCCGCTCAAAATAGAGGCGGGGCCACTAAAAAGCGAGAAGACGTCTATAAAATGGCAGAGGCCAATAAGGCATTTTCTCACCTCAAATGGTAGGCCTAATTAAATAAAGGTTTTCAAGTGAGTGACCAGGTAGAACGGATTCGAAATATCTGGATTATGGCCCATATTGATGCTGGGAAAACCACTACTACAGAACGAATTCTATACTACACCGGAAAAAGTCATAAAATTGGTGAGGTCCACGATGGGGCCGCCACCATGGACTGGATGGTTCAAGAACAAGAGCGGGGGATAACAATTACCTCCGCTGCTACCACCTGCTACTGGAAAAAACACGAAATTAATATTATCGATACCCCCGGACATGTGGACTTTACCATTGAAGTGGAGAGATCCTTGCGTGTACTCGATGGGGCCGTTGGGGTTTTTGATGCTGTCTCTGGAGTAGAGCCCCAATCAGAAACAGTTTGGAATCAGGCCGATAAATACAAGGTTCCCCGCTTTGCCTTTGTAAATAAAATGGACCGGGTGGGGGCCGATTTTTTTAATTGTATTGAAGAAATAAGAGAAAAATTAGGCAAAACCGCTGCCGCCGTTCAACTCCCCATTGGCGTCGAGGCCGATTTTAAGGGCATGGTGGACTTGCTGGTCATGAAGGCCTATTTTTTTTCCGAAGATGACCTAGGGGCAACAGTAACAACTGGGGATATACCGGAAGAGTTGAGGGAAGATGCCACTCTCTATAGGGACTATCTGATTGAGACCCTATCCGATTATGACGATGATTTGGCGGAAGATTTTTTAGAGGGAAAGGAAATAGCGGCGGATCGATTAAAAAAGATTATTCGAAAATTAGTCATAGAGGAGGACTTTGTTCCGGTGTTTTGTGGCTCTGCATTTAAAAATAAAGGGGTGCAACCACTTCTAGACGGTGTGCTTGATTATCTACCCTCGCCCATTGATCGAGGGGAAATAAGAGGTCACGCTCCCAAGGATCTTGAAAAAATAATTACCCGCAGGCCTTTGGTGAGCGAACCTTTCTCTGCTTTGGCCTTTAAAATTGCCACTGATCCTTTTGTTGGTAATTTAACTTATCTGAGAATTTATTCGGGCGAGGTAAAGGCGGGACAAACTATTTATAATCCGCTTAAAAAAATCAAAGAGAGAATTGGCAAAATTCTGCGCATGCACGCCAATAAAAGGGAGGAAATGCCTACCGCCAAGGCGGGGGATATTGTCGCCGTATCGGGCCTTAAAAATACCATCACTGGAGAAACTCTTTGTCTTGAACAAAAAGGCATTATTTATGATTTGATGGATTTTCCTGAGACCGTGATCTCAATTGCCATTGAGCCCAAAACTACCGCTGATGAGAAAAAGCTATTAAGTATCCTCGAGCAGATTAAAAAGGAGGATCCCTCCTTCACCTTCAAAAACAATGAAGAAACCGGACAGCTTTTAATCTATGGCATGGGTGAGCTCCATCTGGAAATCGTAGCGGATCGTCTGCAAAGAGAGTTCAAAGTGGGCATACGAGTGGGGAAACCCCAGGTTTCCTACCGGGAGAGTATTCAGGGAACTGGTACCGGCGAGGCAGAGTTTAGAAAAGAAATGGGCGGAAAATTCCAATATGGCCAATGCAGTGTCACCGTGGAACCTGCAGATTTTCCCTCTGGAGTCCTGGTAGAGTCGAACCTTACCAAACGGGATCTGCCTGAAGAGCTCATTAAATCCATGATCAAGGGGATTGAAGATACCTCCGTTGGAGGCGCCCTGGCGGGTTATCCCTTTATAAATATTAAAGCGACAATTACTGATGCCGGTTATATCGAGGAAGAGTCCAGACCTGTGGCCTACTCCATCGCCTCTTCCATGGCCTTTAAAGAAGCTTGTAAAAACGCAGGCCTACAGCTGCTTGAGCCCTTTATGGCGCTAGAAGTTATCACTCCAGTGGAGTACACCGGGGATGTGATCGCCGATATCAATGTTAAACGGGGAAAAGTAGTCTCCATGGGAAGCAAGAAAAGCAAAGAGGTCATAGAGGCCGAGGCGCCACTGGCCGAGATGTTTGGCTACAGTACAGATCTCCGCTCCAAGACCCAGGGTAGGGCCTCCTTTACCCTGGAATTTGAACGCTATGTGAAAATACCCCATGATATGGCCAAGGCACTTTTAGAAAAAAGAGGCATTTTTATTTAGGTAATATCTTTCCAATCGCCTTGACAAAGGGCCCATAAATCCATAAAACCCATACAATATTCAGGTAGAAAGGAACATGTTAAATGAAAGCGACTAGACTTAGAATTAAATTAAGAGCGTACGATCATAAGATTTTAGATGCCTCTGTTAATGAAATTATTCAAACCGCTAAAGAAACTGGTGCCAAAATTATTGGCCCAATCCCTCTACCAACTGAAATTAATAAATTCACTGTTTTGAGATCACCTCACAAGGATAAAAAATCTCGTGAACAGTTTGAGATGAGAACCAATAAAAGATTGGTGGACATCATAGACCCTACGCAGCAAACCATTGACAGCCTTATGAAATTGACCCTGTCTTCAGGTGTTGACGTAGAGATTAAATACTAGTATTTACTTTTAACTTATTCAGTTTGTTGAAAGTGTAACCATGCATGCATCCCTGCGGTCAGGGTGATGCTGTGGAGGAAGTAATGAGCGATAAGACTACTATCGACCTACCAACAATTTTCGGCGTAAAAGCTGGAATGACTAGAATCTTTGATGAAAATGGAAATCATGTTCCAGTCACGGTTATCAAATTAATTAAAAACTTCATCTCACAAGTTAAGACCCAAGCAAATGATGGTTATGAGGCCTATCAAATTGCTTACGGAGAAAAACGAGAGAAGTTAGTGAATAAACCTCTTAAAGGAATTTTGGCCAAGGCCAAAATCGAAACCCCCTTAACTAGATATAATGAAGTGAGATTTGAAGGTGCCAACCTTGAAGCTCTTGGTAAAGAAGTATCTTTAGATAGTTTAGCAGCAAATAGCTATATTGATGTAACGGGGATTTCTAAGGGTAAAGGTTTCCAAGGTGTTATAAAGAGACACAACTTTTCTGGTGGACCTGGAGCGCACGGTTCTAAGTTTCACAGAACAACAGGTTCTATTGGTAACCGAGCAACTCCTGGTAGAGTTTTTCCGGGAAAGAAAATGCCAGGGCACATGGGATCAAAAACTACAACCGTACAGAATATTAAAATACAAGAGCTGAATTTGGAAAAAGGATACCTGCTTTTAAAAGGAAGTATTCCTGGAGCTAAAAATAGTTTTGTTAAATTATCCAAGTCGGTAAAGAGGTAAGGATTAGGTTATGGCCGATATAAATGTATTAGACATAAAATTTAAAAAATCAGGAAGTCTTAAAACGGATGTAAGTTTAACTCCTGATGATATTAAAGAAGCTGCTGTCCACCAAGTGGTTAAGGCCACTTTGGCAGGAAGAAGACAGGGGAATGCTTCTACAAAAACTCGTGCCGAGGCCAGAGGTGGTGGGGCCAAACCTTTTAAACAAAAAGGTACTGGTCGTGCTCGTCAAGGTTCTATCAGAGCTCCGATCCAAGTGGGTGGTGGTTGTGCTTTTGGGCCAAAGCCACGGGATTATACGCAAAAAGTTAATAAGAAGATGATGCTAAAGGCAATTCAATCAGTTATCGCTGATAAATTGCAAGCAGGGAAATTAACTGTTGTAGAGAAAATAGAGTCAACTGGTAAGACTAAAGAGATGCACTCTCTTCTTGATGGGAAGGGACTTCTTCCATGTCTTCTTGTTACTAAAGATAAAGATTCTCTCGCGCTTCGAGCTGCTAAAAACCTTCAGTGGGGTAAAGCTATTCCAGTTGAAGGTTTCAGTGTTTATGAAACGCTTAAATATGAGAACTTAATTATTGAAAAAGAGGCCCTTGAGGTTCTCCTTAATAAATTGGTGTAAGTTATGCATTTAGAACAAATTATTTTAAAACCAATGATTACTGAAAAGGCCTCTATGCAAACAGAGAGAACCAATCGTTACGGTTTTCAAGTTGCTCTTAAGGCCAATAAAAATCAAATTAAGATGGCGGTTGAAAAGCTATACAACGTTAAAGTGTTAAACGTTAAGACTAGCATCAATCCAGGAAAGCTTAAAAGAACTGGAAGAAGTGTAAAAAAGACTTCCAAAATAAAAAAAGCTTTCGTGCAGCTTGGTGAAGGCCAAAAGATTGAATTTTTTAAAGGTGTTTAAAATTTAGAGGAAAATATGGGTATTCAAAAATTTAAACCAACAACTCCTTCAAGAAGAAAAATGTCCGTTAGAGATTCTAAGGATCTCACCAAAGGACTTAAGCCTCTAAAGGATAAGCTTGTTCCTAGGCCTTCCAGAGCGGGTAGGAATAATGACGGTAGAATAACTGTTAGGCACCGAGGCGGCGGAGTTAAGAGAAAGTATAGAATTATAGATTTTAAAAGAAACAAACTGGATATTCCGGCCCAGGTTCAAGGGATTGTTTATGATCCAAACAGGACCTGTCATATAGCACAGATTGCATATGCTGATGGTGAGAAGGCCTATATTTTGGCGCCACTCGGACTGAAAGTGGGAGATAAAGTTATCTCTTCTGCTGAGGCGGATGTTAAAGTTGGAAACGCCAAACTTTTAAAAGATATTCCCGTGGGGACCTTGGTTCACAATGTTGAGCTTTACCCAGGAGCTGGTGGGCAAATGGCCAGAGCGGCCGGAGCTTATGTTCAGGTTATGGCAAAAGAGGGCGACAACGTACTGCTTAGAATGCCATCTGGGGAGCTTCGAAAAGTAAAAGTTAAATGCCGAGCGACCATTGGTCAGGTAGGAAATATTGATAATGAACAAATTGTTATCGGTAAGGCCGGTAAGAGTAGACTTCTTGGTAGACGACCTTCAGTTCGAGGTGTTGCCATGAACCCAGTCGATCACCCAATGGGTGGTGGTGAAGGTAGAACGTCCGGTGGACGTCACCCATGTTCACCTTGGGGTACTCCAGCTAAGGGTTATAGAACTAGAAGTAACAAACGAACTAACCAATTTATCGTTAAGAGACGTAAAAAATAACGGAGTTAAGATATGACTAGATCTTTGAAAAAAGGCCCTTTTGTTGATGATCATTTACTGGAAAAGGTTATGGGCATGCAAGAGGATTCAGCGAAGGGAAATAAAGTGATCAAGACTTGGTCTAGAAGATCAACTGTCATCCCTGAGTTTATCGGACTTACTTTTGCAGTTCATAATGGGAAGAAATTTATTCCAGTTTATGTAACAGACAATATGGTTGGAATGAAATTAGGTGAATTCGCCCCAACAAGGACTTTTTATGGTCATGGTGCGGATAGGAAAGGTAGAAAATAATAATAATTACTAAGGAAGTGAGGTCGAAATGGCCATAAAAGTACATGCAAAAAGAATTGGAATAGCACCGAGAAAAGTTCGAGGGGTTATTAATCTAATCAGAAATAAAAAAGCTTCTGAGGCACTTAGAATCCTTAGGTTTTGTGAGAAAAAAGAGATCTCGATTGTTCTTTCAAAACTATTAAACAGTGGACTCTCTATTGCTCAAGAATCTGACAAAATCGACATAGATAACCTTGTGGTTAGTACCATCTACGCCAACGCAGGACAGACGCAAAAAAGAATCCAACCACGGGCGCAAGGTAGAGCATTTAAAATAAGAAAAAGAAG
>SMWT01000124.1 GCA_004356615.1 Deltaproteobacteria bacterium | reverse complement strand
GTGGCTCCTTTCTTTGGTATTCAAATCCAGGTTCCTTGTATTCATATTTTTGGGCAAAAAGAATGCCTGCCAGCAAAAATCCGCCAATTAGCGCCAACTTTTTCATTTTCTCCCCCCCTATGATGTTTCAATTTTACCTGATTTCACTTATTTAAGGGGGGATATAGTAGAAATTTCCCTAATTTTTAAGAAGTCCCTTGCTCATCGCCCTAGATCGATATATATACAAATACTTAATTTTTAAAGGAATTAGCGATGGCACGATCATGTGATCTTACAGGTAAAAGAAGACTGGTTGGTAATAAAGTCTCTCACGCCAAAAATAGAACTAAAATGAGGCAACAGGTCAATTTACAGACTAAAAGAGTTTTTGATCCAGAAACGAATTCGACAGTTAAACTTCGTTTATCAACTAGTGCGATCAGAACGCTTGATAAGATTGGATCTCTTTCAAAGTTTCTAAGAAAATACAAACATCTTTATATGTAAAAAACCAGGCCGTTATCTAACGGCCTGAATTTCATCTATTACAAATCCCCAATAGTTAACCGAGGAATCAGAACTAAACGTTACGGTTACTGTATCTCCATCGACATAAACGGAAGTTTTATTTTCACCTTTTCCGCTCATCTTATCGTAGGTAACTCCTTTAGCGGAAATTTTTAAATAGTCATAACTGTTTTCCAAATCCATTTTCCTAACTTTAACTCTTATAAATTTTGCCCCCGGTACATGGAAAGTTCTAGTCAGTGAGCTTTTATCCTTATAAGGATGGGCCGATTCAAATGGCCCAACGACAATCGTATCCCAATCACTTTCTTTAGGAATGTTTTTATAAGGTCTCGTATTGGAAAGAAGGTTATAAGCATTTAGACTTCCACTAAGGGCATTAATCTTTCCTCTTAAAGCTGGTGCTGGTTCGGCGGTGCCCATTAGTCGTTCCATCATTTCACTGTGAGACATTCTTCCATTTTGAGAAATTAAAAGACCTAGGGCGCCGGCCACATGAGGAGCTGCCATAGAGGTTCCTGAATAGACCTTATATCTATTATTGTTTACCGTAGAATTAATTTTCTTGCCTGGGGCCGCAATGTCTACGGTATTTTTCCCATAGTTTGAAAAACTGGCAATTTTATTTTGCGCAGTTAATGCCGCTACTGAAACAACATTTGGAATATTATAGCTGGATGGATAGTGAGGCTCCTCATCGGTATTGTCTGACTTATTTCCCGCCGCTGCCACAAAAATGATGCCTGCATCAGAGGCCTTGGTAATTACTTCTTTTAAGGCCTCGGAATACTTTCCTCCACCCCATGAATTAGACATAATATCCACTTCTGCCTTGATGGCATATTCAATGGCGGCGATTGCCTGGTCCGTACTTCCACTTCCGGAATCTGAGAGAAACTTAATCGCCACGAGAGAAACATCTGACATTACTCCGGCAATTCCGATTTGATTATTATGAACTGCCCCAATTACCCCGGCACAATGAGTTCCATGCCCATGTCCATCCATGGGATCACCATCATTGTTATAAAAATCAGCGCCATAGATATCATCAATATATCCATTGCCGTCATCATCAACACCCTTGGTACCCCTTAACTCTCTCGTATTTACCCACATTTGCTCGCGAAGCTCTGGGTGCCGATAATCTATTCCCGTATCAATTACCGCAATTTTAATCTGCTTGCTTCCCTTATTGATTGCCCACGCACGTAGGGCATTTATATCACTTCCTGGTTTACCAGGCACTTTGGCGTTTGGTTCATTAGAACCAGTATTTTTTAAACCCCACTGAGTATTAAAATATGGATCATCCGGAGATTCTAAATCCCTTTCTAGAGATTGCGTACTTACACTTCCCTCATCAATGGGTTTTATCACTCTCCAAATATAGTTTGGCTCAGCATATTCAACCGCGGAGTTGCTTTCGAGAGACTGAATGACATTTTGTATAGATTTATTCAGCGAGGCCGTTACAACAACAAAAGATTCATTTACCTTTTTTTTAATTTTAAGAGAAGAATCTAACTTAAGATTTTTACCATCTTTAATCTTTACAATGTACTCCCCAGGGATAATATCCTCATCAATTTTTGCAAAAAGTGAACTGGAAAATAGGATTAAGGTTAGCATTAATAAATAATTCATATCGTAGATCTCCTTAAATTCCTGGTATTGTATGAGTCTAATGGCAATCGGAATGGGGAGGGAGGAGGTAAAATCTTCCTGATAAGGTAAAATATTCCTCTGATGTCTGGTCTCATTTTGAGAGAAAATACTTACATGAGTATTTTAAAAGGCCCGAAAGATCCAGTTATTTTAAAGAAAGTTCCTATAAGAATTTGGCACTTAAAGGATCATTTAATGGCCATCTTGCGCAAACGTTTGGAAAACAGCGGCGGTGATCTAGAAAAGATCAAAGATATAAATGACTTAAAAAGAGAATTCCGTTTTGAAAATCGATGGTTTGGGGAAGAAAGTGAAGAAGAAGAAAAAAAGGATGGGGAAAAGATGACCCTTTTTCGTCGAATAATTGAAGTACCCGAAGATAAAATGGCACACGGACAGGCCATCTTATATGAAATAAATTTCGATAAAATTCATTTCTTTTGTGAACAGAGTTTTTTTATTGGCTCCACAATTATGCTTAAATTAATCGTACCCAAGGCATTTGGAATCGCCGCCATTGTTGTAGATTGCCGGCCTTTTGATTTTGATAGCAAAGTAATAAGTGAAATTAAATATCCCTATAGAATAGTGGCCGAATTTAAATTCACTAGGAAGGGACAAGCTACTCTCTTAAGACAATTTCTTACCGCCATTGATCCAAGAGAGCATCAAGATGTTGAAGTTGAAGAAACGGAGGTGGAAATTCCCACCGAACCTTCTGAGGAAGCACCTCCAGAGATTGAGGCGGAAGAAGAGAAAGAGAGCGCTTAATTATTTTTCTTTGGCAGCGATAGCAAATTTTTGCGCTCCCGCACTTTTAGCAATATCAATAATTTCCAAAGTCTTTTCTAAACTTGAGCTCTTATCCCCTTCAAAAACTACTAATTTACTATCTATAACCCCTAGGGCCTTTGAAATATTGGCCTTTAAATTTTGAAGACTTGATTGGACTCCATCTACAAAAAGGTTCCCCCTCACATCTAAAGACACAAGAACCCCTTCCTTTTTCTTACCTTTAGTAGCTGTTGACGACGTGGGAATATTTATATCAAGGCCTGATTGAAGACTTACAGAGCTGGTCATCATAAAAATAATAAGCAACACCAGCATAATATCAATGAAAGGAGTCACGTTGATATCAGCGATGATATCTGCTTCCTCATCATCTTTTTTGATACCAATACCCATTAACTTTTTTCTACCTTTTGAACTAGCTCTTCAAGACTATTTTTCATTCGAAGATTTAGGGTATTAATTTGTGCTTGGAAAAAGTTATAAAATAAAACGGCCACAACCGCGACTAAAATACCCGCCGCAGTAGCAATGAGCGCCTCGGCAAGTCCCGTAGAGACAACGGCAAAGCCTGTCTTGCCAGATTTGGCCATGGAATCAAAAGACTTAATGATCCCTACAACAGTTCCAAAAAGACCTATAAATGGGGCCAGATTGCCGATGGTTCCAAGCAACCAGAGAAATCTTTTTAAAACTAAATGGGTTTCAGAAAGTTTTCGGGAAATATTTTTTTCCCATTCATCGTGGGCCAGCTCTTTTCCTTCTAAAACGGCAAGAAATGGAGTTTTTAAATAAGACTCAGCACTCTTAACAAGACCGGTGCATTCAATTATTTTACCGTCCTCGATAAGTTTTAACGCCTTAGCGTATAAACCTTTAAAATCCCTTTTAAATCTTGATAAAAACCAAATCTTTTCTATAAATACGGCCCATACCACCACTGAACAGATCAGTAGGGGGTACATGCTAAAGCCACCTTCGCTAAAATACTTAATAAATCTCATAATTCTCCCATAGGGCAATCTATACTAAATTAAACATTCATTATAAAATGGGGAAAAGTAAACAACAAACTGCCCCGGGAACATGATGCTTAAAAGACCTAATACCTCATATCTTATCTTGATGTCATTTGCGCTAGTGCTATGTGTTAGTGCTATCATGAGTGAATTGTTTCGCGCCCCCACTTTAAATTCCCATCAAGCGCTGGTTCCTAAATCTTTGTTCTTTCAAGAAAATCTACATACTGCAAAAGAGGTTTGGCTGAAAAATAGGTTGGGTGAATTTCGGTTTAAAAAAGGGCCAAGCGGTTGGAACCTAACAGTACCAAGAAAATTACCAGCAGAAGAAAAATCATTAGCGCGAATTTTTCAAACCTTAAAAAACATTAAGATAAAAAAGGTTTACCTCAAAGATCCTCTAACCCTTTCTAGTTTTTCTTTAGATGATCCTCTTATAGAAGTTAAGCTAATCCATGAAGATGGTGATCAAGATGAGATTAAATTTGGTATGATAGATTCCATTTCCAATTCCACCTATTTAACGGTCACGGATAAAAACGCTATTTTCCAAATTGATATGCTTAATTACTCGTTGGAAAAATTGAATATTGCAGATTTTATTAACCCGAGGATTTTCTCTCAATCACCAATGAAAATCACTTCGGTAAAAATTTTTCAAGGTACTAAATTAAAATTAACCTTGAGTCAAAAAGAAGGAAAATGGCTAGGAAAAAATGGCCGCGCGCTGGCCTTGCCTAAGGTTCAGGAATACATAGGAGATTTAACCAGTTTAAAAAGTGATGTTATTTTAGATGAAATACCAACCAAGGTGAAAAAGAGAATCGATACCTATCTTTCAAAACCTTTATATACGCTAGAAATTTTAGATGAGATGGGGAACAAGTATACTTACAACGTATCAACCATAATAAATTCTTTTCCCAATCTTAAAATTGAAAGGAAGCAATCCTTTATTATCACAGCATCAAACAGAGATCACCCCTACCTTTTAAGTAAAAAATACTTAAAGCTATTCAGTAAGCGAGATCGATCTTTTTAATTATTTTATTTCTTTATGAACGGTGTGCTTGTTTTCGTATCTACAATGTTTTTTAAGTTCCATTCTATCAGGAGTGGTCCTTTTATTTTTGGTTGTAGTATATCTGCTGACCCCAGGTTTTCCACTGGTTCTACAGGTTGTGCACTCTAAATGAATTATAACTCTAGGTCCCTTGGCCATGGGAATCTCCAATTTAATTAAATATTCAGTGGCAGACCTTACTAGGGACTGGCTTGCTCTGGCAACTGAAAATTGTTAAGGTTTGTGCAAATTACCATATAGGAGCGCTAGTGAGCGAGCAGTGGAATACCATCACATCTGATAATTGGACCTTTTGCCAGTATAAGTCTTTAAAATTAAAGGCATTTATTTCTTTGGGAGGAACTCCAGATAACGGCATTGTCTATTATGTGACCTGCACGGACCTTGAAGATAAAAAGGAATTTTTTCAGACTGATTACCAAAGCATCGAAAAGGCGCTAACTGACATCAATCATCGCTATGGCCACTGGCCTCTAGCAGACCTGAGAGCTACTGATGATGAAGGTGGCTGTGGAAGTTGTAGTGCCCACTGACCTTTTTTCCCACCCAAGTTGACAGACAGGCCAAAATTGGCGAAATTACTGCCTTATTTCAAACCTGCTGTTGTATTAGAGCAATGGCCATAAAGGATCCTAAAATGAAAGACGGAATTCACCCAGAATACAAAGACGTAACTATTACTTGTGTTTGTGGCACCATCTACGAAACTAGAAGTACTGCTAATATTTCAAAAATAGATATCTGTGGCGCCTGCCACCCATTTTATACTGGTAAGCAAAAAGTAATGGATACGGAAGGACGAATTGAGAAATTCCAAAAGAAATATGGTTCCGCTTTTGCTGACAAAATCGCCAAGGCCAAGGAAAAAGCTAAAAAATAAGCTTATCTATTTTCCATCAAAATATAATCACGCTCATTTTCCCCGACATATACTTGTCGGGGCCGGGCAATTCTTGATCCTTTAAAATCAACTAGCTCTCTCCACTGCGCGTACCAACCCGGCATTCTGCCAATAGCAAACATAACCGTAAACATATCGGTTGGAATACCAAGTGCCCGATAGATAATCCCTGAATAGAAATCTACATTGGGATAGAGCTTTCTATCTACAAAGTAAGGATCTTCAAGAGCGACTTTTTCAAGTCCCTTGGCCACATCTAGCAGTGGGTCCTCCACTCCTAGTTGTTCAAGAACGGTATCTGTTGCTTTTTTAATAATTTTGGCCCGAGGATCAAAGTTTTTATAAACTCTATGCCCAAACCCCATAAGTCTAAATGGATCTTCCTTATCTTTGGCGCGATCAAGTGCCTTTCGATAATCCCCACCATCTGCTTGAATACTCTCAAGCATTTCCATAACCGCCTGGTTTGCACCACCGTGAAGAGGTCCCCAAAGAGCACAAAGTCCCCCTGAAATACAGGCGTAGGGATTGGACTGGGCGGAACCAATAACTCTGACAGCTGAAGCTGAACAGTTTTGTTCGTGGTCTGCATGAAGAATGAGAAGAACTTCCAAGGCCTTTTTAACCTCATCAGAGGGAATTTCGCCAAACATCATATTATATAAATTTTGCACGTAGGATAAATTTGGATCGGATCCAATTATTTTTTTGCCTTGTCTATGCCTAAAGAAACGAGCAGAAATAATACTGATACTTTCCATCAGTTGCCCGAGTACCTGGTCCTTATCAATTTTAGTAATATCCAGGTTTTCCCTAGGAACAAAGCACGATAGGGCGGCAATAGCAGAAGCGGCCACACCCATAGGATGAGCAGTTTTTGGAAAATCATCTAAAAGAGCACAGATCTCAACCGGAAGAGTGGGTTCCTTTACGGTCCTTTCAAATTTTTCTAGTTCTGTTTTACTTGGAAGTTCTCCATGATTTAAAAGGTAGGAAACCTCTAAAAAGGATGATTTTTCGGCCAATTGATCAATGGGGTACCCCCTATAACGTAGAATACCTTTTTCACCATCTAAGAATGTGATTTTAGATTTGCAAGAACCGGTATTTCCAAAGCCATCATCAAGAGTGATGTAGCCAGTCTCGGCCCTAAGCTTAGAGATATCAATGGCCTTCTCATTTTCTGTTCCTTCAATCACTGGCAATTCAATTTCATTACCATTTAATTTAATTTTCACGTACTCGGCCATTTACCACTCCCAGTGATGCTAATTTTAAAAATATGTAGAAAGAATTACACCTAACGACGAAATTATTCAACCAATTATGCTGGAGACCAGGCCTTTGGATCATCATGCCAATTTTTTAGTGTTTGCAAGTCTTTATCGGTTAAATTCAAGGTGTTTTTTGCAACCCTTAAAATGGTAGTGAAGTCCGTCAAAGAGTATAGTGAAATCCCAAGCTTTGGCAGCATTTCATTAACTGCTTTCATCTCATAATTAACAATACAAAAGCAGGCCTGGGGTTCAAGTCCAGCACCTTGTAACGCCTCTACTGCTGTCCTTAGACTTGAGCCTTGGTTGACCAGATCTTCGATCAAAATGACTTTATCACCGGCCTTGAAATCACCCTCAATTTGATTTTTCTTGCCATGCTCTTTGGCCTTGCCGCGAACATAGATCATCGGAAGGTCTAGCTTTTCCGCCACCCAAGCAGCATGGGGTATCCCCGCCGTGGCCAGGCCGCAGACGGAATCAAACTTTACCCCGGAGTCCTTAATTTGCTGAAGAAGCCCCTCAACGATTTTTTTCCTTTCTAAAACATGAGAAAGGGCCTTTCTATTGTCACAATAGATAGGGCCTTTCAGGCCCGATGCGTAAGAAAAAGGGTTTTTTGGTGAAACTTGGAGGCAATTGATAGACATCAGGATCTGAGCTATTAATTCTTTCATATTATGCTGCTCGTTATTTTGACTAACCTACTCAAAGGTTGTTAGGATTCGTTTGTTAAAACTTGGTAAGTTCCTACCACCCCAGGGAGAGAAAATGAAATTAAAAAATTTCTTTTTAAGTCTATGTATATTCATGACTGCAACCGCAATTTCCAGTGAAGGAAAAAAATCTCTCAATAACCTGATCTTTGGTAGCAAGGTCTATTCAACTGATAAATCGGGCCAAGCAAACTACAATATAACCTTCAATAAAGAACAGGCGCTTCATCATAAACTGTTACTAACAGCGGCCGGAATCACCATTATACCCTCACCTACCGGACAGGCCATGGCCTCAAAGGTTGTGTACTTTGAAAGAAGAGGTCAATCTCTTTATTTATTTGAAGTTCTTGATGGAAAGCTAACAACAACTTCTCTAGATACTAAAAAGTTTTTAGCGGAATTTCCCATCGTTTCTGAAAATGAAAAAACCCTTACCATCGATTTCAAGAAAGGGATGAGCACCATTTTTTATAAGAGTGGCATGGGTGGTTCTGAAAAAGATACCCCCATTAAAGTAACGAATAGTTTTATCGATAAAGTTGAACACCGTGGTAAATATCTTTTCATTGATCAATTCATCCATTATGAAATTCCTGGAACTTCAGAAAATGGCGATTGGCGAATTAAATACACTTTCTCTACTTATGAGAAAAATGAAAACTTCAAACCAAGAGAGAGCTCTAAATTAAGAAAAGTTGGATACTTTCACGCCTATCCACAACTAGATCCAGAGGCCGACGAAAAAGATAAAAGTGCCATTTTAAATATCTTAAGATTTGATCCTAATAAGCAAATAACTTATTACATCTCATCAAATGTACCGGCAGAATGGAAAGAGGCCGTCAGAGATGGGATTTTATATTGGAATCGTGCATTTGGCAGAGAATTCTTAAAAGTAGAGGATCTACCCAAAAATATTGGGGTCCATGAACCAGGATATAATATTGTTCAATGGATTGATTGGAAAACTGCTGGTTTTGCTTACGCAGATATCCAGTCAGATCCTCTAACCGGTGAAATCCTACAAACGACAGTTTATATGACTTCCTCCTTTGCCATTGGTGGGCTTAAAAGGGCCAAACGGCTGCTTAAAAAAATGTTAGCAATTTTTCCAAAAGATGAACCTGCTGCAACGGCGCTCATCCTCAAAGGTTTTGATTCAGCAAAAAAATGTCAATTCCACATGGAAACGTCCATGGCCCGAGATGCCCATACTATTTTAAATGAGCTCGAGGAAAGAACAGAAGAAGAAGGCAAAGTAATTATTAAAAGATATGTATCAGACTATATTCGAGAAGTAGTGGCCCATGAAGTTGGACATACTCTAGGTCTAAGACATAATTTTGCCGGAAGTACCCACACCAATATTTCTCATGACAAATGGGAAGAGCTAACCAAAATGTATTTTTTAAGCGGTATTGTTCCGGAGGGCATTTATCCCTCATCTACCGTAATGGATTATGCTCCTAGTTTTTCCGCTGCTATTCAAGGTGGTATGATCAGACTTGGCAGAGAAGCTCTTGAGTATGACAAAAAGGCCATTGAGTGGGGTTACTCAGATGACTTGGATTGGGAAGAAATAGATTTTCCGCTTTTTTGTACTGATGATCATAAGGCCTTAGGTATTTTTCAAGACTGTAAAACTTGGGACTACATGGCCAACCCTGTAATCGGTAATCATAAGTACTGGGAAGAAGCGCCTTCAATTCTCGCCTATTCTTTATTTACAACGCTTGAAGAAGAGTTAGAAAAAGGAAAAGGAAAAAGTATTAAAAACATCCTGCGAAAAGTTAAGGCCTCTCCTAAAGGAAATGCTAAATGGATGGCCTCAAACCTTGACCTCATCGTAAAGGCCGCGTCCCCCAATGCCACATTCTTTTCTATCTTTGAAAAATACAGCTACGCTGGCGATATTGAGCACGAAGAATACAAAGCTGAGGTAAAAAAGCTTCAGGAGGAATCTTTCGCTAAATGGGGAAGCATTTCAAAAATTATCTTTAAGGACTTAATCCCTACAGAAGGAAATAAAATCCCATTAATAGAAAGGACAAGAACCGAATTTGACCTATACCTTACCATGTTGAATTTACCGCAAGATAAACTTAGTGAAGTAAAAGCTTTTTACAGTAAATATTTTGTGTATTTTGAAAAAGAATTTTTACTTAATCTAGCAAAATTTGGTCAAAAGTGGTCCTTCAATATTGAAGATAAATCGCTAGTGGAATTAATGACTAAATTCGCTGACAAAATTTTATTTGCCAAGACTGATGAAGTGATGGCCATTTCATCAGTAGGAAATAAAATTTTTAAACCTTATTTTCATTATAAATCAGGTGATGACGACCTTAGGCAACAAGTCATCAGCTTTGCTAATACTTCTTTTTATCCAAAGACTCCAAGTTACAAAAGAACCAAGAAAAAAATCACTAAAGTCTTAATTGATAAATATATTGCTGAAAAAGACCGAGTTATCGCTAGAAGAAAACTAGAAGACCTCGATGATGGAGTCTTTGATTGGTATATGTTTGAGGCCGCAAGATTTCTTCCCATCATGCCAAAGAAACTTAAGTTGTCCACCATGATGGAAATGCAAGAAATTTAAGGGCATGGAGTACCCTGTCCCACTTGTCGAAGGAACCATAATTAAGCGCTACAAGCGCTTTCTTGTTGACGTGGAACTACCTAGTGGTGAAATCATCACCGCTCATTTAGCTAACACCGGTTCTATGAAAACCTGTTGGGAACCCGGTTGGAAATGCCTGTTAAGCTTTCATGATAATCCTAAAAGAAAATTAAAATATGGACTTGAAATGACCTCCAATGGAAAAACTTGGATTGGAGTCAATACCCACCTGCCAAATAAAATTGTTCTTGAGGCCATAAAAAATGGTGAGATAAAAGAACTGACTGGTTACGACTATATTAAACCCGAATACAAAGTAGGAAACAGTCGTATTGATATTTTTATGTCCAGGGGTGATAAGAGTTGTTTTGTTGAGATCAAAAATGTCACCCTGCTGGGAGATAATAAAACCGCTCTGTTCCCCGACGCCAAAACTGAGCGTGGTCAAAAACACCTACGAGAGCTTACTCGACTGATTAAGGAAGGCCATCGGGGTGTTATGTTTTATCTGGTGCAAAGAGAAGATGTGGACCTGTTTATGCCGGCCGCGGAGATAGACCCTGAATACGCATCTCTGCTAGAAAAAGGCCACAAAGCAGGACTAGAGATACTGGTCTACCAATGTAGGGTGGGTAAAGATGGAATCAGTATAAAAAAAGCACTTCCCTTTAAGCTACCTTCTTAATTAAATCATGGAGGTTACGCCCCTTTTTATTTGAGCGATTTAACTCAACCACCTGATTTTGATGATTTTCGTGTTTCTTACCCCAATGACTCGGATGAAAAGGTCTTTTCTTACTTGAATCTAAGTCTTTGAAATTATTATTAAATGGTTTCTTGCTTGTTTTCATGGCCTACCAATTATTATAACATATCTCGCCTTAGCAGGAGTTAAAGATGAGACTATTTAAATACCTAATTTTGTTAACTTTTTTGCCTTTATTTTCCCTTAGGGCACAGACTTTTGTCTATTGTTCTGAAGGCAGCCCCATTGCTTTTAATCCCCAGGTAACCACTGATGGCACTTCTAATAATGCCGCCTCTTATACCATCTACAACAGGCTAGTTGATTTCGCTCCAGGGAGTACGGAAATTGTTCCATCGCTTGCAAGCTCCTGGGAAGTATCAAAAGATAAACTCTCCTACACCTTCAACCTTAGAAAAAGTGTTAAATTCCACACCACTAAATACTTTAAACCCACTAGAGAATTTAACAGCGACGATGTCTTGTTTTCATTTAATCGTCAAAAAGATAAATTGCATCCCTTCCACCATGTGGGTGGGGGCATTTATGAGTATTTTCAGTCCATGGAAATGGGAAAACTGATTAAAGAGATTAAAAAAATTGATGACTATAAAATAAAAATTGTGCTCAGCTATCCTAATGCCGCATTTATGGCCAATATGGCGATGCCCTTTATGAGCATCCTCTCTAAGGAATACGGTGAAAGCTTAACTCTTAAAAAAGAACAAAATAAAATTGATCATTATCCCATAGGTACAGGCCCTTTTCTCTTTGTAAGATACATTAAAGACAACCAAGTGAGATACAAACACCATAAGGAATTTTTTGGTAATGTTCCGCAAATTAAAAATCTAGTTATCTCCATAACCCCGGATGCTAATGTTCGTTACCAGAAATTAAAAACCGGTGAATGCCATTTCATCTACGCCCCGGCCCCCTCAGATCTTCCCGCCATGAAAAAGAATGCAAAAATTAAAATTGTTGAAGGACCAGGACTTAATATTGCCTACCTGGCCTTTAATACCGATAAAAAACCGTTTGATAACTTGCTCGTTAGAAAGGCCATCAGCCATGCCTTAAATAAGGCCGCTTATATTAAGGCCATCTACATGGGCCATGCCATGGTGGCGAAAAATCCTATACCACCTGGTATATGGTCCTATGATGATTCCATCAAGGATTATAACTTCGATCTAAAAAAAGCGAAGGAGCTTTTAAAGCAGGCCGGATATCCTAACGGTTTTGAAACTGAAATTTGGACTCTTCCTATAACTCGCCCTTACAACCCTAACGGAAAAAAAATGGGAGAGATGATGCAGGCGGATTTGGCCAAAATTGGTATCCGAGTAAAACTTATCACCTATGATTGGGCCACCTATCTTTCTAAGGCCAACAAGGGAGAGCATTCTCTCATTCAAATGGGCTGGACCGGCGATAATGGTGATCCGGATAATTTCTTAAATATTCTGCTAGGATGTGCCTCTATTAAGTCAGGTTCTAATCTATCTAGGTGGTGCGATAAATCTTTTAACAAACTTATTGTTGAAGCGATTAGAGAAAATGACGTGGCCCTTAGAACCAAGATGTATAAAAAGGCGCAAAGAATCTTTAAAAAAGAAGCGCCATGGGTGCCCATCGCCCACTCCGTTGTGTATCGGGCCATGCTCAATGAGGTACAAGGTTACAAACTATCCCCTTTAGGCCATGATATTTTTTCCAACGTAAAACTTGAAAAAAGAAAAAAATGATTAAAAGGTTTTCCTTTCAATTAATCAAAATGATTCCCACTCTCTTTGGCATCTGCCTCTTGGCATTTTTATTGGTTAGGCTGGTGCCAGGGGATCCGGTGATGCTCCTTTTAGGAGAAAGAGGAAACACTCCTGAAGTCTACGCCATGATGAAAAAAAGTCTAGGCCTAGACCTTCCACTCTATCAGCAATTTTTTGTCTACCTTAAAGGCATTTTCAGCGGCGATTTAGGCAAGTCCATCATTACCGGACAAAGTGTCACTGAAGAATTCTTCTCCCGTTTTCCTGCAACCGTAGAACTATCCTTAACCGCCCTCATTTTTGCCTTAACCTTGGGTATTCCTATTGGTGTTTTGGCGGCGGTTAAAAGAAATACCCCCACTGATTACATCCTGATGAGCACTTCCCTGGCGGGATACTCCATGCCTATTTTTTGGTGGGGTCTGCTGCTTATATTATTTTTTTCCGTGCACCTAGGACTCACCCCCGTTGCTGGCAGACTCAGTGTGGTCTACTATGTGGAGCCATGGACGGGATTTATGTTAATCGATACGTTGCAAAGGGAAGTCATCGCTGAAGAGGGACTCGCCCCTTTCTTTTCCGCCATAAGACATTTAATCCTCCCAGCATTTGTCATGGGAACCATTCCCCTAGCGGTAATCGCTAGAATGACTAGATCTTCCATGCTTGAGGTTCTCGATGAAGACTATATTAAAACCGCCAAGGCCAAAGGCCAAAATAATTTCAATATTATTTTTAAACACGCCTTAAAAAATGCCCTTATTCCCATCATCACGGTCATAGGCCTTATGCTTGGAGGACTTATCACCGGGGCCATTTTAACGGAGACCATTTTTTCCTGGCCGGGAATAGGCAAGTGGATAGTTCACTCAGTAAATCAAAGAGATTACCCTTCCATTCAGGGAGGAGTATTACTTATAGGAACCCTTGTGGTTTTAATTAACCGCCTGGTCGATCTGGCCTACCTTTGGGTTAACCCAAGGCTTAGGGAATAGAGATGTTAAAATTTAAAGGTCTCGTACTGGGTCTTACTATTATCTCTTTTTTTATTTTTCTCGGTCTTTTTGCCCCGCTTTTTAGCTCCCACGATCCCGGGGCCATTTATACAGAATTTCTGCGCCTCCCTCCTTTTTGGGATCCAGGATCACTGGCGCAGTTTCCCCTAGGTACCGATGATCTGGGAAGAGACATCCTCTCACGACTGCTCTTTGGAACAAGAATTTCCCTCTTGGTAGGTGCCTTCGTGGTAGCGATCTCTTTAACCTTTGGAACCATTCTAGGACTACTTAGCGGTTACTTTAAGGGAACCATCGACACTGTCATCATGGGGGTTATTGATGTGCTAATGAGCTTTCCCAGCATTCTATTGGCCATATTAGTAATCTCCATTTTAGGGCCTGGACTAAATAATGCAGTACTGGCAGTCGCGGTAGTGGGTATTCCCAATTTTACTCGAATCATTCGCTCTTCAGTAATGGTAGAAAAAAGCAAGGATTACCACCTGGCCGCCGTCTCCTGCGGGGCCGGCCCCGGGAGAATTATTTTTAAAGAAATTTTTCCCAATATTCTCGCCCCCCTTATAGTGCAAGGTACGCTTGGTTTTAGTGACGCCATTTTAAATGTGGCGGCACTAGGATTTTTAGGCCTGGGAGCACAACCACCACAACCAGAATGGGGCATAATGCTTTCCGATTCTAGGCCTTTTATTGAGTCCAATCCCTGGATGGTAACGCTGCCAGGTCTTTGCATTTTTTCTGTCCTTCTTGGTTTTAACCTAATGGGAGACGGACTTCGCGACTATTTTGATCCCAAATTAAAGCGAAGGTAAAGCAAAGAACT
>SMWT01000123.1 GCA_004356615.1 Deltaproteobacteria bacterium | reverse complement strand
TTGTTTTTGTTACATTTCCCACAAGTATGCTTGTCTCTTGCCAGCACGAAGGCCCTAGTGTTGTAGTATCCTAACTTTTGTCCTTTCTGATAAGTCCACCCATGCTTTTTAGATACAGTAGGATCTGAAATTTTGTGAATATCAAAACTTGCAGTTTCTACAAACCATTTTGAAATGGGCAAAACTGATTCGAGAAATCCCTTCTCTCTCAAGTGAGAAACAACCTTGTGTTTAATACTTGGGGGGAGGCGATCTAACCTTGTACTGGCCCGGCGATTAAGAAATCTTGGTTTTCTATACCTAAGTTTTCTTGCTCTTCGAGTCCTGCGATACATGGCCCTTTGTTCCATCTTTCGCTTAATTTCTTCTCCTCTTAAAATTGTTTCAGCTTGATAAACAGTTTCTCCATTAGCAATTGCCGCTGTTCCGATTACCTTTGAACCACTATCCATGCCTGCGATAACTTCTTGAACTCTGTCAGCACAAGGATAGAGTAACTTCAATGTAAATGGGACCTTCTTAATAACGACTGCTTTGTTGTTTTTTAGTAACTTTCTCGCTTTAGATGACGAGCAAGGCATAAGCGGTTTGCCTTGGCAATTTAAAATGTACACTACCATTGTCTACCTCCATTGCTAGAGTTGTGCGTATCAACTGCTATTGGAGTAAGCAGCCAAATCCGACCTCCCTTCGAGGAGTTAAAACAGGTTTTTTTCTGCGAGTCACTGAGAGTTTCCTCTCTGTTTAAATCACGCAGCACAGAGCAAGGGACTAGGGTGGCATCCCAAGGTGTGTTGATTTTCTCTGTCTTAACGTCTACTAACATTATTTTTGATTCTCCTTTGTTAGTCCTCTGGTCAACCATTAAACCTCTTTTGGAAGTCCTATCTGTGTATTACCACACAGGCCTCCCCCTAAAGGAGGAGGTTGATTGACAACCTAATCCTTTTTAGGGCGCGAACTTGGCCAGATCTATTACTAATTTTCCAACTGAAGTCTTCATCACATCTAGTATTGGAACTGGATAAATTCCGAGAAAGATCACGAGAAAACATAGTGGGGCCATGTAAAACATCTCACGTGTATTTACATCAGTGTATTCTTTACAGGAGTCGATTACTTCTCCAAAAAACATTCTTCTAAACATCCACAAGAGATAGGCCGCTCCAAGCACCAGGCCTATTAAACCAAGTAGCGCAATGGTGGTGTATGGTTTGTAGATACCAATGAAAACTAGCGCTTCAGAGATAAACCCGGAAAGTCCTGGTAAACCAAGGGAGGCGAAAAGCCCGATGATAAAGATAATGGAGTACTTAGGCATCTGCGTATAGAGCCCGCCAAATCCTTTCTTACCTTCCGGAGTAACGATCCATCTGTGGTGAGATCTCTCATACAGAATACCAATCAAAAGGAACATCATGGCAGTTGATAGGCCATGGTTAAACATTTGCAGAACCGCACCGTTCATCCCTTCTGTCGTCATAGAGGCAATACCGAGCATGACAAAACCCATGTGGGAAACGGAAGAGTAAGCGATAAGCCTTTTTATATCCGTTTGCGCCATGGCACAGAGGGCACCATAGATGACGTTAATAAGTCCCATCCAAGCGAGGATGTCTCCAAAGTACCACGCCGATTGCGGAAAAATGGGATAACTGATTCGCAGAAATCCATAGGTTCCCATCTTAAGTAATACTCCCGCCAGGATAACCGAAACGGCAGTAGGTGCCTGAACGTGAGCATGGGGTAGCCAGGTGTGGAAGGGAACGATTGGCACCTTAATGGCAAAGCCCACAAAGAGCAGGATAAAAAAGACCTTATCAAAAGGCAGATCCATGCCAAAAAGACTGAGCCTAAGATTTTCGAAATGTCCTCCCATCAGCTTAACCATGTCAAAGGTTTCAGCACCTAGAGTTCCCTCAGCAGAGAAGTATAGGGCGATGATGGCAAGTAACATTAGTACTGAGCCAAAAAAGGTATAGAGGAAGAATTTGATGGCAGCGTATTCTCTGTTTTCTCCACCCCAGACTCCAATAAGGAAAAACATAGGTAGCAGCATGACTTCCCAAAAGACATAGAAAAGGAAAAAATCCAGTGACATAAAAACGCCAAAGATACTTCCTTGGAGCATTAAGAGCAGCGAATAATAACCCTTGTGCATCTTTTTAATATCAAAGGAGCTGAAGGTACATATAAGGAATAAAAGCCCATTGATCCAAACCATGGGGAGAGAAATTCCATCAATCCCCAATTTGTAATAGATATTAAAACTTTTAATCCAAGGAAGGGTCACCGACGTTATTGGTTGAATGCCCGCAATTGTATTATCAAAATTGCTATATAAAATACAACACAGGACAAACGTGGCCGCGGTAACTGCAACAGAAAACCATCTTATAGCACCAACTTTTTCCTTAGGAATAAACAATATTAGCACCGCCCCAAGGAACGGTAGCCATAAAATCCAATTTAACAACCCGTGCACAGGTATCTCCTTTTAAACTACTTTTAACGTTAATAAATAACTAGCGAGGACCACAAAGATCACCACAAAATAAAACTGTATTTTTCCAGACTGAAAAGTCCGCAGAACCAAGTTAAAAAACCTCACACTTGCCCCGGTCCCATCAACAGCAATCGTATCAATTACGATGTCATCGAATTTTCTAGTCCAGTAAGAAAAAGTGTCATTAACTTTGGCCCATCCATCAATAAAGATTCGGTCCCAAATTCCCATATCCACCCAAGCAACAAAATCCTGGAATTTAAAAAGCACCTTTTTAATGAGGATATCTATATAAAAATGATCGAAATAGTATTTATTTTTTAAAGTCTGATACCAACCAGAAAAAGTACTGACCCACCATCCTGGATTCAGCGACTTTCTAATATACATTAAGTAAGCGAGAAAAATGCCCAGAAAGGCAATAAAGATAGACCCAATGGCGCCGGAGACGTGAATAGTGTGGGCGTGATGAGCATCGGCCTCACTCAGCCCATGGGTAGGATCGTAGTGAGACTTAGGAAAAGTAACTTCTGGTTTAATGTCTACTTTGCCCCAAGTCTGTGAGGTATAAGTTTCAAACTTGGCCAGATGCTTGTCATCTGGTTTTTCAATTAGAGTTTGAAACCACTCTTTATTTTCTACCCCTGGAAATTTAACCAGGCCCTGGCCGGTAAGAGAACCACTGTACCAAAACCCCAGGGTAAAAACCGTTAGGATTAAAAGGGGAAGGTTTCTATTAAAAGAAAAAGTCTCAGTGTGGCAGTGATCATAGAGTTCTTTGTCTCTTGGTTCACCGTAAAAAGTTAAAAAGATCATTCTAAACATGTAGAAGGCAGTTAAGAGGGCCGCCAAAAAGCCTAGGAACATGGGAAGTCCATAGACCATAGGATTTTCAAGCCCATGAATCAGCGCATCCCCGAGAATTCTATCCTTAGAGACAAACCCGGAGAAAAACGGCACACCGGATATCGCTAGCGAGCAAACCACCATAGCAAAACAGGTGTAAGGCATTTTTTTAGCAAGTCCCCCCATTCTCGGCATCTCTTGAACATGACCGTGAGTGTGATGATCATGAAGTGAGTGAATAACTGAACCTGATGAAAGGAACAGACACGCCTTAAAAACCGCATGGGTAATGAGATGCATGAAGGCGGCATTGTAATTTCCAACTCCCACCCCAAGAACCATAAACCCTAACTGGGAGATGGTGGAGTAGGCGAGAACCGCTTTTATATCTGTTTGCACCAGTGCCATGGTCGCCGCTCCAAAAGCGGTAATGGCCCCAATATAGGTGACAAAAGTTAAGAGATGGCCGATTTCAAGTAGAGGATAAACTCTAAGAGATAAATAAACGCCAGCGGCAACCATAGTGGCAGCGTGAATTAGCGCTGAGGTTGGAGTAGGGCCTTGCATGGCATCGGGCAGCCAGACCTGTAGAGGAAACTGGGCAGATTTGCCAATAGTTCCCATGAAAAAACAAAGTCCGGCAAAGGTGGCCAGGGGAATTCCCAGGAGCATTTGCCCATCAAAACCACCAGCAGCGATGACATTATAGAGGTCGACAAAAGCAAAGCTTCCCTGGCCATTGACTTGAGTGGTGACATTCCAAACAATCAAAAGGCCAAAAAGGAAAAAGACATCCCCAATCCGCGTGGTCATAAAAGCTTTAAGGGATGCATCACCTGGAGCTTCTCTTTCAAAGTAAAAGCCAATTAGAGAATAGGAGCAAAAGCCCATCACTTCCCAAAACATGAAAAAGCCAAGTAAGTTATCCGATAGCGCCACCCCCAGCATACCGGCGGTGAAAAGCGACATGTAGATCATGTAGCTAGCGTATCGCTTATCTTCACCCATATAATAAGTGGCAAAAAGATGAATTAAAAAGCCCACCCCGGAGACCATAACAAGAAGCATGGCCGACATCTGATCGATATAGATTCCCAAATTTAATTTAAAAGCTGGGCCTAGATCAAACCACAGGAAGGTTTTATGGATATAATAATCAGCAGAAAATTTATTAAAAACAAAATCAGAAAAAATTCGCGCAGAAAGTAGGAAGGATCCAAAGATAGCGACACAAACCATGATCCCGGTAAATTTTGGAAATTTCTTAGCAGTAAACGATCCGATTACAAATGCCAAGAAAGGCAATAAAACAATGGGGGCAATACTAGCAACGGTATAATCCATAAACTTTAACCCTGTAATTGTGTGGCATCATCCACATGGACGCTCTCACGTATTTGATAAAATCTTAAAACAATGGCCAGGGCCACGGCCGCTTCTGCGGCGGCAAGTACGATGATAAATAGAGAGAAAATATGGCCATCGATGTTATTGTTTAAAAATCTAGAATAGGCAATAAAGTTTAAGGCCGAAGCATTTAAAATCAGCTCCAGTCCAAGCAGTATCGCCACAATATTTTTTCTCGCCATAATAGCGACTACACCACATATAAAAAGGATGCTTGAAATGATTAAATAACTCGCTAAACCCATCATTAGTTAATCCTATTTTTCCTAGGCCTGGCAATTATGGCCGCACCGATAAGGGCCCCGAGGAGGAGTACCGAGGAAATTTCAAAGGCCAATACGTGATCCGTAATCAGGGCCTTTCCAATTCTTTCTACCGTCGGTAAATATTCTGGAAGCTCTTTTGGCGTATAAATTTTAAAAAGGGAAAGGTATAATTTAACCATCATGAGAAGCACTAAAGCTCCGATTAATCCTCCAACGGTATAAGTTCTCATATTTCCCATTAGAGCAGTTTTCACTATGCCAAATTTATTTTGTTTCTGGGCATGGGGCCCTCCGGTTAACATCACCGCAAAAACCATTAGAATAACAACGCCGCCCACATAAACAACGAGTTGAATGGCCGCCACAAAATCAGCGCCCAAAGTTAAATAAAGCCCGGAAACTCCAAGAAAAGAAACAAGAAGATAGACACAGGCATGCATAATATCTTTAGTAGCTACCACCAAAATGGCCCCTATCACGGTCAAGATGGCGGAAGTAAAAAATAAGATTAAATCAAACACCCATAAACTCCTTAATGAATTCCTGCTGCCGCTGCCCCACTCTTAAAGAGCAAGGTAAATAAGGATTTTCCATCGAATAGCCACATCCAAAGGCCAACACCTATAAGGTTAAAGAGCGCAATAGGAGTCAAATACTTCCAACACATGCTCATTAACTGGTCCACTCTAAGCCTTGGTAGTGTCCAACGAATGACTATTACCAGATAATAAAGCGCCAGGGTTTTAGAGAAGAAGGCCCCTAGTTGAAGCAACTGCCCCCAAATGGTATCTCCACCCAAATTAAAAGGAACTTGAAACCCACCTAAATATAATGCAGCTGCTATTCCACAAAGAACAAAAACTTCTATGTATTCTGCCAAGGCAAAAAAGGCAAATCTCATCCCGGTAAATTCAGTATGGTAACCCGACACTAGTTCCGATTCCGCTTCTGGAAGGTCAAATGGTGCCCGGTTGCTTTCCGCGAGAGAACCAATAAATAGAATAAAAAAGCCCAAAAAGGTAAACGGATTATGAAAAATAAACCATTCGTGTGGCCATCCACCTTGCGCCTTAGTAATTCCACCAAAGGATAGAGTGCCCGATAATAAAACAACCGCCAAAATAGATAAAACTACCGGTACTTCATAACTGATAATTTGTGAAGCACCCCTCATCCCTCCAATCATGGACCACTTAGAGTTGGAAGCATAACCTCCGAGAAATACGGCAAGACCTACCAGCGAGCCGATACCAACCAAATAGATAACGCCAACATTCAGGTCTGTTAATGTGAGGCCACTGGAAAAGGGGACCACTGCAAGAGTTCCAAAAACTCCGGTTAGCGCCAGCATAGGGGCGATGAAAAATAAGAACCGATCCGCATCTTTTGGAACGATATCCTCTTTCATCAGCATTTTTACCCCATCGGCCAAAAACTGAAGGATCCCATAAGGACCTACTCGGTTAGGTCCCATTCTCGCTTGCATATCGGCCGAAATTTTTCTCTCAGCATAAGTTCCAAGCCCGCCAATAGTTGCCAGAGCACCGACAACAATTATGACGGCCACAAGAAATATCAAAAAAGCAAATATGGTTGGGCCATTGGCCCCATAACTTTCAGTCAGAAATGCCAAAAAACTCTTAAATGGTTCAAAATTTGCAAGATAAGAAACAATAGTATCAGTCATTTTCTATCCTTGGCCTTCCTGATGGGTCTTTACCTGTTTGATAACTCTTAACCCAATCGAGATCGCCTTTTCTCCAGCAGTAGGCAAGACCAGCGGCCAATATTAAAACAAAGATGGTTAATTCAATGAGAACTAGTCCACCAAGCCCAACTTCGTTCATGGACTTAAAAACTACTACCACAGGGAACATTAAAGCTGTTTCAACATCAAAGATTATAAAGATAAGACCCGTTACATAAAACCGCATATTAAAGAGGGACCAAGCAGAACCTACCGGATCCTCTCCACATTCATATGCCTGCTCCTTAACCGGATTAGGGTTATGGGGGCGAACAACTTTTGAAAGAAAAACAACCGTTACCACAACTAGTAAAACACCTAGCAGTAAAAGCATCAGTATCGGCATGTAGATGTCTAGATTAGATGTGGACATCCTGAACTCTCCATTGAAGAAAGTGAATAAAAGTGACCAAAATTATGGCCTAAGCATATTATAGTTGAAAACTTTTTGCACTAAGTTTTTGGTTTACGCAACCATTAAGCAACACAATATATACCGAGATGCAAAACAATGTTTTCTCTTTTGTTTGATGCGTAAGTAGGGTAAGAAGTTTTTGCAATCATGAATTATTTTGAATCACTCAATAAAAAAATTGAAAACTGGTATGAATCAGGTGGGCCCAAGTTAAAAATTACGGGAATTACTACCGATCAGTGGGCCTTTTTGCTACAAACTTTTTGGCATGCTCATTATAAGCTCTTTGAAAACAAGTCTCATTTTATTATCTGTCCAACGCTGGACCAAGCAGAGTCCCTCTATCAAACACTGAAGGCAGGATTACCACAAAAAAAACTTTTACTTTTTCCTGGCCTGGAGTTTTCTCCTTATGCCGACTACATCCCCTCGGAAAGTAATCTGCTTAAAAGGTTTAAAGCGCTAGATCTTTTAGCGCGCAGTGACGATAATTATATCGTTCTGTTTACGGTTGAGTCATTTCTGCTAAAAGTCCCTCCGCGTAAGTTTTTCCTGGAGGGAAAATTTAACATTAAGGTGGATGATATTATCTCCCCCGATGAGCTAGCGCACAAATTAGTGGCCATGGGATACTCTCCTGCGGTTTCGGTCGAGGAACCTGGGACCTTTTCTAAAAAGGGAGAAATCTTTGATCTCTTTCCACTTTCAGGCCCACCAGTAAGACTGCAGTACTTTGATGAGTTGGTGGAAGTTATTCATGGAATTGATTTGGAAACTCAAAAAACCAATTGGGATTTCAAACCAAGCGAAGTGGATATCTCTCTTGGCCCCTCTATTTTTACCACTTCCCCTTACAAGGATAATCTGCGGGAGAATATTCCCCAGGCGGCACCTACTTTTAGAGAAAAATTTGAAAAGCGAAAAGAGCTTTTCTCTAAGGTTAGCAATAATCAGTTATTTGAAGAGTATCCAAGTTATATTCCTTTGTTTTTCAAAGAACCTGGGACCTTATTTGATTATTTTAATGCTGATGAGACCATCATCACTATTTTAG
>SMWT01000122.1 GCA_004356615.1 Deltaproteobacteria bacterium | reverse complement strand
TTCCTATGCCTATCAAAAGAGAGGCCGACGGCCTGGCCCTTTCCAGTAGGAATCAATACTTATCAAAGGATGAAAGACAGGAGGCGCTAACCCTCCCCCGCACCCTTTCTGAACTTAAAAACCTGGTTAAAAATACTATTTGGAGTGAAGCGAAACCAGAGATGGATCGGATCATAAATGAGGTCTTAAAAGATGAAAGATGGGAGTATTTAACTTATTTAGATTCAAAAAACTTGGAAAATTCGGTAGAAAATACTCATATGTTAGGTCTTTTTGGAGCATTCAAAATTGGTGATACCAGGCTAATTGATAATAAGCTCGTTGAAATAAAATATGCTTGATAATGAATTTCACATTTCTCGTGAGGCCAAGGCAACGCTCGTTTCCATTGTCTCCCCCAAATTTGAATTCCATAAGGATTTAAAAGAAACTGAACGCTCCCTAGCAGAGCTCCACGAATTACTTCGAACCCTTCACGTTAAAACCGGATCCCAATATATTCAAAATAGAAAAACCGTAGATCCGGGCACCATTATAGGGTCTGGAAAACTAAAAGAAATAGCTGAAGCTGCCAAAGCTGAAGAATCTACTCTGCTGGTTTTTGACTGTGAACTGACTTCCAGCCAAATTAGAAATATTAAAAAGATCTCAGGACTCTCGGTCATTGATAGATGTCATGTGATCCTGGAGATTTTTGCAAAACACGCCAGGACCAACGAGGCCAAGCTACAAATTGAAATCTCGCGCCTGCAATATATCCTTCCTCGCCTTTCCGGTTTTTGGTCTCACCTAGGCCGCCAACGAGGTGGTATTGGAGTTAAAGGTGGAGAAGGTGAGCAACAAATTGAGCTCGATAGACGGATCATCCGCGAGCGGATTGAACACCATAAAGCAGAGCTTAAAAATCTAGTTAAGTCTCGTGTGCAACAAAGTAAAAAGAGAAAAAATAAAGCGGTAACCGCCGCCCTTGTTGGCTACACCAACGCAGGAAAATCTTCCATTATGAATCGCCTTTGCAAAGTCGATATTCTGGAAGAGGACAAGCTCTTTGCCACACTAGATTCAACGTATAGAATGCTAAACCCCGATACCAAACCACCCATGATTTTAATCGATACGGTTGGATTTATCTCCAATCTTCCGGCCATGCTGGTTGAGGGTTTTAAAACAACACTAGAATCTGCCATTGAAGCTGATCTATTAATAATAGTCTGTGACATCTCTGATCCCCACATGGAAAAACACCTCGAGGTGACTCACAAGGTATTAAATGATCTCGGTATCGATGAAAAAGATCATATTATCGTCTTTAATAAAAAAGATAAGGTAGATGATGAGTTTAGGCGAAAAATAATTCTAAGGGCCCATCCAGGAAGCTTTTTAATCTCCTCTTTTGATGAGGGAGATATCGAGGGCCTTCGCAGTTATGTAATTGAATACTTTCTGGGGCAACAAGAGAAATACGATCTCTTTGTGCCTTATGAAAAAGGCGAGATCCATTCCAAGGTAGCATCTAATACCAATGTCATAGCTAGATCCAATCATGAAAAAGGAATCTATTATAAGATAAGGGTTCCAGGCTTCATCTTTAGAAACCTAGGACTAAATGACTACATTCTCTCCCCAAAAAGTGAACTCTTAAAAAAACTAAAAGATTCCGCCTCGAAGGAATAGACTCACTCCCATAATCACTGTGGAAGTTATAAAAGAGATAAACCAAAGATAGCGTTCCATACCCATGGTGTTTTTTCGGAATTTAAAATTTTTATTTTAATTAAATGAAATTTGTTGAAAAAAGGGCCTCCGATTGGGGAGGCCCTTAGTTTTATTCTTCGTCTTTATTGTCTACTTTGAAATCTTTAAGCTTGTCGGCCATAGTACTAGTTGGCTCTTCGTGCTTAGTTTGGTGAAGAGAGCTTTGGGCATCTGCCTCTTTGGCGGCCTTGATAGAAAGTGCGATCTTTTTCGCTTCTTTATCAAGAGAGATAACCATAGTCTTTGGTTTGTCACCTTTGGCGATAACATCACTTGGACTTTCTACTCGCTCGTCAGATAATTCTGAAATGTGAATTAAACCTTCGATTCCAGTTTCAATCTCAACGAAAGCTCCAAAATCTGTCACTCTAACTACTTCACCTTCAAGGATGGTTCCAACAGGAAGTCGCTCTTCGATACGCTTCCAAGGATCTTCCTCAAGTTGCTTAATGCCGAGGCAGAACTTTTGGTTTTCTTTGTCAACTGATAGAACCATTGCTTCGATGTCATCACCAACGTTATATTCTTCGTTTAGGTTAACGTTTTTACGGGCCCAGGAGATGTCAGATACGTGAATAAGCGCGTCCACTTCCTCATCGAGGTCAACGAAAATTCCAAAATCAACAATCGATTTGATTTTTCCCGTGGTCTTGCTATTTACTGGGTATTTAGCAATTAAATCGTCCCATGGATTAGGCAGTAGTTGCTTGAGTCCAAGAGAGATTCTTTTGTTTTCAGTATCAACGTCAATAACCTGAGCATCAACTTTTTCACCAACAGTGTAGTGGTTGATTGGGTTTTTGATCTTGCCGGTCCAAGACATTTCACTAACGTGAATAAGTCCTTCAATACCTTCGTCAAGCTCAATGAATACACCGTAATCTTTAACAGAAACGATTTCTCCACTAACCTTGTCACCAGGTTTGAAGTTTTCAGATGCCTTATCCCAAGGGTTCTCTTTAACTTGTTTAAGTCCAAGAGATACTCTTTCTTTTTCTTGATCGTATTTTAAAATCTTAACTTCAATCTCATCACCCATGGCCAAGATGTTACCTGGGTGTTTTACTCTACCCCAAGAGATATCAGTGATGTGTAAAAGACCGTCAATTCCACCAAGGTCAATAAAGGCACCGTAATCTGTGATATTTTTAACAATACCTTTAACGATCATACCTTCTTGAATTTGCGATAGGATCTCACTACGTAGCTTCCCTCTCTCTTCTTGAAGGATGGCACGTCTTGATAAGACGATATTTCCTCTTTTCTTGTTGAATTTAATAACCTTAAATTCCATAGTTTTCCCGATATATTTATCAAGAAATCTAGTGGGTCTAAGATCGATTTGCGAACCTGGTAGGAATGCCTTAACGCCAATATCAACGGATAGTCCGCCTTTAACTTTAGCGATAACTGTTCCTTGTAGTGGCTCACCTGATTCACAGGCATCAGAGATTTTATCCCATGCCTTTAAGATCTCGGCCTTATCTTTTGATAGCACCAAGTTTCCAAGCGATGACTCTAATTTTTCAAGATAGACTTCAATTGTGTCGCCTTCTTTGATTTTTAGTGTTCCATCATAATTTTGGAATTCTCTAACTGATACCAGTCCTTCTTGTTTGTAACCGATATCAACCATTACATAATCAGCTCCAACCGAGATAACTTTTCCATCGAAGACTTCGCCTTCTTGAAAAGATTTGGTCTGTGTTGACTCTAACATTGTGGCGAATTCTGTTTTTTCCAGAGTCTCGACGTCTTCGCCTTCAACAACGTCGTAGCCCTCCATCCATTTTGCTTTGCTCATGAATAATTTTCCTTAAATCGAAATAGATCCCGTCAAAGACGGGTTTGAGATTCTTCTACTGAAGAGATAACAAGTGCCCGAGTTTAGGCATGTTGAGTCTAATAGTCAATTAGGGGGATAAAATTCATAGCCTTTCATGCACTACGTTAAGGCTACTCAGCTCAGGGCCACGCTTATAATCTACCAATTCACCCTTGATGGTGCCAATTTTCACCTTGGCGGTGAATTTCAGGAGCTTTCTGCTTGGTTCACTGGAGTACCAAAAGAAGACCTCGCCCTTCTTTTTCCCATCATCGGAGATGGAGGAGGCCTTGATTTTATACCCCAGGTAGCTCCGGCGATTAACTTTTACCTTTTCCTCTCCCATCACCTCCATATGAAACATATAGATTTTGGCCCGGGAGACTACGGGAATGGTGTATTGATTACCCTTTACCATGGGTAAACCGCGGGTAAAGTAGAAGGTAGAATATAGGTCCATGAAAAACTCTGGAGTATAGGCCTCTCGTTTAAATTCCTTATTTTTGTCCTTTTTTATCCGTTTATACCAAGCAAATGTTTTTCTCTTTTCCATATCAAAAAACTGCAGTTCATCTATGGATTGTTTGGACTCCCGTTGAATTCCTGAATATTTAAGCGGTTTGAGGGTTTTAAAATCCAGGTAGGAATCTATTGTATTATCTAGAGCGTAAAAATAGCTGTAGTATTTGGCCGATTTCATCCTCGCCTGAAAATGATAGGCCGGCCGCTCGCCAATTTTAACCATGGGTTCTATGGACATTTTAAGATGTCCTACCGTGAGTCCGAAAAAATATATCTTAATGACAATCTCTTCTTCCGTTTTAAAAATAGGTTTATGCAGATCCCAGATAGGTTTAGATTTTTCATCAAGCGCAAGAAGTTTTGCCCTAAATTCTTTGGGAATCATCTCTTTTTTTATTTTTTTAGGTTTTCTTTTTTTGGCGACTTTTTTTTTCTTCTTAGAGGGAGTTGTTTTAACAGGTTCCTGAGTTTTAAATTTTTCGGCAATGGATTGATTTATTTCCAGATTTTCAGCAATTTCGTAGGTTTCTTCTTTTTCTTCAAACATGGTTTTTACCGAGGATGAACACCCGGCAATGACAAAGGCAATTAGAATTAAAAGTGTTTGATTCATAAAATATTTTTTATTTTTTCTTTAAATTCATTCTCCCCACTTAAAAAGTTTATGTCTATTCCTAAAAAGTAGATGGAGGGACTCTCCGTCACTTCTCTAATCCGCATGAAATCCTTTTCAGTGGTTAGGATAATACTATCTTTACTCTGTGCTTCTTTTTCGAGTTTAACTATTTCTTTTGCTTTAAAATAATAATGGTCAGGATAAGTTACTCTTTTGACTACATTGGCCCCTAGAGATTCTATGAGGGAAAAGAAGGAATAGGGGGAAGCGATACCTGAAAGTAAGATGACATTTTTGCCCCCAAGGTCTTTTATATCCATTACGCTCTGGAAGTTATAGTCAAAAACGCCTGTGGGAACTAGTCCGGTTTTGGCAATCACCACTTGCGAGTTTAGGTAAGGTTTTATCATGTTCTCAAGATCTGCAGTTATGGAAGAGGGAACTTGGTCACATTTACCAATGATCACCACATCTCCATCTCTAAGAGCGTTTAGGCCTTCCCTTAAATATCCTCTGGGGGCAACCTTGTATTTTTTTAGATCCATAGTGGCATCAAAGAGAACAATATTTAGATCCCTTTTTATTTTTAAATGTTGATGGCCATCATCTAGAAGAATAATATCCGGACTAACCTCATTGTAGTACAACTCCAGATTCTGGGAACGGTTTTTACCGACAATGACAGTTGAGCTTGGAGATTTGCGCGAAATTAAAACCGCCTCATCTCCAAAATCTTTCGGACAGGCATTTTTAAACTCACCCTTTTTAATCATTCCCCCGCTTTTTTCCATTTTCCCCCGGTAACCCCTCATTAAAACTAGTGGGGATTTTTTTTGTCGGGAAAAATAATTGGCCAGCCAGATGGTAAGGGGAGTTTTCCCGGTGCCACCAAAACTTAAATTTCCAATAGAGATGATGGGAACGCGAAAGGATTTAGAGGAAAAGAGATCAATTTTATAGCCGAGACGACGCAAACGATAGATCGATTCCCAAGCATAGGAAAAAGGGCCTAGAAATAATGTGGCCAGACTATTTTTCATCTTCTTTTAGCACTCCCGCCATATAAGTCGCGACATCGATTGATTCGCCCTGTAATAACGTTTTAGTCGTCTTCAAGGTCTGTATTATTTTTTCATATTCCAGGTCATCTGTTAACCATCTTCTTAGCTTTTGACTTAAGTTATAGCTAGAGGCCTTGTCCTGCAATAGTTCAGGGAATACCCACTTTTCATGGATAATATTGGGCAGAGAAATGGGCCCTTTATAGGAAATAAATTGATGAAAGATAAATTCGTTTAAAAGCGATCCCTTGTAGGCAACTACTGTGGGAACCTCAAAAAGGGCACAAGAGAGTGTAACCGTCCCACTGGCCGCTAGCGCTAGGTCGGCCTCTTTAAGAGCGAGGTTTAGTTCTTCGTTGGAATAAATTTTATCTATATGTTTTAAATAGGGATTTATTAGATTTTTATTAATGCTGGAAGAAAGTACCAGGGATACCTTGATGGGAAAATCTTTTTTAAGCAGCTTTAGGGTTGCTATAAACTCAGGCAAAAGTCCTGCAACTTCAAAGTTTCGGCTTCCTGGCAGTAGGAGGAGGTTGACTCCCTTTTTAAGCTCAGAAAAATGTTTATTCTTAATATTATTTAGATCATTTTCAAACTTGGATAAAAGCGGGTGGTCCACTCCTATAACCTTATTCATGCCCCTATCCCTAAACCATTTTTTTTCAAAAGGCAGGATAGAAAAAAGAGTATGAACGGTTTTCTGCATTACCCCGGCCCTTCCCGCTTTCCATGCCCAGGCCTGAGGAGCAACATAATAAAGGACCTTTACTCCTTGCTTTTTAAGTCTTTTAGCAAGTCGCAGGTTAAAATCTTGAAAATCTATCAAGATGGCCGTTTTAGTTTTTCTCTTTAGCGCTTCTTGTTCGATATTTTTAAGCGCCTTAATATAAAAAGGAAGTTTTTTAATTACTTCTGAAAATCCCCAACTGGAAAAATCTCTAAGGTGATATTTAAGCTCCATCCCTTGGGCAGAGAGCTCATCTCCTCCCACGCCCCAAAATTTGGTATCCGGGCACGCAATTTTGAGACCTTTTAGAAAGGTCAGGGCATGCTCTTCTCCGGATTTTTCACCGGCAATGATTAGGACATTATTACTCATAAATTTTTAAATAAAGGGGGCGATGCCCATATTGCTTTCGGTAATAAAATCACACAGATCTCTGATGTAACTATTATCCTCAAAATCTTTGCTCATTTCACTTTTACTTATAAATCTTTTAGGAGATAGCGTGGAGGCCTCCATCTCACGGAAAAAATCGACTAGTTCTGAAATCAGAGGCTTATCAATTCCAGATCTTTTCATACCGATGATATTTATTCCCTTCAAACGGATACGGTTTCCATAGCCGTAACAAAAAGGCGGAACGTCTTTATCGACTCCTGAGCCGCCACCTAGATAGGCCCCCTTTCCGACAGTTACAAATTGCGAGATATTGGTACCACCACCAATTACGCAACCAGATTCCAGGGTCACATGGCCTGCTAAATTTACCGTATTAGCGATAATACAATTATCTCTTAGAATTACGTCATGACCTAGATGTACATAGGCCATAATCAGATTTCCGTTGCCCACTATAGTGACGCCATCTTGTTTTAGCGTTCCCCTATTGATGGTTACACATTCTCGAATGGTGTTGTTATCACCAATTTCCACAGTTGTGGGCTCTCCCTTGTAGGAGATATCCTGGGGGGCCACGCCAATTACTGATTGGGGGTAAAAGAGATTTCCTTTGCCAATTTTGGTTATACCAGAAATGGTTACGTGAGACATAAGCTCACTATCATCTCCGATTTCCACGTCGGGGCCTACCACGCAAAAAGGGCCGATGGTTACATTTTTTCCAATCCGGGCCTTAGGATCGACTGCTGACATGGGGTAAATCATATTACTTCCTTACTGCTCAAAACTTGCCAGTAATGAGGCCTCACTCATGAGCGTTCCCTTATGATAAATCTGGCAATCATAAGTACTCATTTGTTTTTTAAATCTCCGGCAAATAGAAACTATTTCTAGTTCCATCTCCGGGGTTATGGGTTTTCTAAATTTGGCATTTTCTACTTTTAAAAGTGCCATTTTTAAGTTGATATTTTTAAACGGCCAAGGATAGAGCCTGGCGATGGTAAAACCCGCTGTTTGGGCCATCATCTCTACTTGAATAACTCCTGGTAAAATTGGATTACCGGGAAAGTGTCCTTCAAAGACCGGGTGGTCTTTTCCAATAAAATATTTGGTCTTAACTTCAGTCCCTTCTAAGGTCTTTACATCTTTAACAGGCCCAATACTTCCTGAGATAGACTCTACAGAATCAATAAATAAAAACGGCTCTCTATGTGGTAAAAAGGCCTTAACTTGTTCCTTGTCAATTAGCATTTATCACTCCTTGTTATTTTTTTAATGAACTCTTTCTAAGATGGGCCACTCCTTTAAGCCATTCCTTTAAAGGTCTTGCCGGATGTCCCGCAATAATAGAACCATCTGGCCAACCTTGACTGACCAGGGCGCCACCGGCGACTTGCACGCCTTTGCCGATGATTAATCCCTGCCCAATTCCTGCCTTGCCAGCAAAGAGGGAGTAATCATCTATCCTACAACTTCCAGAGATCCCTACCTGTCCGCATAGGATTACTCCACGGCCTAAAATAACATTGTGGCCGACTTGTACGTGATTATCTATTTTAGTACCCGTGCCAATTACGGTGGGAGAAAAGGTCCCGCCATCAATGGCCGAAGAGGCACCAATTTCCACGTCATCTTCTATCATCACCCCACCAAAATGCCATAGCTTATGATGGACACCATCAATGAAGTTATAACCAAATCCATCGGTACCCAGAGAGCTGGAAGCGTGAATTCGACATCTTTTGCCTACACTCACGTTGGCGTAGATGGTAACACCAGGAAAAATTATAGTATCATCACCTATTTTTGAGCCGGCCATAATGGAGACGCCATTCATTAATTTTACGTTTTTACCGAGCTCCACATTTTGCCCAATAAAGAGGTTTCCCGCCATCTGGGCGGAGGGGTCTATATTGGCGGTACCATCCTCTCGTCCATCCACCATCATATCAATGCCTTTAAAGGTTTCATCGAAGAAAATCTTGGATAAGAGACACATGGTTCTTTCAAAATGAGAGCTTTTAAAAATGATGGCAAATTTCTCTTTCGCACTATGCCATAGAGGATCTTGCTCCAAATTTTTTAATAATTTTTCATCTATAACCAGCCCCATTTCCGCAAAAACAGGGTTTTCAAGGTCTTCTTCTAATTTTTTCAAATATTTAGGTGAATTAATAAAAAGAAGATGCCCAGATTTCAAAAAATCGAGGGTGGTAATTCCTCTAACTTCACTAAAAGAATGCTCATCAAGGAGGAGAAAAAGTCCGTCATCAAAGGCCATAAGTTCTTTAATTTTCATGATTTACCCCTATAAAAAACAATGAGGGCCTAATTTAGGCCCTCCGCATGATTTTGTAAAACTAAATGATAAGAAAATTAAGGATATTATTTGAATTTCTTATCGTATTCCTTGATGATCTCATCGGTTAGATCCTTTTCATTTTTGGCGTAGACGATAGGAGCGGTACTAGACTCAAAAGTCATATCAACTCCGGCCTTTTTAGAAACCTCAGTAATAATCCCTCTTAGCTTATTTAAAATAGGTTTTTTGTATTTATTTTCTAGTGATTGGATTTCTTTTTGAAAACCCATAGTCTGCTGTTGCAACTTCATAAATCTCATTTGGATTTCTTTTTCTTTTTTGGCCTTGGCCTTATCATTTAAAACCATGGCCTGCTTTTTAAGGTCCTCTTGCAGTTTTCTAATTGCAGCCTCTTCTTTTTTGACTATTTTTTGTTTCTCATCAAATCGCTTTTTTAGTTTGTCACGAACTGCTTTTCCTTCCTTGATGGTCACTAACACTCTTTGAATATCGACCTTTCCAACTACGGATGCACCCCAAATGGTCATAGGAAGTAAGAGGGCCATAATTAGCGTTAAAACTTTCATGTAACTGCTCCTTAAATATTAATTAAAATAATTGTCCTATATCAAAGTGAAATTGGCCACTTTCGGTGGGTAATTTATTGGCAATAGGCATACCGTATTCAAACCGCAGAACACCGATAGGAGAAAACCATCTTATCCCAAAGCCCCAATCCTTATGGAGGTGAAAGTTGCCCACATTATCACCGGCCCAACCTGCATCAAAAAATACCACCCACTTGATCCCTGCTTCTCTCGCCAGAGGATGTTCAATTTCTATCGAGGTAAAAGTGGCGGTCTGACCACCAATAATATATTTGTCTCCATTATCAGCTACATATGGCACACCTATTGCCTCAAGTGGATAGCCCCTTAAGTTTTTCGCCCCACCAAGGGTGAATTTTTCGGTAGTAGGAATGGTGTAATCTTGAACTTGGCCAATGTAGGTACCGTAGAGCCTGGCCCT
>SMWT01000121.1 GCA_004356615.1 Deltaproteobacteria bacterium | reverse complement strand
TTAGAGAAGGAAATTTGTCGGGGAAAAATCATCAAACGTGCCGAGCTTCGCAAGATCCTGAAAAATGGTGGATTGGTGGTGAGCAAAGGTAGAGGCATGACTGCCAATGCTTTTGTTAAGGCCTTGAAGTCGCAAACCAAAAATATGGAAATAGATGCACGGACGAGAAAACTTTTAAACTCATTAGTGGAAAATACCCAAGATCTTATAAATGACTAAAATCATTAAGATTGCCTAATTATTTCTGCCAGTTGTACAAAAAATAGACACATCATATCATATAAGTACTCGTTATTAGATACGGATTTTGGCACGCCTTATGCACTTATAAAGATGGAATATTTTTAGTTATCCAACAATTGAGGTTATAATATTTAAAACCCCTCTCTGTTGGAAAGGATATCGACAGATGAAAAACTTGGGAAAATTTAAACACATTGTAGTTGTAGGAATTCTAATCGTCCTATGCCAACCTGTATTTGCAGGAAGAGCTCCTGCCAATTATTTTCCAAGTGATGACTTTGAAGTGGCCCCTGCCCAATATAAAACAAAAATTGAACAGATATGGATTAGGTTTACCCAAGACGATGATGAAGGGGGTATTTTAAATGATATGAAAAATACCTTTAGAGGTTGGGAAGAACGAGAAAAATTTGCTAAAGATTGGGGACTTCGAGGAATTGAAGTTACCAAAAAAGAAAAATCCAAATATTTGGCCAAATACTATTTTAAATATCTTGATCGAAGACTCTCTGAAGAGGCGAGAAAATCCAAGGCGGGGTCTACCGTTAGAAAACTGGCCAAGGCCAAGAAAGCGCTAAATCCTAAAATACGAATTAATTTTTCAGAAGATGTACGGATCAGATTTAAAGGAAGACCTCTGCAAGGGTATGGGATGATCTATTTGCAAAACCCTTGGGTTGATTTAAAGGTTCGAGCAGAGATCAGTGGACAGGCCTATGTTGAGACTTCCAAGCACATTGAGGCACTAGGTATAGATTCAAAGATAAACTACGATATTCTAGGTAAAACCATACTGGCAGAAATCCAAAGAGAGATTATTCCTGATATGGAGGCCAAGATCACTTATGAAAATTTTCTGAAAGATCGCCAGGATGACCTGCAGATCCAAATCAAATACTCTCTTCCCTTTTAATGAAGCTTTTAAGTCTTGTCCTTTTATTTTATTCCACCGGCCTTTTAGCTAAAATTAAAGAAATCAAAATAATAGATCCCCAGGATAAAAAGTTTGAGTACGCTCGAGTATGCCGCTTTAAAGGCATAAGCCCTGCGCCTATAATTGAAGTTAAAAATAGCATAACACTTGATTGTATGGGAGTTGCCGTTAAGATAAATGATTTTTGCCAAGAAAAATCAGGTGGCAGCTTGATAAAAAGTTTTATCGATCAGGAAAATGAACAAGTCGTTTGTCAAAATGGTAGTGGGGCCAAGTTAAAAATAGCTTGTGATAAAAAACATGGAAGTTTTTGTGATTCAAAGACAGGGGGATGTGAAAGAATCCACAAAATAATTGCGAGAGAGATACCACTAGTACATAGCTCGATTACCAGTGAAGATGGCATGAAAACTCTAAATTGCTATTTCTTAGATGGAAAGGGCGCGGACTATTTCTAGGGCATCCTTATTAGGTCTTTTTTTGGTTTCTAGACATTTATTTAATGGAGCGAGAGTAACCCTTCCATTTTTATATACGGTGACTGTGGGATATTTTTTTTCCACTAAGGCCTTTACTGCAGTAAAGCCCATCTTAGATGCCATAAAGCGATCAAAGGCGGTAGGGCTTCCCCCCCTTTGGATATGGCCTAGAACACAGACTTTTGATTCAATGCCAAATTTTTCTTTAAGCTCACCCTGAATGGCATAGCTAAGGCCGGGTTTCTCGCCTTCGGCAACAATGATAATGGAGGATTTTTTACCTCTTTTTATACCCCTTTTAATATCTTGTACTATATGGGCCAGATCTTCTTCCTCGGGATTGAAAATGATATTTTCCGCCCCAGAACAAACTCCGACTTTTAAAGCGATGGCGGGAGATTTCCGTCCCATAACTTCCACTAAAAAATTGCGATCATGGGAAAAAGCAGTATCTCTTATTTTATCCACTGCCTCCATGGCCGTCTGGATAGCAGTATCAAAGCCAATAGAGTATTCAGTTCCCTGGATATCGTTATCAATGGTTCCGGGAATGCCAACTATGGGTATTTTATGTTCTTGGTAGAAAACATATGCCCCAGCAAAAGTTCCGTTACCACCCATTACCACTAAGGCCTCAATGCCATGCTTTTTTAAAATTTGATAGGCCTTTTTACGCTTTGATTTCTCGTGAAACTGCAGACATCGGCTAGATCTTAAGATGGTCCCACCTCTTTGGAGAATATTTCCCACTGAGGACGCTGACATCTCAATTATATCTTCCTTAAAGATTCCAGCGTACCCACCAATGATACCCTTAACCTTGATACCTTCACCTAAGGCAGTTCGAACTACGGCGCGGATAGAGCAGTTCATTCCTGGGCAATCGCCCCCACTAGTTAAAATTCCAATAGTTTTAAATCTAGGCATGGAAAAATTTTACCCGTAAAAGCTCTATTTAAAAATAGGTTTTCCTGAAAATATACTAGGTTTTGGTAAACCCATTATCTCAACAATGGTGGGGGCCACATCTTTTAAGGCAAGGTCTCCTTCTTCCACCTTCAGCGTTTTATCTTTTAGGGAACTATGAAAGAGAGAAAAAGGTACCAAAGCAGTGGTGTGGGCGGTATGGGGAGTTCCATCATGATGGGCCATCTGATCACTGTTGCCATGATCAGCAGTAAGGAGAAGTGAGATATTTTTCTCTTCACACTTTTTCATTAGCTCACCTATGCAATGGTCGAGAATTTCAATACTCGATACTGCCGCCTCATAATTGCCGGTATGTCCAACCATGTCTGAATTGGCAAAATTAACCAGGATAAATTCATATTTATCCTGATTCAGTATTTCAATTAGCTTATCTAAAATAAGCAGAGCGCTCATTTCCGGTTTTTGATCATAAGTGGATACTTCTCTTGGAGAGGGAATTAAAAAATGATCCTCTCCCGGGAAGGTATCTTTTTTGCCCCCATTAAAAAAGAAGGTGATGTGGGCATATTTTTCGGTTTCTGCGATTTTAAACTGCTTGATCCCCTTTTCAGATAAATACTCTGACAGAGTTCCCTTTAGCTTTTCTTTATCAAAAAGGATGGGAAGCTTAACCTCATCATCCACATAAGGAGTCATACAAAGGAAATAACGGGGCATAACAGATCTTTCAAATTCGCTAAAATCTGGAAGGGTAAAGGCAAGAGTTATTTGAATTGCCCTGTCAGGTCTAAAGTTCACAAAAAAGACACTGTCATTTTCTCCGATGGCAAAATCTGTATTAAAGAGTACAGGAGTTAAAAACTCATCATGGATTCCCTTTTTATATTCTGACTTTAAGTACTCCATAGGAGAGTCACCCGTAATGTCTCCCTTGCCAATTAGGGTGTCATAGGACTTTTTAATCTTTTCCCAACGTCTGTCCCGGTCCATTCCAAGTGACCTTCCCTGCATGGATGCAAAATTGAAACCTTCTATTTTATTCATTATTTCTACATAGGTTCCTCCACTTTGTGGGGGAGTATCTCGTCCATCCATAAAGGCGTGTAGGAAAACTTTAAGTCCATTTTTATTTAAGATTTTAATAATTTCTTCAATATGATCTATATGGGAATGAACACCTCCATCAGATAAAAGACCTAAAAGATGGACTCGGCCATTGCCCGCCTTCGATTTTTCAATGAGCTCTTTAAGCGGAGGAAGATTTTCAAAATGGTTATCTTTAATAGATTCGTTTATGCGAACTAAATCTTGAGTAATAGGTCTTCCTGCTCCTAAGTTCATATGTCCGACTTCGGAGTTTCCCATGATTCCCCTAGGAAGGCCTACATAAATCCCAGAGGCATTTATGGTGGTATAGGGGTACTGATAAAACAAGCTATCAAAATGAGGTGTTTGGGCCGCTTTGATGGCATTTTTGGGTGAATCCGGGTTAATACCAAAGCCATCCAATACTACCAGAAGAACTTTTTTGCTAAGTCCTTTAATTGAGTTCATGCATTTCTCCAGGGCCTAAGTTAAAATTATTTCTATAACATTAATACAAAAGTTTGAGCAAAGAAATTATGGCACATAGCAAGGAAGCATTCTACAGATTTTTAGGGATCATTTTATATTTATCCCTAAATTTATCGATGGTTTTTTTCTCCCGAGGGTTGGAGCAAGTCAATTCAGAAAACTTATTTTTAAAAAAGAGCGATTTTAGATTGTATCAAGATTTCAGTAGTCATTTTGCAGAGAAGAAAATCCTTCTTTCTAAAATTAGTTTTCCTGGCGGCCCTGGTGAGGTGGATTATAAAAAATTTAATATTGAGGTTGATAAGCTTAGAAAAAAATTTCCAGAAGTCCAGTTTTTAACCTTTTTTGATATTTACGAAAAAGTGATAAAAAGAAATAAATTAGAAAATATTAAGAGTTTTTTAGCAGCAAATGAGAATATTCAGTTTAAGTTATATGGGAAAGATCATCTGGCATTTTTGACTATGTTTTCTCCTTCCTGGGATTCGTTAAAAATAAAAAAGCTAATTAGCTCTATAATTTCTGATGAATATTTTACTAAACATAAATTAAGACTCGGCGGATTACCATTTATTAACTATCTTTTAAATGATTACTCTAATGGAATTAAGTACAAGCTGATTCCTTCGATGTTTGCTTTTGCCTTCATTTTTTGTTTTATCTTCACAAGAAGTGTCTGGGGGCTTTTGTCTACCTTCATTCCAGCTTTTTGTTCTCTTTTTATAAGTATGTCCATCATTAAGATTTTATACGGACAGCTAAATCTAGTGACATCTATTGTTCCCCTTTTGGTATTTGTTATTAATCTCTCCTTGGCCTTCCATCTATTTTTTTCCTCTATGGAAGAAAATTCAGTCAAGACTGCCATTTTAAAAAAAGGGAAACCAATTCTTTTAATGTTAGTGACAACTTGTATAGGTTTTGGATCTCTTCTCATAAGCGAGATAGAAGTAATACGGCAGTTTTCTATTTTATGTGTCCTCTCTTTACTCTTTTCATCAATGCTAACTTTTTTATGGGTGTATTTAACTCTGGTAGGACATTCACTGGAGCATTTGAGATATCCCTATATTTATAAGTATCGGGATCTTTTTAAAAAACAATTCTCCCTAAAAACTATAACCATTTTCTCTACCGTCTTGATTCTCACGGCCCTTCTAATTGTTAGAAAGATACCGATTAAAACGGATGCCACAGAATTTTTTCCACCAGAAGCGGGAATAAAAACCAGTATGGAAGAGTTGGGCCGGAAGGTTTTTGGCATCCCCCTTATGGAGATCTTAATATCCAATGCCCCAAATATTTTTACCTTGAAAGATTTACAGGCCATTGAGAAGGTAGAAATAGGGCTTGAGAAAAAATATCAAATTCTTTCTTCCAATACTTTTGTCCGCGAGGCCAATTATTTTTACTCAGGAGAGAACAGGTTACCGCTCTTGAAGTGGCCCTATAAAGCACTTAAGGCCAATATTAAAAAGGAAATTTTGGCGGATTACCCTGCGGGAAAATTCTATAGAATTACCCTAATGGGAGTTCCCTCGGGTACGAAATCCTATTTCAGCAGTATTAAAGCAGTGGAGAAATCCTTTAAGGAATTACCCTATAAAGTTAAAATTAATGGGATATATTTTAACTTGATGAAATCACAAAATGCTCTTATCAAGGTGCTTGGAAAAAGTATTTTGCTGAGCTTGTTTGTTATATGCATTCTAAGTGCAATCCTTTTCCGGGATTTAAAGATTATACCTGTCTTTTTATTGATTAATATTTTACCCATATCTGCTGCTCTAATCTGTATGTATCTGTTGGGGATTTCTTTAAATATTGCGACCGTAATGACTTTTAGTATATCTCTAGGGTTAATCGTCGACACTGGTATCCATCTTGTCTATAACCTTAGAAAAGGCGAGACCTTTGATCACTATTTTAAAACAACCATAACGCCCATTTTTGCCAGTTCTATCTTGCTGATTTTTTCTTTTTTAATCTTTGGTACTTATGGCTTTCTTCCCATCAGAGAATTTGGCATAACACTCGCTATTGCCCTGGGATTTGGTGTTATTATAGGGATTTTCTCGGTACCAACCTTGATAGGTAAAAAAATAAGTGATTAAAGCTTTGAGGCCGGGGCCAAATATCTATAGACATCTTTTGAAAATCTTTCAAGTAACACTTTCATTACCCCGTCACTATCCGTGGTAACTTTATCTTCAAGGTCAGTGATTTTATAGGGTTTAAGCTGATGGAGCTTTTTACCGCTTTTTTTGAACCAATATTTTTTATCTTTTGTAATCAGACATATTTTATTTTTCTTATAGGGAAATAGGGGAGGGGTCACCACTTTATAGGGGGTGTTTTGCGGGGTGAAAATATCTCCCCCATCAAAGTATGCTGACCAATCCTTATCAGGATAGAGCAGGGTTAATATTGTAGGAAAAATATCCACATGAGAAGTTAATTTCACAGAATGGTTTTTTAATTTCTTACTTAAATCACAAATTATAAAAGGAACTTGGATCTTAGGGTTTATAAAATTGGTATTACTATGGCCGAGAAAGCCTTCTTCCCAAAACTCTTCTCCATGATCTCCAGCAATGGCGATAATAGATTTCTCATTAGTCTTTTCCAGGGCCTCTCTTAGAAATTTTGCCAATAGATGGTCCACATAACGGACACTATTTTTATATTTATTGAAAAACTGCTGTTGCAAATGGGGTTTTCCTGCAATTTTTAAATGATTAAAATCTTTTTCCACCACCGGCCTATATATTTCAAATTCTGGCGGATAGTGGTAGTTGTGATGGGTGCTGTTGAAAAATAAAAACATAAATTGAGATTTGTTATAATCTACTGTTTCCAAGGCCCAGTTAACCATATCTAGATCATCGTTATAAACGTCACGCCCTAAAAATTGCTTAAACTGATCAAAGATCCCAAAAATAAAACCCAACCCGTTAAAATCCCTAAGGGACGAGGCCGATCCGCCGAGAATTTCAAAACCTCCCTCTTTTAAAAATGTAAGTCCCGGTGATGGCAGACTTTTTGCCCTGAAATTTTGGAAGTGATACCCGTTTAATCCGTAAAATGAGGTAAAGATGCCATTTTCTGTGGTATGTCCTCCAGAGTAATGCCTAGGGGAAACAAAGCATCCATTCCTTTCCACAAATTTGCTTACTAGGGGCATTAACTCAGGAGTGAAGGCGTCTGCTCGCAGAGATTCGGCCATTAAAAGGAAGATATGTTGATTTTCCTTTTTATCTATATCCGCTTTTTGATATTTATATCTTACCTCTAGAGGCTCCTGCCCAGGAGAGTCGTAGATGATGTTATAGAAAGGAAAGGAATTTAGAATCTCTCCTTTTTTGGGAAAGTAATTTTGATAACCATAAACATTAGACAGGGTTAGGAATAGGCCAACTGTGATCATGGAGGGGATAGTTAACTTTTTGATGGAGGGTTTGTTCAACCTTTCATTAAGAATTTTAAAAAGTCCCAGTTGAAAAATAAAAAGTACTAAAAATATAGAGATGAGGGAGACCCAAGCAATCCAGGTAATTTGAACCTCACGGTTCCAATTAGGATTGGTTAAAAATTGTAGTACATGACTGTCGTAGAAATGCAGGCCTTGATTAAAAAATACAATGTTATCGATAATGGATAGGAATATTAAAAGCGACTCACATAGGGAGATGAAAATTCCTGCGACTATAGGTTTAATTTTTTTTAAAAGTAGATACGGAAAAAATAAAAAGGCCCTTATGATTAAAAAGATACCAAAGGAATAAATGATAAAATAGTAATGATCAATGGGAGTTATGGGGGTGTTATAACTTAGAAAAATATCGGCCAGGAAATAGAGTCCGATTAAAATCTGAATACCTATAGAGATTGAGGTCTGCACAAAAAATGACAATGGATCCACCCTGCGTTAACATTTCTCTAATAATTTATACCGAATGCGCCAATTTTGGCAATCTCTTAGGTGAGGGTTTTAAAACCCAGATAAAAGCTTAAAAAGACAATAAGAATGCCACAGAATTGATTGATTCTTATCATTAAAGGTTTGGTAATTTTATGCTCAAACTTCTCAATGATTACCACCAGAGTGTAGAACCAAAGGATTGAACCAAGTGCCACAAACAGGGAAAAGATAGCGTTGTTTGCCAAGGTGCTGGGGAAAAAAGCAAATGATTTTATGAAAGCACACAAAGTGGATAAGGAAAAAAACATGGTGGGATTGCCCACATAAATTAAAATACCAAGGAGTAAAAAACTTTTTGATCCAAACTTTTTATTGTATTTGGGGCGCTCCCTCAGATCCACATGGACAAAAAATATTTCCTTGATTCCCAGTATAAATAAAATAACTGTGCCAAAAATTTGAAATCCATAAGTAACCTGGGGGTTTATAGTGAAAAGTGAGAGACCTGAGAGAATGATAAAAAAGTAAATGAAATCCATTATGGCACCGCCTATAGCGATGGCCATGGCCGGTGCCATTCCTCTTTTCAGTTTGGTGTTAAAAACCAAAATATTTAAGGGGCCAATTGGAATACACATTATATAACCGGTCAGCAGACCTAGAAGAATGGGAATCAACATAATTTGGTAAGTATAAGTTATTAATAGTGCATTGAAACTAGTTTTCCAGCTTATTTTTATTTATATCTGGAACTATATATTTTTTACGAGGGATTTTAATGGCCGAATACAAAACTGATTTGGAAGATGTCTATTTTAACCTGTTTAACATGCTTAAAGTTCAGGATTTAAAACCGGATTATGCTGAAGAAGATTTACGCGCCATTATCGATGAGTTTGACCGTTTTACCAAAAATGAAATTTTTCCCACGAGAGAAGATGGTGATCGAGTCGGGGTCAAGATGGTGGAAGGTCAGGTAAGGGTTCCTAAATCCTACCTGGCCGCTAAGCAGAAATTTTATGAAAATGGGTGGTTTGCCCTTGGCATGGAAGAAGAGTGGGAGGGAATGCCCGCCACTACCGCAACCTATATGGCCTGCCAGTCTTTTTATGTAGGAGCAAATGTCTCCTTTTCCATGTATCCCGGACTAAGCAAAGGAACTCTAAACTGTATCAAAATGCTAGGAAGCGATGAGCAAAAGAGGCTTTATATTCCCAAGATGATGGATGGAACCTGGGGCGGTACCATGTGCTTAACCGAGGCCGGAGCGGGAAGTGATGTGGGCGCAACAAGAACTACCGCCACGCCAACCGAGGACGGAAAATATAAAATTAATGGAGTTAAAATATTTATCTCCTCCGGGGAGAGTGATCTCTTTGAAAATAATATCCATATGGTTTTGGCCAGAACTCCAGGAGCGTCAGAAGGGGTAAAGGGGATATCCCTTTTTATCGTCCCCCGTTTTAAAATAGAAAATGGTGAATCTAACGATGTGATATGTACTAAAATTGAAGAAAAAATGGGCATCCATGGTTCGGCAACCTGTGAGCTTACCTTTGGTGAAAATGGAGGTTGTGAAGGATATCTCATTGGCGAAGAGTTTAAAGGCATGTCTCATATGTTTTTAATAATGAATGAGGCAAGACTTCTCTGTGGGCTACAAGGTGAGGCCCAGGCGAACTTGGTCACTTCTCTTTCAATTCAATACGCCAGAGAGAGAGAGCAATTTGGAAAAAGTATAATTGATCTTCCCGATGTAAAAAGAATGTTACTTAAAATGCGGGCCATGTCTCGGGGAATGCGGGGACTAGTTCTTTATACCGCAGATTTATTTGATAATCCTGAGGCAGAAGCTGAGATTGCTCTTTTTACACCTATTTGCAAAGCATATTGTACCGATGCTGGTTTTGAAGTTTGTGTAGATGCGGTTCAAGTTCACGGTGGTTATGGATATTGTAGTGAATATGGAATTGAGCAATTTGTAAGAGATGCTAAAATTGCTACCATCTATGAAGGAACCAATGGCATTCAGGCGCTTGATTTTGTAATGCGAAAAATTTTCAAAGATGAGGGAAAGGAATTTGGCAAATTAGGTAAGAAAATCATGGCCACTTTGGCGCAAGATATTCCTGCTGAGTGGCAAAACGAAACCAATTTAATGAAGAAAAATATGGAAAAGGTCCAAGAGATTTTGGCCAGATTTACCGAATGCTACCAAAAGGGAAAAGTTGATCAGGTTTTAGAGCACTCCACCGACTTTTTGACGTACTGTGGAAATCTTATCGTTTCTTGGATTCTTTTAAGGCATGCCTTAGAGGCACAGCGACTTCTAAAAGATGGAAGCGATGAGCAAAAAGGGTTTTACCTATCCAAGATAATGGATTTCAAAGTCTTTTGTGCGCATTACCTAGTGAGGAATACTTCAATTTCTCAGTGCGTTTTAAATTTTCCCGAAGGTCTCACAAAATTAGAGATTTAAAGTATTAAGTGCTATGATTTCCAAGGATTATGGGAATTTAAATGAAACTTGAAGACCTTTATAAGGAAATAGGGGAATTTTCTAAAGAAAATCAGGGAAGCTCGAACTACTTTAAAGAAGATTTTTATGTACAAGGTCCTACGGCCTTAGAGTATGCCCCTTTTTCCTTGTTAAAAAAGAAATTTGAAAACTTGAATAGTCCAGTTGATTTGCTTGGACTTGGCTTCGTATACCAATCGATCGATTTTTTTGGCAGTGATACCTTTACTAAATGGTATGAGAGAAAGTTTGCCCGAAAGTTAGGCACGGCAAGCTCTAGCAAGATGACCATATTAAAAATTCCCGAGAACAAATCAATATTTGATTCCATCGAAAGTATTTATAAGGCCTTTAAAAATCTCCGAGAAAACAAAATTTTGTTAAATGGCAAAAATCTCCCAGTGCAACTTGGAGAGTGGTATGCGCGGATAATTTTCGGCCTCTATCAAAAAAAGTCTACTTCTCAACGTGGTTTTGATTTTAAGTTAGATGGTAAGACGGCCGAAGTTAAGGTCCATTGGGCAGATTTTAGCTCCCCGAAAGGTGTGAAGATTAGAAGGTCGTTAGTTCAATTAAGCGATTATTGCATTATCATCTATATCCATAATAATTTTATGATTAGAGAAATCTGTTTTCTCGATTCCAAGTTTATTACGCGTAAGTTTGCTGAGAAAGGGCATACCATCTTTTTAAAGGATTCTCAGGTATCCAACTATTTCTTTTCCCGCTCATCAAAACATGATGACAAAATTGTAAATCCCACTGCTTTAATGAAATATTCAAGCCCGCAATTTGCCATTAAGATCGCTGATAGGTTTCAATAGAGGTCATAGCGAACCAAGGTACAATCAAGGTTGCCATTTTTAAGCGATACTCTACTGGAAGTAGAGAGAGAGATTTTTTTCCTGAGATCTCTCACAGTTAGTAAGTAAGCGCGAAAACCGGAAAAGTTTTTCTTTAAATTTTCCCCGTAGTTGTAGATAACCTGTTCCAGGTATTTCTTTTCTCCAATTCTTTCACCGTAGGGAGTATTACAAATGATAACTCCTGGAGGATCACCTGGGGGCAAAAGTCTGGTGGAATCAAGCCTTTTTAATTTTACGATTTTATCAAGTTTGGCAGCTCGAAGATTATTTTTAGCAATTTCTATATTGGCCGCTTCGATATCAAAACCAAAAAATTGATGGGTGTGCAGATCATCCAAACCTTTCTTGGAGGATTTTTTAACCTTATCTATTTCACTTAGATAAAAATTATTTAAAGATTCTGTAAACCAGAGCTGTTTTTGGAAGGCAAATGCATGTTTGGTGGATAAGAGACGGAAATATGTTGGAGCAATTCCTCCCTTAATCATTGCCGCTTCAATTAAAATGGTTCCACTGCCACACATGCTATCAATAAAAATATCTTTTTCTGGATCCCAGTCGGTGAGAAGCACCAGGGCAGCAGCAAGGTTTTCTCTAAGAGGTGCTAGGTGATGACCTGTTCTATAAAAGCGGTTGGAAAGGGGAGTCCCTACTAGATCAAGCAGGATATTAACAAAGTATTTTTCATCTTCAGTTTGAGAGATTCGCAGGAGAAAAAGATTGTCGGGGTATTTTGTATCGACACTAGGCCTTTCGCCAAACTTTTCTCTAAGCTTATCAGTCAGAGCATCTTTTAAAAGTTGGGATAAATACAGCCCACTTTTAAAACCCTGTTGGGCATTTTGGTCGAGGACAGCTTTGATTTTTAGCGTTTGTTTGGGAGTCATGACCAGGTCCCAGGGAAACTCTAACGCCTTCTCGTAGAGGTCTTTTTCGTTTTTAATAGAAAATTCAGTTAGATGTTTGAAGACCCTGCTAGCTATTCTAGAACGAAGGATAAACTGTATTATTTCCTTTTCTGTGGCAGTAAAGGAAGCTCCCCCACGTTCTTCTTTTATATCACTAAGTTCGAACTCTTTAATTTCTTTGATTAAAAGTGGTTCTAATTGGGTAGGGCAGGAGGCGAAATATTTAGCTTTGCTCATTTTTTAGGTATTCCAGCAGGTTAAAAAAAGTTAGCGCTCGCGATAGTAATTCCTGGTAACTGTCTTCTCGAGAACGATCTAGGTTTCCCTCTTTAAATCTCTTTATTCGCCAAAGGGCAATGGAAAAGAGTGCTAATAGTATGGCCTGGTTCAGATACTCTTTTTCTGCTTTTGGGAGAGGTCTGATGGACTCATACCCCATAAGGAAGGAATCTATCAATCTAAGTCCAATAGTTCCCTTTTCCAAACAGGTGCCGGAAATGGAGATGCCAATATCAAAAAGGAGCTTTCCTCGCCCCGATTGTTCGAAATCCAGGACTACGTTTAAGCGATTATTGTGAAAAAGGGTATTGTCATAATAGAGATCACCATGGATTACTCCCTCAGCAAATTTCTCACCCTGCCAGCCTTGTAAACTGTCAGGAAAAATTTTATGGAAAAGCTCCTTGAAATCCTCTGGGCAATTTTTTTGATTTATATAATCTATCACTTCGGTGGCACCAAATCCAACCTCTTCATGAGGCCTAAGCTCTAAAAAGCACTGATCTTTTTTTAGAGAATGAAGAAGCGCTAGGACCTGGCCTATTTCATAGCAAGTATCATCAGAGGGGCCTGGAGGAATACCTTCTAAGAATTCAAATATGGCCCCGATCATTCCCTGGTAATGATAGATGGTTTCACCACTGGTTAATGGGATGGGACAGATGGAATAGGGGAATTTTTTCGCTTTTAGATAATGAAGGATTTTTTGCTCCCCGATAAGCTCCTTCTCCCCCTTATCATCAGATACTTTTAAAAGAATGAATCTGTCTTTAAGCTTAACTTTAAAGTTGGAATTAGATATTCCAAGACCCAGGGCCTTCATGGATTCCAAAGGCCCAAGCCCATAAAGGGAGAGGATTTCATTGGCCTCGTTAGTAGTAAGATTGGTAAAAGTACCCATATTTATGCCTTGCGTAATAGTCCTTGTAATCATTTTAATATCCCGCGGGATAACAATCAATCCTTGTTGGTAAGTCTTTCAAATGTTATAAATTTGGACAGTTTTAACTAAATAAATTTTATGGGGGACAGCAATGAGTGAAGCTGAGGATTATAAAGTAAAGGATATTTCTTTGGCCGATTGGGGAAGAAAAGAAATTAGGATCGCTGAAGCGGAAATGCCGGGGTTGATGGCAGTTAGAGAAGAATTAAAAGGTGAACAACCCCTTAAGGGCGCAAGAATAGCTGGTTGTATTCATATGACTATTCAGACTGCGGTTTTAATTGAAACCCTCATTGAACTTGGGGCCGAAGTTAGATGGTCCTCCTGTAATATTTTTTCTACCCAAGATCACGCGGCCTCGGCCATGGCAGCTTCTGGAATTCCTGTTTTTGCCTGGAAAGGTGAAACGGAAGAAGAATACGAGTGGTGTGTAGAGCAAACAATCAATTGGCCAGATGGAAAAGGGCCAAACATGATCCTAGATGATGGGGGAGACCTCACGCTTATTATGCATGAAAAATATCCCCAGATGATGGAAGTAGTAAAAGGGATATCTGAAGAGACCACTACCGGTGTTCACCGTCTGATTGAAATGCAAAAAAGTGGCAAGTTGATGGTTCCGGCCATCAACGTAAACGACGCGGTTACCAAATCTAAATTTGACAACCTTTACGGTTGTAGAGAATCCCTAGTTGATGGGATCAAAAGAGCAACTGATACCATGATCGCTGGGAAAGTTTGTGTGGTTGCCGGTTACGGTGATGTTGGCAAAGGTTCGGCCCAGTCTTTTAAAGGATTAGGTGGTCGAGTAATTGTTACTGAGATCGATCCAATCTGTGCTCTTCAAGCTGCAATGGAAGGATATGAAGTTAGAAGAATGGAAGATGCCGCTAAAATCGGTGATATTTTTGTAACCACTACCGGAAACTTTAAAGTGATTAATCAAGACCATATGGACTCCATGAAAGATGGTGCCATCGTTTGTAACATTGGTCATTTTGACAATGAGATTGATGTGGCCAGCTTAGGCCGAGATGGGATTACTAAAACTACCATCAAGCCTCAGGTTGATGAGTACACATTCCCCAATGGAAAAAAATTAATTCTTTTAGCTGAAGGAAGACTGGTTAACCTTGGATGTGCCACCGGGCATCCCTCGTTTGTTATGAGCAACTCGTTTACTAACCAAGTAATGGCGCAAGTTGAACTTTGGACGAAATCTGATAACTACGAGAGAAAAGTTTACACTCTTCCAAAACACTTGGATGAAAAAGTGGCCCATCTGCACTTAGCGAAAGTTGGTGCAGAACTTGAGACCCTTACTCCAGAGCAAGCAGACTATATTGGTGTGAAAGTAGAAGGTCCTTATAAACCAGAGCACTACAGATACTAGGAGTTTTCCTTGAAAGTTATTCTTGGATGCGATCATGCGGCCTTTGAGGCCAAAGAAGAACTAAAAAAATATCTTGAAGAGTCCCATGAAGTCATAGACGTTGGGACTTATTCTTCAAAGCGTTGTAATTACCCAGATTTTGCCACAAAACTGGTGAAGGTTGTTCTTGGTGAAAATATCAAGGGCATTTTAATCTGTGGCTCAGGAATCGGCGTCTCTATGGCCGCCAATAGATATAGTGGTATCCGGGCGGCCCTTTGCCGGTCTCCTAAAGAGGCAGAACTCTCAATTCAGCACAATAATGCCAATGTCTTGTGCCTAGGTGGGAGAATTAATACTTCAGATCAGTTAAAAGATATTGCCGGTGCCTGGTTTAAGGCCGAATTTGAAGGTGGAAGGCATAGTGAGCGTTTGGCCCTTTTTGAGGATTTAGGTGAAAGACTTTAAGTTGGCGCCTGCCGAAAAATTTTTTTATCCCATCATTTTGCTTCTAATTTTTTTAGGCATGTGGGGTTCTGAGAATTATCCTCAGATTTTTAAAGATTATTATTTATTAATACTTCCCTGGCCTACTTTCCTGGCCATGTTTTTATGTGGCCTTTTATATGTATACCGGGCCTTTCTGCTTCGGCCTTTTAGGCTAGATGGATTTTGTTACTCTATGATTTTGCAGGGAGTGCTCTTTTTTATCTTTTCCCTCTTAAATGTATTTTGGGGCCTGGATGAGCTTAAAAAAGTCTATACCGGAAACTTTAGAGGGGATTTAGTAACCGTAATTACGGTTTATTACCTTTTAACAAAACTACTTTATAAATTTTCCGCCCAGGGAAAGAAGATAATTGATAAATTGGCCCTCCCAGTTCCTAAGACTTTTCAGATTATATTATTTGGAATTTCCGCACTACTGCCATTTTGGCCTAATGGTTGGGAAATCTTTAAATTCAGCGCCAGCTGGTTTTTATTTTTGATGGTTTGGAACCCGTATAATCGAAATATTTTTTCCCGTGCTTCCTTGGAGCGCTAGAGAGTTCCGAAGACTTTTTTAAGTCGAAGGAAAATAACCGCAAAGATGGCCTCAAGGACGATGTTTTTATCCATTTTAGATTGTCCATCTCTTCTTTCATAAAAAATTATGGGGACTTCTTTTATTCTTAAACCCTTACTCCATATTTTATAATTAACTTCTAATTGGAAGGAATAGCCATTGGAGATAATCTTATCAAAGTTTAAAGTCTTTAGTGCTTTTCTGGTAAAACACTTAAATCCTCCCGTGGTATCTCTAATGGGAATTCTGGTTATAAACCTGGTGTAGATGGAAGCACCATAAGATAAAAGCAATCTTTTAAACGGCCAGTTTACGATGGAGATGCCATTGATATATCTTGAGCCGATAACCAAATCATTATTTGTGGTGGCCTCAAGCAGCCTTGGGATATCCTCAGGGTTGTGAGAGAAGTCACAGTCCATTTCAAAAACAAAATCATAACCCTTTTCTAGCGCCCATTTAAAGCCCGCAATATAGGCCTTGCCAATACCCGCTTTTCCAGCTCGCTCCATCAGGTGAAGGCCTGGGTATTCTTTTTGGAGCGTTTTTACAATATTTCCTGTTCCATCAGGAGAACCATCATCGATGATCAAAAGTGAAATTTTAGGATAGGACTTAAGGATGGTACGGGCCATTCGCTCAACATTATCGGATTCGTTGTAAGTGGGAATTAAAATGACAGTTTTTTCATATGGGAGCATAAATACCTCTGGTTGAGGTATCTTATTTACAATTAATGCAGTCTTTAATCAACCGCTCGCGGTAGTTTTTGGCCACCTGATTAAAGTAGGTTAAGGCCTTTTGGCCCATATTGCTTTCAATTAACCAGGCAAACTTTTTAACCAGGGGAAACTCCACCATGAGCTGGGTAAGGGCATCTTTTCCACCATAAACCTTTCCCTCTCCGTCTAGATAGTGCAGCTCTTGAAAGGCCGCTTCGGGATTAATCTGGGGAAAATTTTTAAAAACTTCCTCGTTATAAATAGAGATAATATTTACTTTGGACGCTCCGGGGACTCTTTCAAAGGCCTGTTTAAACCTTAGGCAAAGTGGACATTTTTCATCATAGAGTAGAATTGGAAGTTTCATCAGTCTAGTTCATCCCTTGCCGGGGTCAATCTCTTGTGGCCACTCAGCTGATATCTTCTGGAGATAATGTGAAAGATATTTCGGCCTTTTCGAGTTTCTATTTGTGCCTTGGCCTGGGCCCTCCGGGCAAACTTCATCACATCACCAGAGCTTGAGGCCTTACCCCTTTGCAGTTTGGTGCTGCTTCCTGATTTGGCCCTGGTAACTCGCCTTTGTTTTTTTCTTTGAGGTTTAAAAGTGAGGGTTCGAACCGTTCTACCCTCTGGCCCTTTGGTGGTCATTTTTCCTTTCTTACTACCGGTCGATCCCGCCATTAATCTTTTTCCATTTTCCCGGTCTTGGGCGGTAATAGGTCTTGAGGTAAGTTGGGCGGCCAATTCTTTTGGAATGCCAAAAGTGTCTTCCGCCATTTTTGCTCGGGCCATGGCATCTGCTGAAAGATTTCCTTTATAAGGATTTTTTAAGGCATATTGTTTGGCCAGGGATTTATTTCTTATGGCGTTTCTGCCAAAGCTTGCTGAGCCAACTCTGCCCCCAATAAGCTCACCTCTGGTCATAGATCTAAAATCTGTGAGACCAGATTGGGCAAACATCTCTGGGGTTATATCAGCAGCAAATTTCATATATTCAGTGTCGTAACAGGTGTTTCTGCCTTTACAATGACAAAAGGGATCGAGTCTCATCTTTTCATCGAGACAGGACACCCTGATGGAATCATCTGCGACATTGTTACCATGAAGTTGAGGCATGCAGTATTTGGCCGCTCCACCCTCGTCGATGATGACCACTTTATCAACGTGTTGTTTTTTCTTTTTACCGATCCCAAAGAAGCTTCCAATTTTTTCACCAGTACTTTTTTCTTTGATGTTTGCAGATCGGGTGGCCTCTAAGTTTTTCTTATTTTCTTCAGCGAGTTTTTCTTGATCTTTTTTAAGTTCCTTATAGGTATCGCAGTAACATTGTCTTTCAGTGATAGGATTACAATATCCTCTCCCGGGCATTTTATCGGCGATCTTTTTAACCCGGTTAGCAATTTTTTTCTGTCTAATAGCATTGGTGGTGTAAAAAGCTGTCAGCAAGGCAGAGGCGGGAAGCTTGACCGCAACTGCAGATATGGCCACTCCACCGGCGGCTATCATTCCCACATAACATGCTGATGTGACTCCATAACCACCCGCTTGAATGGCGGAAGTCTCAGATCTAGACTTATGAGATGCAGCGGCCTTTAAAAGTTGTTGCCTTTGAACCGTCTCACCTTCAGCAGGAAGATCTTTGAGGTTTTTTTGCTCACTGGTTTGCTTAAATTGTGCCAGAAGATTAGTGGCCATGGGAATTTTTGAGCAATAATCAGGTTTGCTATCTTTGGCCATGGGATCTTTTTCCCGGGCAGCGGCGAGGGATTTTTCTGACAATTTAAGCTGGCCCATGATCCCACCGGAGAGCATGGAGTAGGCCTGTCCAATGAGTTCGATCATTTGGTTGGGAATACCAAGAAATCTTCCATCGTCATCTTGTCCTTTACACTCTTCTTCCATCCCCTCGCATTCCTCTTGCAGTACCTTTTGAGCGATGCCCTCATGGATAAATTCCTGGGATAGTTTGTGGTCTTCATCGGTCAGCGCCTGATCGTCGGGGCCATAGGTTTCAATGACTTGGGCGAAGGCCCCAAGAGAGAAAATAAGAGGAAGGATAATTTTATATTTCATATGATTTTCCAGAAAATACCTACTAATTATTTTACCACTTCTAGAAATCTTGGTGGGCCAGTAATAGTACTAATTTTGATATTGAGCAAATTCAATCACTTAACACATGAATCAGTTAACCTTTTTACAAATATTCAGGCAAATTTTGACCCTATTTCGGTTCTTTGGTATAAACGCAGGCGTATGGAAAAAGAAATTAAAGGCATTCATAATTTATCCCACTCAATGGTTCACTACCTCCTAACCATCCATAAGTTAAAGGAAGGGAGAGGATTTGCCAGGGTCACCGATATTGCAAAAGAACTTAACCTCACCAAAGGTTCTGTTTCTACCGCCTTAAATAGTCTTAAGAAAAAAGATTTGGTCCAAGAAGAAGAAGATTGCAAGTTTTTAGTACTCACCGATGCAGGTCACATGGAAGTTCATCGAATATTATCTTCGAGAACTCTTCTTTTTTATTTTCTAAGAGACTTTGTGGGAGTGGATGAAGCTACTGCCGAATTTGACTCTTGTCAGATGGAACATCTTTTGAGCCATGAGACAGGTTTTAAGTTCTTTGAGTTTATGAAAAAGATTGCATGTAACTGTGAAAATACGGAACAAGGTAGTCTAAAATTCAAAACCTCACTAGATCTTTGCAATTTTAACAGCGCAAAAGATTTTCTTGATGGCCAAATTGGAGATAAATACCTTCCGGCCAATTAATTTTTTTCTAAACCCTACAATTTTATAAAGGAGCCAAGTGATGAATCCCTTGTTGGAGAAGTTTGATACTAAATTTGAAACCGTCCCTTTCGACAAAATAAAAAATGAACATTTTTTACCCGCTATTAAAGAGGCCATTAAAAAGGCCAAAGAAGATATAAATAACATTAAAGATAACACCGATGAACCTGACTTTTATAATGTCATCGTGGCGATGGAAAACGCTTCCGAAAGAGTCTATACCATTTCAGGAGTATTTTTTAATCTTCACTCTGCCGAAACCAATGATGAACTCACGAAGCTAGCGAAGGATTTCTCTCCCCTAGTTACCGAGTTTGGAAATGATATCATTTTAGATGAGGGGCTCTTTAAAAAAGTCCAGGCAGTATTTGAAAAAATGGAAGAAGCAGATCTCAGTCTTGAGCAGAAAATGCTGCTTGAAAAAACCTATAAAGACTTTAAAAGAAATGGCGCTCTTCTCTCCCATGAAGATAAAGAAAAGTTAAGGGAATTAGACAAAGAGCTATCAAGTCTGGGACTTCTATTTGGCGACCACATTTTAAATGATACCAATAGCTTTGAGCTGATCCTTTCCAATATTGATGATCTTAAAGGTTGTCCGGAGTCCTACATAGAATCTGCCGCTCATATGGCGGAGGAAAAAGGTTACGAAAAACAATGGCTCCTAACTCTTGATTATCCAAGTTACATCCCCTTTATGACCTATGCTGATAACCGAGACCTTAGAAAGAGACTATCCATTGCTTTTGGTTCTAGGGGTTTTAAAAACGGAAAAAATGATAACAAAGAAATCGTGAAAAAGTTGGTCAACCTAAGATACGTTAGGGCCCAACTACTCGGCTATAATTCTCATTCCGATTTTATTTTAGAAGAGCGGATGGCCGGCGATACTAAAACCGTGATGAATTTTCTGGATGAAATGCTTTCTTATGCTAGACCTGCTGCTAAAAAGGAGCTTGTCCAGCTAAGTGAGTACGCTAAAGCAAATGGTGGCCCGGAAACTCTTCAATCATGGGATTTTGGTTACTGGAAGGAAAAACTCAAACAAGAAAACTTTGATATTAATGATGAAATGCTAAGGCCTTATTTCAAGCTGGAAAAAGTTCTTCAGGGAGTTTTTGATGTTGCCCATAAATTGTACGGACTAAATTATAAAAAAGTTGATGGTGTTGCTGTTTATCACCAAGATGTGGAAGTCTTTGATGTCACTGATAAAGGTGGTAAGCACATGGGCGTTTTCTATGCTGACTTTTTTCCTCGTCCAGGGAAAAGAGGCGGAGCATGGATGACAAGTTTTAGGGATCAAAAGACAAAAGATGGCGTTGACCAAAGGCCACATATCTCAATTGTTTGTAATTTTACCAAACCAAGTGGGGATAGACCTTCGCTCTTAACATTTAATGAGGTGACCACCCTATTCCACGAATTTGGACACTCTCTACATGGAATGCTCTCACATTGTAGTTATAGCTCAACCTCAGGAACTAATGTGTTTTGGGATTTCGTTGAGCTTCCTTCGCAAATTATGGAAAACTGGGCATTTGAAAAAGAATGTTTAGATCTATTTGCCGAACACTTCAAAACTGGTGAAAAAATTCCTGAAGAGTTAATTAAAAAAATAAAAGATAGTGCTAGTTTTTTTGAAGGTTGTGCATCAGTTAGACAGGCGGGCCTTGCAAGGCTAGATATGGCCTGGCATAAGGATGACCCTAAAGGGATAGATAATGTGGATGCCTTTGAAAGAGAGGTTAGTGAGCCCACTAGGCTTTTTCCTGCTGTTGAAGGGGTTAATACCAGTGTCTCCTTTTCTCATATTTTTGCTGGCGGATATTCCTCAGGTTATTATTCCTATAAATGGGCAGAAGTTTTAGATGCAGATGCCTTTGAACTTTTTAAGGAAAAGGGAATCTTTAATCCAGAAGTAGCGGATAGCTTTAAAGAAAATATTTTATCAAAAGGTGGAACTGAACATCCTATGGAATTATATGAAAAATTTAGAGGAAGAAAGCCCTCTACACATGCCCTTTTGAAACGGGGTGGTTTACTTCCCCATTAAAAGGACTTAGGGCCTTTAGATTTTTAAAGGCCCTATCATATTCGCTGATCATTCGTTCAACAATATCTGATACTGCTTCTACCTCATTGGTAAATTCAATAGATGGACCTGCACACCATACCGTTTTATAAGTGGCACTAAAGGCGGCCTTTTCGATGGCCTTAGTTCCCATATACCAGGTCAGCATCTTTATATATTTTTTAAGCATTTTATTTTTTGTGAGCATAGACTCAACGGCATTTTGTTTGGTACCAATTTTTTTTACGTAAGGGGTATTGATAACAGTACAAGGCGTACCTGATATTTTTGTGGTGAGAACGATATCTTCGGCACCATATTTAACACATGCATTTTTGTATTCTTTGCTTACCGGACTTTCTTTCGCGGCGATAAAGGGACTCCCAATAGATGCGCCACCAGCACCAAGAGTTAATACTGATAGTAGGCCTTCCCCTGTTCCAATCCCTCCAGCGGAGATAACCGGAAGGACTTGGCCTTTAACTAGCTTTGGTACTAAAACGCTGGCGGGAACAGGCCCCGCGTGTCCACCTGCCCCTGAGTTGACGGCGATAACGGCATCAGCGCCGAGTTTTTCAACTTTTAGGGCGTAATTCAAATCCACTACATCACAAAGGATTTTGGTTTTTTTATCCTTAAATTTTTTAATAATCTGTTCCGGGCTTCCAAGACTTGTAATAATAAAGTCAGGTTCTATTTCGAGGCAGACATCCAGTTGCTTTTTTAATTTAATATTGGATTTATTTACAATGAGGTTAATACCAAAAGGCCCCGTGATATTTTTTTTAAGATCGAGCATATCCTCTTTGAATTCATCTTCAGTTCGCCAATTCAGCGCTGGAACACATCCCATGATTCCCGCCTTGGCCGCTTCAATTAACATCTCTTTGTTGGAGATGAGAAACATAGGTGCCATGATGATGGGGTATTTGATCTTAAAAGTTTCAGTTAACCAGGTATTAATCAATTTAGCTCTCCCGTAATTTTGGCAAAATATTATCCTCTGTCCCGTCAAAAGAAAAGCTACAAATGCGTCGCATTATATGTAAGCAATTTTTAGACTCGGAGCGTCTCAGTCTTGGTAAAATGGAGTTACAAAACTAGGAGGACAGGATGTTTTTCCCTTTAAAAGAATTGATTCTTATTTTACTTTTTATGGCAGGCAATGCCTTTGCCAGCACCCCAGAAAAAGTCTTTATCTCAGTTGATGCTGATACTTTATCTATTTTGAAAAAAGAAAAGTTTATCTCATACGTACCTAAGTCTGATGGCAAAGTTGCTGTTGTGGAAGTCAATAAAGCAGATATTGAAAAAATATCAGAAGTTATGCACAGTGAGTTTCATCGTTGTGGTGGATTCATGTTTCATGAGAGTTACTCTGATGCCAAAAATGTTTTTGAACCCGTTTTAAAAAAAGATTCTTTATTCGTTGATTATTCCATTAACCGGCAAGATTTAGTTTCTAGCTATCTTGGGCAGGTGGATGAAAAAAAGATAATTGAAGTTATTGAAAAATTATCGAGCTATCCCAATCGTCACTATAAAAACAAGACAGGACTGGCCTCGCAAAGATGGATCAAATCTTATTGGACTAAACTAACTAAGAAAAGAAATGATATCTCGGTTAAAGAGTTCAAACATAGCTGGAGGCAATCAAGTGTCATCCTTACCATTAAAGGTAGTAAAACTCCTGGGGAGATTATCGTCTTTGGTGGCCATGGAGATTCCATCTCCGGCTCTAGGTATGGGCGAAGACAAGACAATAGGGCACCCGGTGCCGATGACAATGCCTCGGGAATAGCCGTTATCACTGAGCTTATAAGGTTGGTGGTAGCTAATAATTATAAACCCCAAAGGACTTTAAAGTTTATCTCCTACGCTGCTGAAGAGGTTGGCCTTAGAGGGTCAAGGGATGTTGCCAACTCTTTAAAAGGCCGAGATGTGATAGGAGTCATTCAATTTGATATGACCAATTACAAAGGCTCAAACAATGATATCACCTTGGTTTCAGATTTTACCTCAAGTGAACAAAATAGATTCTTGGCCAAACTGATTGATCGCTATGTGGGGGCCACCTGGAGTTATGGCAGATGTGGGTATGCCTGCTCTGATCACGCCTCTTGGAATCAGGCCGGATTTACCGCCTCCTTTCCCTTTGAGGCCCAAATAAGAAATGCTAATCCTCATATCCACTCTAGTAGGGATACCCTTGATAAATCAGAGTATGGGGCCTTGCATGCAGTTAAATTTGCAAAACTTGGTATCAGCTATCTTCTCGAGATGGATCAATAGCATTTACGCCTCGAGTAAGGTGGGGTAGATTAGGTCATGGAGAATTTACCCCCACTGCCTCCCTTTCAGGACATAAAGGAATATTTAGAGACGGAACGCGAAACCATTATTAAGGTGAACGCCTTTTCCGAAGAAGATGATTTCATCAGATCTATTGAAAAGGCCCAGGTGGTACTTGAATTTCTGAGCGAGCTACAAACCAAGCTAGGGCAGTTTTTCAAAAAATTTCCTTTTTTTATTCCTGATTTTGAAAAAGAATTTATGCCTTTAGGGGAGTTTTTCCGGCGGGAATATATTGTCGAACTTTGTTTCCTCGATGATTATCTATTCCCTGAGAAGGCCCAAATGGCCTTTGCAGAAGATGGCAACCCTGGTGAGGACTTAATTAAAAAGATTAGCGAGTCTTTTGAGGAATGGGCGCGAAAAAAAGAATTGGCCCATCAAAAGAATTTAGATAATTTAAAGGAAAACTTCTATTTGGATCTCTCTTCTAGTGAGCTCAGCTGTCTTTGCCGAGTTTGTTTGGCAGATTATAAATCAAGAATCAGAGAGACTCTTTACAAGGAGTGTGTTGAAAAAATCGAAGATACTAGAGAGGCCATTGAAGAGAGTCTTGATGATGGAATCAAGGCGGTAAGCAATATTTATTATTCTTTGCAAAAGGATCTCGACAAACTATTTTTTAGATTTAGAAAAAAATTAAAAAAATCCTCTCTTAATAGACTCGAGTCTCAGGTGAAAAATCAGGTAAAAAACTATTTTACTTACCCATCGGCCCTCGCTAAAGAACACTCAAGTACCTTAGAGAAATTTTTTAGGGATATCCTTAAAGGACAAGGATTAAGACAGGATCTTGTAGGTGAAAATGAATACAACCGATTTTTTCGCCAACTTTCCTCTAATATTTGGAAAAATGAAAAATATCTAGAAAGAGAATTTAAAAAACTCCTTAATACCCTGATGATACTTAAAAGAAAGGATATCTCCGGAAAGATTCTTCAGGAATATCTAGGAGAGTTTTGGATTCACTCCCTGGCCAGGACGCTTAAAAGAAAGATTATCTATCACGCCGGCCCCACCAATTCAGGTAAAACCTACTTTGCGGTAAAGACTCTGATGAAGGCAAAAAAAGGATGTTATCTCGCACCTCTTAGACTTCTCGCGGGTGAGCTCTACGATACAATGAATACGGGAGGAGTTAAGACAACTCTTTTAACCGGTGAAGAGGTCATTGAAACAGAAGGGGCAACTCATTATTCCTCAACCATTGAAATGGCCCGTTTGGCGGAAAATTTTGATATTTGTGTAATCGATGAAATTCAAATGATTACTGATACTCAAAGAGGCTGGGCCTGGACCCGGGCCTTGGTTAATATTATGGCCGAGGAAGTCCATATTTGTGGAGACCCTTCAGTTCTTGATTTGGTCCAACAAATTGTCGATCTCTGCGGTGATACCCTGGAAGTAAAGTACTATGAGCGTATGACAGATCTAAACATCTCCCCTAGAACTTACACTGTTGGAGAACTTGAAAAACATGATGCTTTAGTGGTTTTTTCTAGAAGAAATGCTCTTAGGTATAAAATGGATCTCGAAAGACTGGGGTTTAAAGTATCTGTAGTTTATGGAAGGTTAAGTCCTGAAGTAAGAAGAGAGCAGGCGAGAAAATTTGATCAGGGTGAGACCGATGTTATGGTATCAACGGATGCCATCGCCATGGGGATGAATCTTCCTATTAAGAGAATAATTTTTTCAACGCTTTCAAAGTTTTTTGATAATCAAGAATACGTCTTAACTAAGAGTGAGATCAAACAAATTGCCGGCAGGGCCGGAAGATATCAAAGGTTTCCGGAAGGGAAGGTATCTTGTCTTACCCGAGTGGAAGATGGACTTAACATGATTAAACATGCTTTGGAATCTACCCTTGAGCAAAAAATAAATTGTATGGTAGGTCCAGATCTGGATATTTTTAGCCAGGTTAATAATGCGCTTAAGGGGCATGCCCTTCCGGTACTAAAACTCTCTGAATTCCTCCAACTCTTCAATACCATGGAATTTAAAAAACCCTTTTACTGCGTAGATTTAAAAGAGATGATCGAGTTGGCAGAAATGGTGGAAAATGCCGATTCAGAAAGTATACTTAGTTCCTCAGAAATTTTTGGTTTTGCCTGTGCCCCGGTAAATTTAGGACTCCTAGAGCATGTTCAATATTATGTTTGGATCTTAAATCACTTTGTAAGAGGAGGCCCAATCCTCCATGAGCCTCTTAATTCAGATTCGGGCGATATTGATTATTTAGAGACTTCTATAAAATGTGTGGAACTGTATCAGTGGCTCTCACGGCACTTTAATAATAAACATTTTGAATTTGATGATGAACTCCTTTTAGAAAATAAAGGAAAGGCGATTGAAAGACTGAACGATCTGCTTTCTGATAAAATCGTTCCCACTTGCAATAGTTGCGGCAAAAAATTGCAGGAATATTCCAAGTTTGCAATTTGTGAAGACTGTTTTAAGCAACGAAGATTTTCAAGGAATAGAAGGGGCCCTCCAAAAAAAATTGAAGGAAAAGGAAGGCCATCTAAAAAAAGACGACGACGATGACGCCAGAAAACTTTGCGCGAAATATTTTATGCAGCTCAAGCTTAGCTGATAAACTAGCTTCCTTCGAGGGATCTTCATTTAAATTAGGGAAAGGCGAGAGCATTCCCGACAGTCCGGCAAGATCTAATCAACTCAAGTTTTCCAGTGAGAAATTAAAATTCCCCAAAGTCTCTCAGTTTCATCAAAATGAAAAAAGAGGCATGGCGCTCCACTTCTTTGCCAATCATGAACTCTTAGCGATTGAGATGATGGCCGCCTTTTTGCTTAAGTTTCCAACTGAGAGTAAGGATGATGTGAAACTAAAATCTGGTGTTCTTTCGGCCTTAAAAGACGAGCAAAAACATTTAAAAATGTATCTTGAAAGAATGGGTGATCTTGGGGTGGAGTTTGGTGACTATCCGTTAAATGATTTCTTCTGGAAACAGATGAAGTATTTGGATACGAAGGAAGAATTCTTGGCAGTAATGTCTCTTACTTTTGAAACAGCAAATTTGGACTTTTGCCTTTTTTACCGTGAAGTATTTAGTGAAGTTCATGACTTTGATTCCGCTAAGATTATGCAAGCGATTTTTGAGGATGAAGTTTCCCACGTAAAACTAGGCCTGAAATTTTTGGATAAGTGGAAAGAGGATCAGGAATTATTTGATTATTATAAATCTCTTTTGCCTGAAAATCTCTCACCTTCTAGATCTAAGGGGATCCATTTTAATGCCCAGGTTCGACGAGATTTAGGTTTTGATCCCGCTTTTGTGGAGAAGATAAAAAATTATCGCGAAGAAAACAGGATTTTTAATCGGAGAGAGGATGTCCAGTGACTTTGTAAATATAGATTTTGAGCCTGAGCTTTATAAGCTTGAGAGCAAAACAAGTTTTAATAAGGAATTTGAATACATCTATTTCTTTTTTGAGGGTAAAAAACTTAAAAATATCAGAGACTATCCAAAAGATTATCTTGAGTTTTTAAAGCATCTCGGACTTGAAATTCCTGAGCTTTCTCCTAGAGACCTAAATCCAAAAGATTGGTGGGGGGAACTGAGTGAAAAAAGTAGAGTGTTAAATTCTAAAATTACCGCCCTTGAAATTGCCCAGGAAAATGGGTTTTGTCCCACAGGGGTCAGGGAAGTAAAAAATATTGAAGATATTGAAAAAATCTTAAAAAGTAATCCTGATAGGGATTATTTTATAAGGGATCCCTATTTGGCCGCGGGAAATAATAGCTTGATCCTATCGCTTAAAAATTTTAATAAAAAAAAACTTTCAAATAGATTAAATGAACGATCCCTTGTTATGGCCCCTTATTTTAGGCGTTTGATGGATCTTGGGTTTATATTTGGCCAGAGTGAAGTCGAAGTTCTTTGGAATTTAAACTCTAAGGATGGAAAATTTAAAGGAGGCATAGTTTATAAAGATTTTAATGATCTTTTTAACTTTATCGAAAAAAAATGGGGATTTAATAGAGACGTAATATGGGATGCCCAGCATAAGATTTATGACCTATACCTTAAAAAGGGGGCAGAGGGTTTAATTCAAATTGATTCATTTTTGTATAAAGAAGAAAATCAGATTAAGTATTACCCTTTAGTTGAAGTAAATTACCGTAAATCCTTTGGCCTTTTTATTAACCGGCTAAGGGCCTTTCTGTCTCCGGGTGGAGTAGGGATATTTTTGAATTTCGCGACCAAAGATCTATCACCATGTGAAAACTTTGCTGCTAGATTAGAGCAATTGACAACTTTACTTTATCAAAATGAGAAAGGGGTCATTCCCCTTTCACCTCAAGATGGCCTATTTTCTTCTTTCTTTGTATCTGGGGAAACGCTTGCAGAGATTAATGTTATGGCACAAAAAATATGGGATAAGATTTCTATAGGGAAGAGGCCCTTTTCCCCATCGCTATTACTTGACCAGTTTATACTATAGCAATATCCTTTGTTTTTAAATAATTATGCTTTTATTATTTAATTAAAATCGTTTTTTTTCGATAAGACCTGTATATGAAATTAGACTTAAACTCCCTAAAAGAAAAAATCATGGATCTGATTCCTTTTGGAAAAAAGGAAGATGTTGAAATAGAAGAAGTCGAAGCAGAGGAAACCCCAGAAGGGGAAGAAGTCGAAGTAAAAACCAAAGCAAGTGAAGAAGAGGACGAGGAAGAAGAAGAAGAGGAAGATGAAGAGGCCGCCGCCAAGAAGAAAAAAGGTCTCTATATTAAAATTGCTGCTGGCATTGTTGTGGCCTTTTTCGCCTTTGATGAAATGACTAAAGATTCAGGAGATGCGCCTAAAGCACCCGTCAAAAAGACTAGGGCCAAAAAGAAAAAGGCCTCTAAACCTAAAAAAGCACCCAAGAAAAAAGTCGCCAAGAAAGAGCAGGTAGAAAAACCTGCTAAAAAGGTAGAGGCACCCAAACCAGTTCTTCAGGTCCAACCACCCGCATTAGTGAAAGAACCTGAAGCAACGGTGAAAAGAGATATAAGCTCAGTACCCCCAACACCTAAACAAGAAACTCAGGAACTGGCCAAAGAAGTGGAAAAGATTGTGGAAGAAATTGGTGCGCCTACAGAAGAGGAATTAAAAGGGCCGGCCGAGTATGTTGATCCACCCACTTACGATGAAGTGGGTCGAGGATTAGTCTATAATTGCAAAGGTAAGCATTGGGCATGTGTAGATAAAAACTCTTATTTTGCCTGCAGGGATAACCTCAAATGGGCCAAGGAAAATGGCAAGGGATTTGAGTGCTTTACAAAAGACGTATATAAAAATGAAAATGATTGTCGAATTATCCAGACCAATTTTATAAACACCAATCTAAAAACTGATTTTTGTAAATAAATCAGGCAGCTTTCTTAGCAAAATTTTTATCGACTATTTTTAAAAAGAAGGTAGATTCATTTTTTTGTTCTTCTTTTTTCATTGCCTTGATGAAAAATTTCACTAGTTCTGGATCAAATTGTGAGCCTGAAAACTCATCCAATTCTTCATATGCAATTTTATTGGATAGGCCCTTGCGATAGGGGCGACTAGAGGTCATGGCATCAAAAGTGTCAGAAATAAGAATGATCCGGGAGAAAAGGGGAATTTCATCTCCCTTTAGGCCATCAGGATAGCCTCTTCCATCAAATCTTTCATGATGGTGCTTGGCTATTTTGGCTATGATCTTAAAATCTTTAAATCCTTCAAGAATTTCAGCAGATTTTACTGGATGTTCCTTCATAATCTCAAATTCATCTTCATTTAATCTGGTAGGCTTATTTAAAACAGAGTCTGGAGTTCCTATCTTCCCAACATCGTGGAATAGACCGGCCATTTCCAGGTCATATAGCTCCTTTTCCTTAAATCCCATTTCCCGCCCTAGATTTAGGGAGTACCAGGCGACTCTAGTACTGTGGTTGTAGGTGTAATGGTCTTTTGCGTCAAGTGCCTGCAGGATGGTCCTAACTGCCATTTCACAGGTTTTCCTGTGCTGGTCCTTGAGGTTTTGAATCTCTTCACTTTGTTTTATAAGAGTTAAGTCGGTGATAGAAATAATATTTTTTGGAGTGCTTTTTCCCATATTTTTACTCGGGTTTAATTTATGTTTACCTATCGGCTACGGTTGGGGTTGGCCTTACCAGAATCGACTTTGATATCCTTAAGAGCATGGTGGTACTTGCAATCCTTGAACAGGGCAATAGAGTAAGAGAGTTCTTAAGTCCTCTTAAAGAAATTCCAGATTTTTCTGCACTGGAAATTATTTCCTATACTCTTACGACGGATGCGAGTTTGATCGTTTTATATCCGGGTATAATTCCAGATGGGGGGGGGCCTGTTCTTTTGGCCTATTCCCCCCTTGAAACCGATACTCAAGAATTGGAGCGGTCCATAGAAGAAAATAGACTTATTTTTGGACTACTAGATCTAGACAAGGAACTCAAACTCCAGATTCCTTTAATTAGGGAATTTTTAGGAATTAAAAAAAAGACCCAGGATTTGGAAAAGATAGAGGAAAAAGTAAAAAACCTAAGGGCGCGGACCTCCTCACAGCTAGATATTATAAAAAAAACTTTTGAAAAACTGGTCCCTCTTAGATCTTCTAAAAATAGTGGTGTGAATATTTATGTCAAATTCGCCTCAGGCATGTCTCAGGGCGGGGAGTTCTTTGATTTTATAAATGTTTCTTTAGAGTCACTGATCATTTGGAATAGGACCAAAACCTATAAAGGCTCAAATAATTTCTTAGATCATTTTAAGCATTGGGAACAAACAAAATATGATCTTCCAAAACTAGAAGAATTCGTGAAAAGTTTAAACCCAGAAGATGGACAAGAAATTTTCCTGGGACAAATTGATTTAAAAACCTTGAGTTTTTCGGGCCTTAATATTTCTGATTGTTTTTTCTATTTTAAAGGTGATAAGGAAATAGTCAGATCAACCTTTGATGATTTAAAACCATTTAATATCAAATTGGAAAGAGGTGAGAGGTTTTTAATTCTTTCCTCCGGGGCCATGGAAAGTTTTAAGCAGTTAAACCCCAAATTGGATTTGACCAATAAGTTAAATGAGCTAAGACTGCTGACTCCAAGAGAAGCTTTGGATGAGCTCTTTTTTGAGTTAAAGCGAAATCTTAAGAAAAAGTTTTTACCGGCCGATGCCGCCATAATTTTAGTAGAGGTAGATGAAAATGTTATTTTTCAAATTTAAATTTTTAATTTTTGTTCTTATTCCAGGAATTGCTTTTGGATTTAGCGATACCGCTTGTTTGGGTAACGGATTTGAAACGACAGTCTCCCATAAGGCAAAACCTTTAGGACTTCTTGAAAATACGCTTTCAATTTCTAAAAACTATTGTGTTTTAGAAATTGAAAGTAAGAAATGGGAGTTTTTAAAGAAAAAATGGTCCATAGATATTTGCCGCCTTCCGGTACATATAAAATATGGAACAGGTGCAGTTGATATCTATAAAAGAAAAGGAAGCTGCCCTCCCTATACATCAGATGTGGTGGGTAATATTTATTGCCAACAATTAAAAGAACTTGAAAAATTAATTCTCGATGAGGGATTAATTTTTGCCAAAGGACTTAAAGAGGATTTGTCCTCCGATCATGGGAAGGTTTATTGTCTTTACATGCTACTTCAGGGATATCTAAGAGAAGGAACAATCTACAGTCCAGACTCAAAAGAGATTTTTCCAGGAAGAGTTGAAGAAGTGGTAGAAAAGATAGAGGAACCTGTTATAGAAACTGAGCAGGCCACACCTTCAGAATCCTTTTAGCCCAGGGCCTTTTTTAGATCCTCTAATAAATCAGAGGCATCTTCAATTCCCACACTAAGTCTGATTAGGTTGTCAGTGATACCGAGATCGTCTCTAACTTTTTTAGGGATTGAAGCGTGAGTCATAATTGCTGGATGCTCAATTAAGCTTTCAACTCCCCCTAAACTTTCCGCCAGAATAAATAGTTTGACCTTTTTTAAGAAGGCACGAGATTCTTTTGGCCCTCCTTTAATATAGAAGCTAATCATCCCGCCAAACCCTGACATTTGAGCTTTGGCGATTTTATACTGGGGATGGGATTTCAGTCCGGGATAGATGACAGTTTCAACTTTAGGGTGTTTTTCTAAATACTTTGCAATTTTAAAAGCATTTTCCTGGTGTCTTTCCATCCTGACACCTAGGGTTTTTAAACCCCTTAGAACTAACCATGAATCAAAAGGGGATTGACTGGGCCCGATGGAATTTTGTAGCACCCATAATTTATCGTAGAGTTTTTTGTCTCTTAAAATTAAACAACCACCAATCACATCAGAGTGGCCGTTTAAATATTTGGTCAGGGAATGCAGAACAATATCTGCTCCAAGCTCCAGTGGTCTTTGAAAATAAGGGCTCATAAAGGTGTTATCCACAACAACTTTAGCTTTCGCCTTTTTGGCCATGGCAGACAATTTTTTCAAGTCAGAAATCTTTAAGGTGGGATTGGTTGGCGTTTCAAGCCATAGCATATCCGGATTGTGCTCTTTAATGGCGGCAGCGACCTTTTTAGTATCGGTAGTATCAATAAAAATAAAATTGTGAAGCTGGTGGAAAACGGTCGTAAATAATCTATAGGTTCCCCCGTAGACATCATCCCCGCAAAGAACTGTTGAACCGGGTTTTATTGCATGCATGATAAGCATTTCCGCGGCCATTCCTGAGGAGGTAACCAGGGCGTATTTCCCATTTTCTAGGGAGGCCAAACACTCTTCTAGTCTGGTTCTCGTGGGATTGTGACTCCTGGTATATTCATAACCTTTGTGCACTCCGGGAGACTTCTGAGCAAAGGTTGAAGTTTGAAAAATAGGAGGGATAACGGCACCGGTTTCCTTATCCGGTTTATTTCCTACATGAATAACTTTGGTACCTATTTTCATTAATATGCCTTTAATAATTTTGCTTTTCTGAAACAAATCTTAGGACGTCGATATTAGTTAGAATGGTTAGCGCCTGGTCTTTTCTGGTAACCAGTAAAATGTCTCTATTGTTTATTAGCGTATCAGAAACATTGGAAAGGAGCTCGCCACAATCTACAATTTTAAATTTATCATCATAGGCCAGGGTTACGGGATCGCTTGGCGCCAGCTCACCATCTAATATCGGCTTAAGTAAAACTCTTTCAGTGACCACACCATTAATTGTTCCATTACTCGTAACGGGAAGTTGAGATAGCGCTTTTTCATTCATTAGCTCAATGGCCTCTCCCACCGTGGTGTTATCCTTAATGGTAATTAGCTCCTCTCTATCTTTGCCAATAGCAGAGATCAGCTCTTCTAAGGTTACGTTAAAAGATGGAGTGGTGTAGCCATTATCACTCATCCAATCGTCGTTAAATATCTTAGAGGTATATCTGTTTCCTGAATCAGGAAGAATAACTAGAATTTTTTGGGGTTCTTTTAAAGTCTTTGCATATTTGATAGCGCCGACAACCGCTCCACCACCGGAGCCCCCGGTATATATTCCCTCTTTACTAAGAAGCTTTCGGGTCATAATAAAGGATTCCTTGTCTCCGACGACTTCCCATTTATCGATAACATCAAAATCATAGTTTCCGGGAATGAAGTCTTCACCAATGCCCTCAAGTACATAGGTATGGGCCTGTATCATCTCACCCGTTGCAGCGTAGTGGGCGAGAATTGAACCCTCACAATCAACCCCAACGGTGGTGATTGTGGGTTTTTTCTCTTTTAAATATTTAGCAACTCCAGTAATTGTTCCCCCGGTTCCAACAGTGGCCACGAAGGCATCAAATTCTCCTCCGGTTTGTTCAAGAATTTCCGGCCCCGTGCTGCTGTAATGAGCTTCTGTATTCCAAAGGTTTTCGTATTGATTTACGTAATAAGAATTGGGAATAGTCTGGGAAAGTCTCTCGGACACGCTATAATAACTTCTTGGATCTTTCGGTTCCACATTGGTGGGACAAATAACCACTCGGGCGCCAAAGGCCCTAAGATTGTTTATTTTTTCTCTTGATTGTTTATCCGCCAGAACGAAAACACATTTATATCCATGAACGGCAGCATACATGGCAAGTCCTATTCCGGTGTTTCCCGAGGTCCCTTCAATGATAGTTCCCCCTGGTTTTAAAAGTCCGTCTTTAACCGCCTTATCTAGAATATAAGCACAAATTCGCTCTTTAATAGAACCACCAGGATTCATATATTCTAACTTGACATAAATCTCAGATTCCACGCCTGATGCCACGTGATTTAATTTAACGATGGGGGTATTTCCGATAACCTCTAGAATATTAGCTTTTGCGCCTTGTAGCATTACTTTCTCCTCTACCAACTCTTTGCCAGCTGGCAAACCTGATCCTCAGGAAGTAGGCTGAATATTTCGCCAAACTGTAGGATATTTATATAGTTTTTTTCCGCAAAGTCCATAATTTCCCTCTCTCTATTCCACAGAGTGGCCCTAATTTTTGCCATTTCTTCCTCTTGGGGATGCCACTTGGCAAGGTATGGGGACCAGCTGCGGTTTATAACAAAGTAGTTATCTTCATGCAGGAAAGATGCTGCTTTGGCCTTCATTTCCGCCGCCTCGGTAATTTTTTTATGATCAACTGAGGAGATCAAAAACCAATTGGAGAGTTCTTTGTTTCTTAAGGTTTCCTGGACCTCTAGGGCCTTAATAAAATCGTCCTTATTGTTGTAGACGATTCCTATGGTTTCAATAAATTCAGTTACAAAGTGGGCGCCGGTAACACTGTCTAGGAGATCCAGTAATTTATTAATTCCGGTGGATACCAAGGAGGTGAAAAACGTTGACTTTTTCCCGCCAGATTTTAGATGCTTAAATATATCTAGGTAAATCTTTTTAAAAAAGAGCTTTATCTTTTTGGAGGACTCCAAAAAATCAATAAAATGTTGGCCTGGAGGTGTATCTAAAATGATGGTTTCATATTTATTTTGAGATAATTGATAGTCCACTTCCACCAAGGCCAGGATTTCATTCATGCCACCATTAGGTCTTGTGAGGACTTTTAAGATAGGATTTTCCAAGACCTTTTCCCCGCCCATTCGCTTAAAGGTCTCGCGCGGAGACATAAGGAGAGCATCAAAGGAAAAATCCTCCTCCATATTCAAATGAGTCGAGGATCTGACGGTCTCAACAGTTCCCGCCCGCGCTTCTGATAACTTTAAAATTTCTTTTAGTCGTTTGGCCGGATCGATGGTGATTAAAAGAACTTTTCGCCCCATGCTTGCTAGTTTAACCGCTCGGGAAGTGGCCAAAGTGGTTTTTCCCACTCCACCTGTTCCACAAAAGATTTCAAGCTTTTTACCTGGGATCATAAAAGGGCCTCCATATATGGAGTTATTTTTTCCACAATGTCTTTGGCCTTTTCTTCAAAAACATGAGGAATGGAATTTTCTAGATTGCCCAGATTCTTTTTATACCAATTAATCACCTGCTCTTCTAGCTTGATTTTGTGTTGTAGAAACTCGGGTAAACCTTTATGTTCCCCTAAGCGGTAATAAAAAGAGTTGTTCATGACTAGCTGGGGTGGAGGATAATCTAGGGAGATTATTTTCTTCTCCAGTTCGAGCCCTTCATTTAAGGCCATCAAAGTGGGCAAAAATAAAATAATGGTCTTTAAAATCTCTGGATCTTTGGTCATTTTATTTATTTTATAGATATCTTCCACCAAAGGGCCGGTCTTGAAAATCTTTTTAAAATTCCTAGTCGTTTCAAAAAGGGTTAATACATGACCTGAAGAGGGAGAATCTAGCACTATGATTAGCTCTGGATCATCCCTTAGTTTATCAATTAGGTGTCCTAAAATTACCAGGTTGTTAAGTCCCGGAATAATATTAAAAAGGGAGTGAAAAAAAGGCACCTTAATCACCCAGGAACCTAAATTTTTAGAATGTAGTTTTTTGCCAAGGTAGACCTTTAAACTTTCTTCTTCTTCAAGCTTTAGAACTGGAATATCTAAAGAGTCGCAAAGACTACTTGGAGGGTCTTGGTCAAAATGGTTATAGAGGACCTTTTGTCCCTTGGATCTAAGATATTTAGTTAATGCCAGGGAAAAAATAGTTTTCCCGACACCACCTTTGCCTGTAATGATAAAAATTCTTTTATTCACGATTAGAAAGAGTAAAAGGTTGTGAACAGTAGTTTGTAGTAGGCCCCGCTAATTTCTGGCCCATTTTCTGGTTGCACATCAAAAGGATTATGAAATTGAAATAGGCCACCGATTCTAAAGTGTCGATTCAGCTTAAGATCAAGTCCGGCCCCCGCATTTAGTCCAAAGGCAATTTTTCTTTCGGATTCATAAGACCCACTTCTAATTTTGGGCGCGTACAATCCCATTCCTCCTAAAACAAAGGGAATGAAATTATCAAAGTGAAAAAACTTTCCTTTTATCGAGGCGGCCAGAGCAAAAAGGGATACCTCTTGGCTACCTTGACTGTAAGAATTGGTATGAAGGTTCATCAGCAGATCAAAAGAGTGGCTGGCAGAGTAATTGTAAAGCACGTCCCAAGAGAGGTCACTTGCCCCATGATCATCAAAATCTCCAGTCAAATAGGCCTGACCAATACCAAGTCCTAGAGAATGGATATGAATATCGTCATCAAACTTTTTTGGTGGAGGGGGAAGATCCTGCGATTTGTCACTGGTGGTCATCTGTTCCATTTTGGTTTGGGAAAAGGAAGGCGCACAAATAAAACTGGCCATCAAAAAGAAGGCCAGTGAATATTTTTTAAATTTTGTTAGGGAGTTCAGCATTACCCACCTAAAGACGTTAAATTAGTATTTATATACTAGTTTAATGTATTTGGTGTTTCAACTGAAGAAGTACTCATTTCTGAGTTATTTCCCATAAAAGCTTGGAAAGATTCTTCAACTGGAGCTTTTGGAGCTTCCTCAGTTCCTTCTAGACCTTTGATGTATCCGGTAAAGGTACCCTCAGTGCATCTGATGACTCTTTTTAGAAGGTTAACATTACCTTCTCTAGTAGATTTTCTTTCTTGATCAAAAAGAAGTTGAATCTGAGTCATGTAAGTGATGTCATTTTTTGTCTTGTTATCAATAACTTTGATCTCATTCCCTTCTCTGATGATTTGGGCGATCTCTTCCAAAGTTACATAACAGCTTTGGTGAGTGTCATAGAGCTTACGGTTTTGGTACCTTTTGATGATTCTAACGTCATTCATTATTAATTCCCCTATTTTTATTCAATTACTTAGTATGTTTAAATTTTATATATCACTAAATTACTGTTTTTTAACGATTTGTGTAAAACTTTCTTTCCTTGCATCAACTCGAAAGGTCTCTCATATGATTTCAGGCACTTGCATATTGTTAACAGCCTTAATGCTTCGCTCTTAAAATTCGTTGATAATTGAAATAGCAACTTTTCAGGGTTCATGTCAACAACCATTTAACTCAAGGGTCAAATAAACGTTCCCAGCGTACCTGACTTAAGAATTGGTCTGCTGGGAGATAAGCTTTCAAAACCACCATTATTAATAAAATCAACCATTTAAATGAGGAAAATACTTCCAAGTAACGCAACATCCCTTAGGTCTTTGAAATAACTAATTTTTCCTAACAGTTTTTACGATTAGGAAGAGAATCCGAATTACGCTCAGGAAGGCCATTTGATGAAATTTACTATCTATCTTTTTTTTCTCATCACTTTTTTAATAGGTTGTTCAACTACTAAGAAAGTCAGCACCAAAAAGGAAAGTTCCGTAGAAAATTTTGATCAACTCATCACCGCCGTCAAAGAAAAAGGCGGCGCTATGGAAAG
>SMWT01000120.1 GCA_004356615.1 Deltaproteobacteria bacterium | reverse complement strand
TGGCACAGGCCAAAACACTTACCATAAGTTCTGGAATCATTCCCATATACAGGCAAACACGATCACCTTTTTCAACGCCATGGTCTTTTAAAACATTGGCCATTTTACAAACTTTTTCAAAGAGCTCAATGTAGGAGATTTTTAGTGCCGGTTCTTCTGGATCATTGGCCTCAAAAAAAACTGCCACTTGATCACCTTTATCCTTAAGGTGACGGTCGAGACAGTTTTCGGTGATATTTAGTTGAGCGCCCTTAAACCATTTTATATCGAGGGTATTAAAGTCACCTTCTTGAACCTTTTCCCACTTTCTTTTCCACTGGAAGTTTTTCGCTATATTGCTCCAAAAATCCTCAGGGTTTTCTTGGGCATTTTTGTACCATTCCTCATACTGTGCTGCGGTTTTGATTCTCATGATGTGCCTCTCTTTAAATTTTAAATAAGACTAAGAAGTTTAGCTTTCTTTGGCAATATAGCACTATGACAATGAATGTCACTGACCTAGGTCACTAACAAGGTATGACTTGCCACAAGGTAGTAAAATTTTCATACTGTTTTCCATACTTTTTATAGAGGAAAGCAATGGATATTCTGGACTCCCACGTAGACCAAAATTCCCCTGAATTTAAGCAAAATGAGGCCTATCACAAAGGCCTGTGTGAAGAGCTAAGGTCAAAACTAGAAACCGTTAAAAAAGGCGGCGGGGAGAAATCCGTTGACCGTCATAGAAAACGTGGAAAGCACTTGGCCCGTGAAAGAATTGATAAGATTCTCGATGAGGGCTCACCTTTTTTAGAACTATCCTCCCTGGCCGCTGATGAAGTTTATCAAACCCATGTACCCTCGGCCGGAATCGTTACCGGGATTGGTAGGGTTCATGGTGTGGAGTGTATGTTCGTTGCCAATGATGCAACGGTTAAAGGTGGGACTTACTTTCCCTTAACAGTTAAAAAGCATTTACGGGCACAAGAGGTAGCTCAGGAAAACCGACTTCCGTGTATCTACCTGGTGGATTCTGGAGGGGCCTTTTTACCGCTGCAAAGTGAAGTGTTTCCCGATAAGGAGCACTTTGGCAGAATTTTTTATAATCAAGCGCAAATGTCTTCCATGGATATTCCGCAAATTGCTGTTGTCCTTGGTTCGTGTACTGCAGGCGGTGCCTATGTTCCCGCTATGGCCGATGAATCGGTAATTGTTAAGGGAAATGGAACCATCTTTTTAGGTGGCCCTCCGCTAGTTAAGGCGGCCACAGGAGAAGAGGTAACTGCAGAAGAACTTGGTGGCGCCGATGTTCACTGCAAGCAATCTGGGGTAACAGATCATTTTGCTGAGGATGAAGAAGAGGCCTTAGCGATTACCCGAAATATTGTTGAAAATTTAAACTATACGCCTGAAGGAAATAAACAGACCCAGATGGTTAAAGCGCCGCTTTATCCTGCCCAAGAAATCTTTGGAATCGTAAATGTTGATACCAGAAAACCTTTTGATGTGCGGGAAGTGATTGCTCGAATTGTCGATGGCTCTGAGTTTCATGAATTCAAAGAACAGTATGGCAACACTTTAGTTTGTGGCTTCGCTAAAATTCATGGACACCGTGTGGGCATTGTCGCCAACAATGGAATTTTATTTTCCGAAAGTGCCACCAAGGGAGCACATTTTATTGAGCTTTGCGGCCAGAGGAAAATTCCGCTCGTTTTTTTACAAAACATAACCGGTTTTATGGTGGGTAAAAAATATGAGACGGAAGGTATCGCCAAACATGGCGCAAAAATGGTGACGGCAGTTTCCACTGTTGCAGTTCCCAAGTTTACAGTGATCATCGGTGGATCTTTTGGTGCGGGAAATTACGGCATGTGTGGTCGCGCCTTTAATCCCAGGTTTCTCTTTATGTGGCCCAATGCCAAGATCTCCGTAATGGGTGGCCCTCAAGCTGCCGGTGTTTTATCCACCGTTAAAAATATGAACCTGGTGGCCGGTGGGAACCCGGAGATGTCACATGAAGAAAAAACTGAATTTGAAAAACCAATTTTGGATAAGTATGAAAAAGAAAGTAACCCCTATTTTAGCAGCGCCCGCCTCTGGGATGATGGAATAATTGACCCCTCACAAACCAGAGATATTTTAGGCCTGGCCATTTCCGCTTCGTTAAACGCCAAAATTCTCGACACCAAATTTGGTCTCTTTAGGATGTAGAATGTTAATCGATAAAAAAATAGATAGTAGTGGTGTTGTACTTTTAACGCTTAATAGGCCTAAGGCCCGTAATGCGCTGAACCCGGAATTAATAGAAGAACTCACTAAAACGTTTCAGGAACTAGACCTAAACGATGATGTTAGATTGATTGTTCTCACTGGTGCGGGAGATGTTTTTTGTGCTGGTGCCGATTTAAAGGACTGGAAAGATTCAAAAAACCTTTCCAAATCTCAAAATTTTGAAAGCTCTCTTAGACTTGCGAGTATGTTTAAAACCATCAACGATTGCCAAAAACCAGTCATTGCCAAAGTTAATGGCCACGCCATTGGAGGCGGGGTTGGGCTTTTAGCAGTATGCGATTATGTAATTGCCTCTTCAAAGGCCAAGATAGGTATGCCGGAAGTTCATTTAGGTTTGATTCCGGCGGTGATTTCACCTTATGTTATCGCCAAAATTGGTGAGACCAATGCCCGCGCTTACTTTTTATCAGGCATCATCTTTTTTGCAGAAAAGGCCGAAACTCTGGGACTTGTCCATGATGTGATTCATCCGGACAAACTGGGGGCCGAGACTTCTCAAGTGGTAAAACAATTTTTAAAAGCAGGCCCGGTGGCCCTTAGAGAGGCAAAGATCCTAATTAAAAACCTGACACCAACTGTGTCCGCCAAGGATGTCGATTACACCTGTGAGACCATAGCCAGGCTTAGGATGTCCGAAGAAGCACAAGAGGGAATGAATGCTCTACTTGAGAAACGTGCACCAAATTGGGTTAAATGATGATTAAAAAAATTCTAATAGCAAATAGGGGAGAAATCGCCCTTAGAATAATTTCCACCTGCCGCGAGATGGGGATTAAAACGGTTACTATCTTTACCGACACAGAAAAAGAGTATCCCCATGCTCTTCATGGAGATGAAAGTTTTAATATTGGTTCCGGGCCGCTGTCTGATACTTATTTAAATCAAGAAAAATTAGTTGCAATAGCAAAGAAGAGTAAGGCGGAGGCAATTCATCCCGGTTACGGATTTCTTTCAGAGAATTCCACCTTTGCCAGATTGGTGGAAAAAAATGGACTAATTTTTATAGGCCCAACTGCTGAACATATGGAGCTTATGGGGGATAAGATCGGTTGTAAAAACGCGCTCGAAAATATGAATATCCCTTTTGTTCCTGGATATCATGGGGATAATCAGGATCCCTCGCATCTTTTTGATAAGGCCAAAGAAATAGGCCTTCCCGTTGTAGTTAAGGCATCCGCCGGTGGTGGTGGGAAAGGAATGCGTGTAGTTTTTGCAGCGGGAGAGTTTTTATCTTCACTTGAAAGTGCCAAAAGAGAAGCGTTAAATGCCTTTGGAAATGATCAAATATTAATTGAGAAATATATTCTAAAACCTCGCCATATTGAAGTTCAGATCATGGGCGATACCCATGGGAATGCTCTTCACTTTTTTGAAAGAGATTGTTCTATTCAACGAAGACATCAAAAAATTATAGAGGAGACTCCAGCGCCTCATCTAAGTGACAAGGTTAGAGAGGAGATAACAAGCTCCGCCGTCTCCCTTATAAAACAAATTAACTACCGTGGGGCGGGCACCGTAGAGTATCTTTATTCACCTGAGGATGAATCTTTTTATTTTCTTGAAATGAACACCAGATTGCAAGTTGAACACCCCATAACTGAGATGGTTACCAATTGTGATTTAGTACGATTGCAAATTCTGGTTGCCGCAGGAAAAGAGCTTCCCCTTAAACAAGATGAAATAAAACAAACAGGCCATGCGATTGAAGTCAGACTCTATGCTGAAGATCCGGATAATGAATTTCTGCCTTCCATAGGAAAGATTTTACATGTAGGCATACCAACGTTAAAAAACGTCCGCCTCGATACAGGGTATGTGGCCGGAAATGAAGTGAGTATTAACTTCGATCCCATGCTGGCAAAGCTTATCTCTTGGGGGGAAAACCGAGACATGGCCCGTAAAAAAATGATTCACTCGCTGGATGAAGTTTCATTCCTGGGAATAAAAACCAACAGAGAATACTTAAAAAGAATCTTAAGCACTCCGGAATTTGGTGGAGGTCAGATATTTACTGATTTTGTAGTCGAATATAAGGACTTGCTTGGGCCGAGGGAACTCTCTACTGGCGAGCTCGCTATAACTCTTGCCGCTAATATTTTTGGAAAAAAACCACTAAAAGAAAATACCCAAAGTGTAGAGGGGCCTTGGGATAATTTAACCGAGTTTAGGAATATATAAGATGAGTGAGCTTTTAATTAACGGCCAAAAAGTGGCCTATAAAACCACGAAAATTAAAGAACTTGTGAGCATTGAGATAGGTGGGAAGTCTTATAGCTTTTCCCTCGCCGGCGTAACGCAAAGTGGTTTAATTCTAAAAATGGGGGACAGGCTGTTTCCTGTGCCTATTAAAACCCACGGGAAAAATACTTACCTTATAGTCGGGGGAAAAGATGTTCTTTTAAAAAGTGCAAGTGGCAAGAAAAAGAAAAAAGGGGAAGGCGAGGGGCATATGCTCTCTCCTATGCCAGGAAAAATATTAAGTGTTCTGATTAAAGCTGGTGCTATGGTTAAAAAGGGAGATACCCTTTTAATTATGGAGGCGATGAAAATGGAACATGCCATTAAGGCCTCTAAGGATGGAAAAGTTCTCAAGGTCTTTTTTAAAGAGGGAGATCAAATCGAGGGAGGAATTGAACTACTAGAGATGGAGAGCTAGGGAATGGATATAAAAATTATTGAAGTAGGCCCAAGAGACGGTCTGCAAAATGAAGAAAAAATACTTTCAACAATTGATAAGTACAGCTTTATTAAACTGTTGGCAGAGGCAGGTCTCACCACCATAGAAGCGGCCAGTTTTGTCCGCCCTGATAGAATTCCTCAAATGGAAGATGCCGAAGAGCTTTGTGGGAAGCTACTAACTGATCCGGGATTAAAAGATATAAATTTTCCTTGTCTGGTACCCAATCTTAAAGGACTTGAAGTTGCAACGAAAGCTGGAGTAAAAGAGATTTCGGTTTTTACCGCCACTTCAGAGTCTTTTAACCAAAAAAATATCAACTCATCTATTGATGAATCCTTAGCAAATATTAAAAAAATAATAGAAAATGCAGGATCGATGAAAGTACGGGGATATATTTCAACCGTCTTTGGCTGTCCTTATGAAGGAAAGACTTCAGTAAAAGTACTTTTAAAAGTAATGGAGTATTTATTTGAAAAGGGAGTTTTTGAAATATCCCTCGGAGATACCATCGGAATTGGTAACCCCCTGCAGACAAAAGATATATTAAAGGAAATAAAAAATAGTTTTGATCTAAATAAGGTGGCGATGCATTTTCATGACACCCGAGGCATGGCGCTGGCCAATTCCCTCGCTTCTCTTGAAATGGGGATTGGTGTATTTGATTCCTCTGCTGGCGGACTCGGTGGTTGTCCTTACGCAAAAGGGGCCACCGGAAATGTTGCCACGGAAGATCTGGTTTATATGTTTGAGGCGATGGGACTTAGTACGGGGGTAGATCTAGCTAAACTAGTAACCGCCTCACAGTTTATAGAAAATAAAGTAGGCCATAACCTTTCTTCAAAGGTTTACCAGGTGATTTCAGGAGGGGGAAAATGAGCTTCTATGAAAAAAAGTTTACCCATCTAGAAGTTAAAAAAGAAGATAACTTCCTTTGGCTCACCTTTAATTTACCAGAAAAAAGAAATGCTATAACTCTTTCCATGGTTGAATCTCTGGTAACTGTTTTAAATGAAGCTGACTGGGACCCGGAGATTAAAGTCATTATTTTAACTGGGCAGGGTTCTGCCTTTTGTGCCGGTGGTGACATTAAGGCGATGAAAGAGAAATCCGGGATGTTTGCCGGTAGTAGTGAGGAGTTAAGGCAAATTTATATGAATGGAATTCAAAGGATTCCACGAAGTATTGAATCTTTACAAACTCCCATTATAGCGATGGTCAACGGCCCGGCCATTGGGGCGGGACTAGATATCGCCTGTATGTGCGATCTCCGCGTGGCCTCTAGCAAAGCTTTATTTGGAGAAACCTTTGCCAAAATCGGACTGGTTCCCGGAGATGGTGGAACTTTTTTTCTCCCACGCGTAGTTGGTTATGCCAAAGCAATGGAGATGTCTTTAACGGCGAGAGTATATACCGCAATTGAGGCCTTGGAGATGGGACTGCTGAGCTCCTTAACCAGTGAAAGTGAACTCGAAGCTGTTACAAGATCGCTGGCAGAAAAAATAGCAGAGAATAGCTTTACCGCTTTAACGATGATTAAAAAAGGCCTACGAGGGGCCCGGGATTTAGATACCCAGCTCGATTTAATGGCCGCCTTTCAGGGAATTACTCAAAGAACTCAGGATCATTTTGATCGTCTAGATAAATAGGTTCCTCCACGGGATACACTTCAAATGACCTTAAATGTTTTCGCTTTATGATGAAATAGACAGTACCCATTATAATGCCGAGGAAATATCCTATAGCATGAGTTCTATAGCTTACTTCCCATACTAAAGTCTGTGGCCAAAAGATTATAAGTGATACCGCTATCGCCTTAAAGAACCGCATAGACAGGGAAACACTTGTATCTAGAATCACATAGAGGGAGGTCCAACACCCACCTAGTAAATAAACCAGGCCTGAAGCTCCCAGTAAAATGTTTTGTTCAGGGTAGGTATAAAGACTTATTAGTGTAACCAATACAGAAAAAGCAAGTGAGAGGAGAGGGAAGAGAAGAAATCCAAAGGAGTTATAAATTAAAATTCCTAAAAAAAAGAGCATGTAGGAATTGGAAATAAGGTGTTTCAGATCTGAGTGAATTAAGTTGGTAGTCAAGGCCCGGTAGTACTCACCTCTAGTAAAGACTAAATATTTTGAAGCGGCCAAATACTTTGTGAGACCTCCGATATTTTCCCAATAAATATGAGAGATAAAAAATACCGCAGCAACAGTTATAAGAGATATACCAAAAGAATTTTTAAAATGACTTGTTGAAAGATAAGTTTTAATGGGCCTAATGATTTCACACCTTTTTTACCAGGAAAATTCCATCTCTAACTGGTAAAAGAGTAGCATATAAAGAGCTATCATTTTCAATGAAGTCATTAATCGTTTTTATGGCCGAAGTGGAGGAATCTATTTCACCATCATTTAGGACAGATCCGCTCCATAAAACATTGTCGATAGCGATGATTCCATTCGGTGTAAGCTTATTTAAGGAAATGTTAAGATAATTAAGATAATTTTCTTTATCCGCATCGATAAAAATAAAATCAAATTGGCCTTCTAGCTCCTTTATAATTTCTACCGCTGGGCCAAGTATGGAGGTGATCTTTTTCCCATGAGGAGATTTTTTCCAAAAACTTTTAGCGATTTCTGTGGTCTCGGGGTTTATATCTAGAGTTATTAACTCGCCATCCTCGGGTAAATTTTCTGCCATGGCGAGTGCCGAGTAACCGGTGAAAGTGCCGATTTCAAGGACTCTTTTGGCGCCAACGGCGCGTAATAGAAAGCCCAGAATTGAGGCCTCCATTTTTCCCACAAGCATCTGGGACATGGATACTTTTTCTATGGTGTGATGTTCCAGCTCATCTGCGATTTCTGATGGGGTGTTACTTTTTTTAATGCAATAATCAAGAATCTTTTCATTATCTAAAGTCAGCATACCTACTCCTTAATTCCCGAGTACTATATATTAGATGGATTTCCTTTTAAAGGGACTTTATTGACAGGTCAAGTCAACACCCTCACAATTAAATTAACGAGAGTTGATGGAAGAAGTAATAAGACTCCTTTGGGATTTCTTCCTTATTAGCTTGATCCTTTTTGAAGTTCCATTCATGAGGAGTGGTAAATGGCCAAGGATGGCCACTTTTTAAATCTCAAGATTCATTAAATAAGTAAAATCCGGATGATCGAAATCCTCTGGTGGCCTTATCACTCCGGTAAAATCTCTTGGATAGATGATAGATGGATCGATGAAGTAGCTATAACGTCTGAGGATCCAATAAAGAGAATCTGAGAAAACTTTAAAGGTTTCTTCTGGTGTGTTTGCCAGATGTCTAATCTTGGGCCGAAAGGATCCACGGTGATTGCGAGAAATATTTATTTGTCCTATTCTGCCGGGAAAGGCATGGGTATCGGAAATTAATTTTGCCTTTTGAAAGTAGAGGTTTTTTGGGACCAGTTGTTTGATAATCTTGGTAATGGATCTTTTCTTATAATATTTCATTAGTCCTTTAACGATCCTTCTAAGCGCCTTGAAAATCTTTCTTTTGTTTTCTTTTAGGTGAAAATACTCTTTGTTTTTAAAATCCAACGATTTAACGAGTGTTCTAATCTTTTGAAAATCACCATATAAAAAACCAAGTTTGAAGGGTTCTTGCTCGGTCCCGCAAAGGTGCAAGTCCTCCTCTTTATCGTTGGATTTAAGGTAGGCCAGGCAAATTTCAAAGTTACTAGCAGTTATAAGTTTTAATATCCCCTCGTGGGAGAGGATAAAGGTGGAGTCAAATTTTATATTACCGAGATCGTCTTCGATTGCATCCGGATCAAAAACGATAAAGTCGATGGGCACCTGCAATTGGATCTTTTTATAAATCTTTTCAAACTTTTTCTTGTCTACCTTTTTATAATTTAAGTAGCTGTCAATTTTAAAAAAAAGTTTGCCATCTTCATTAACCGAGCTTTTGTAATTATATAAAGAATTGTTTTTAGCAAATGATTCAATCCGTTGTTCATAGGAATATTCTTTCTTGTGAGAGCCATCCAGATAATTTTTAAAGTCCGCTGTTATTTTTTTAATTCGTCTGTTATGCCCAATATAGGTGAAAAACCTGGCACCAAAGGTGAACTGATTGGTGCCGATAAATCTTTCGGAAAGTTTTAAGTGATCCGGAATATCTTTAGGTGTTACTTTTCCTAAATTTTTAAAAAGCACTTCCTTTTCACCCTCATTTGTTAGGTCAAATGAAAAAACACGGTCATACTTTTTTGTCGAAGAAATACCGAAGGTGATGCCGGTGGTGAGGGTGGGAATTACAATAAGTCCGGAAACATTTAAGCGCAGGTAGAAATTCAATGCTTTGTCAGTTAATTTCCCCCAATTTACCAGCAGATTATTTTCATTTTCCTTATGTAGAGTAAGTCGGTTTAGGAAATAGAGATGGGTGTTTATGCCCACCTCGGCGTTTAATACATCTAAATTGACAAAAGGAATAGGGGGGATGCCAAAACCAGCGCTAACGTCAAGATCTAGTCCTAAAAACTTGGAAACGATCATGCTATCGCCATCTTCCATCTTTTCTATAAATTTCTTTTGGAATTTTTTAAAAGGCAGTCCGCTAACCTTTACGCCCTCTTTGTATCCCCTGGTGAACCCCAGGATGGAGTCGGTGGGATGAACTTTAAAATATTCATAAACCCTAAAAACCGAACCACTTAAGTTTACCTGGAAAGGGGCGGTTCCAAGATTAAAAAGAGTACCAAAGTCATGGCCGCTGGAAATTCTAAAGGCCACGCGGAAAAAATCAACCAGTAAAAATGGTTTGGTGGAACCTTTATCGGGATTGGAAATTATGACTCTATAGGGGATCAAACCATGGGCATTAATATTAAACCCTTGGAAAAAACAATTTCCGGAACAGGCAGCAATGGGGTTTGCCCCGGAAGCACCAAACTCTTTAAAGGCCGGCAGGCCGTTTGAAATACCAAGACCTAGTTTTTGGCCGTAGTATACCTGTTGGTTACCCATGGAAAGGAGTCTCATGGCCAGAGGTTTAAAAGTCCTCTCATTATAGGGTTTGTTACCTTTTCGCGGCAGCCAGGTGGCGGCCCAGTTTTTATTAAAGTTATCTGTTTCAGGGTTAAACAGTTCATCATCAGGATCGATTAAATGACCTTTTTTAGTAAAAAACTTACCGTATCCATTTAAGGTTTTATGCCACTGTTTTCCTTTTTTTAATTTGACTTCATTACCTTCAAAATCAGTAATTCGCTCTCCCAGCAAATTAAAGGCCTTAAGCAATTGATTTCTCCTTTCCATAAGTTTCCTGGCATACATTTTTGCCACGATTTCTGGGTGTCCGGTGGAAAGAAAAGCGTCTATAAGCTGGTTTAGCCTAAACTGGCCGATTAATTTTGCCAGCCACTTGGCATCAGCAATACTCATGGACTTAAACCAGTCGGTTTTGGCCAGGGGATGGTAGTTAAAAACTATTTTTTTAATTTTGCCATTACGGTGGTGAGTAACTTTTCGTACCAGTTTATCGCTAAACATATTAGGATAGCCAAAACCAAGACCCTCTCCCATGTTGTATAAGGCGTGCTTTAAAGGGTATTCGGAGTTGTTTAAATCAACCAGAGTAGACCCTATCTCGCTTCCCGGATGGGCCAAATCAACCCATGCGGCAAACAAGGGGAAGGCGCGGTATTCTCTTTTAAACTGGTTCCCCTGAGAGTTCATGGGGATGCCTCTAAAGGGAAATACTGTCTTATCATCATGAATTCGGTGAAGGGAGACACTTTTTAGTTCAATGTATTTACGGCCCGATAGATGATCTGTTTTTATGGTTGAGAGAGAGTCTTGCACCTCGAGCTCAATGGGGAATTTTTCTATCATTTGATTGATCATTAAAACATTTTTTTCACTGAATTCCGCTTTATTATGTCCTAAAAAAATCCGCACCTGCTTTTTGTAAATAGAAGGATAGACATTATAACCCAAGGCACTCGCCAATTTTTTTATAACTGGCTCTGAATGAACAAAGTTGGATCCAAATCTAAGATTTATAGCTGAGATAATATCTGTTTCGTTGGGGGAAACCACTAGGTTGGGTAAAAAACGCAGTTCCCAGTTTTGTTTCTGATAGGTAACGATTAGACGTGGGCCATTTCTTCGTTCTCCTTCTCCAAAGTTGTATTCAACATCAATCGTCTCACTAGAATAGAGGGGATCATCCAATTTTTCACCTAAATTCATATGGGCAATGGCCTGCTCCGGTTTTTTCCAGAAAAAGCTGTTAGGAGGGTTTAAAGTGGAAAGGTCATAATCTTTTTCTTTGAGGGTATCTAGATCACTTGAGGAGAGAAGAGTTTGATCTATAAAGGTATCTTTGAAAAGATGAGGAACCAATAAGTTTGTGGCCTCAGAAGGATCGGCCTTGCTGGTTATTTTTCCAAAGCTAAATAGGGAACCTAATCTTTTTAGATAATCTGTTGTGGGAAAGCCCTTTGCACCAACCATACCATTTTTTGTCGCAGCATAATATTGGTGGGCCAGATAGAGGTCCCCTAAAAATGGATCGGCCTTGGAAATATTTAATTCCCTGGCAGAAACATTCATTCCTTTCTCTTTTGCCAACGCTAAATGTTTAAGCACTAAATTGTAGGTCTGATTAATGGGCCCTTTTGCCCAATGATTTAAAAGGATTTCATTGAGGTTACCTTTAAGACAATAAACATTATCCCTGGCCTCTGGTGGTAGGTTGGCCATGCAATAGGCCGTGAGCGCCTGTGCTTTTTGGTATTTAATATATTTAATAAATTTATTTAAAGGTTTTGCGTCGAAAGATCCGGCCTTGTATATATCTCTAACTAAATTAAAAAATTCATCATCACCTTCATAATCTTCGCTTAAAAGACGCTGTCCTATATGACCTGGTCCTTGATGGAGAGATGAAAAGGCCGGCGACTGAAATAAGATAAAAAAAATAGTTAAATATTTCATTTTTTTTAAATATCCTTAATGAGATTGGCGAAAAAGTCTTTCTTAAGCTTATCAATCTCATCTTCCTGGAGGTGACCCCAGGTAGTTCTGTCAATATCAAGATATAGCTCTTCTTCCTCTACCTCTATTAAAAAACGCGATTTATGCCTTGTGGATTTTTTTCCGTAAATGGTCCTTTCTTTACAGTAGGTCAAAAAGAGTTTTTCTTTGGCGCGGGTAATCCCTACATAAAAAAGTCTTCTTTCTTCTTCAATTTCGCCATCCTCTTTGATGACTCTTTTATGGGGCAGTATTTCTTCTTCTGCACCCACTAAATAGACCTGATTAAACTCTAGGCCTTTGGAAGAATGCAACGTCATGATAGTAAGTTGATCATCATCTTTTTCTTTTTCATTGTTATCTTGATTATCCTGCAAGCAGATATGATCCAAATAGGTTTTGAGCGTTTTATCTTTGGCCTTTGAACTCATAAACCTGTCTGCACTATCAATAAAACCATCGATATCACTAATCCTTCGATCCGCTTGGCCTTTGCTTTCTTTGTATTGATCTCTTATGTATGCTTCGTAATTTAAACTCTTAACAAGCCTTTCAATGGCCCTTGGCAGTGGCATTATTTTAAAATCTCTCTTGGCATCTTTTATTAGTTCAATAAAGCTGCCGATAGGCGCTTCTTTTTTAGGTTCAAGTCCTGGATATTTCTCCATTATCCGGTAGAGAGGAGATTTGTCGCTTTCTGCTTTATCCAAAAATTTTTTAAGGGTAACCATTCCAATGCCCCTGGACGGAACATTTAAAATTCTTCTCAGGGATATTTCATCAAAAGGGTTTTGAATTACCTGCAAGTAGGCCATCAGGTCTTTGACTTCTTTTTTCTCATAAAATTTCTGGCCGCCAAGATACTTATAGGGAATGTCTTGTGCCCTTAATCCATCTTCAATGGGTGGCGCTAGATTATTACTGCGAAATAGTATCGCCACATCAGTTAATTTTCCTCCCTTCATTTTGTAGGCCTTGATTTCTTCGGCAATAATTTCTGCTTCATGTGCCGGGTCACCCATGGCCCAAAGAACCGGTTTTATATCGGATTCATTCTTGGTCCAAAGAGATTTTTTCCTACGGTTTTTATTTTGAACAATGACCTTATTGGCGAGATTTAAAATAGGAGTGGTAGAACGATAGTTTTCTTCTAGTTTGATAATCTTTGCGTCGGGGTAAGTTTTATGGAAATTTAAAATATTTGAAATTTCCGCACCCCTAAATCCATAGATGGATTGGTCATCATCCCCGACTACACAAAGGTTGGAATGAGTACTGGTTAGATGTTTTACTATCTTAAATTGCAAACTATTCGTATCTTGGTATTCATCAATCATGATATAGCTATAAATGTGCGAATACTTTTTAGCTATTTCAGGATGGTTTTCAAAAAGCTTGAGATTTAGAAAAAGAATATCATCAAAGTCGATGCAAGAGTAAAAGGCAAGCTTTTGCTGGTACTCCTGATATACAAATTGGATGGCATCATCATAGGCATTATCAAAGTCAAAGAATTCACTGGAGGCGAATTCCTCCGGCCCAATTCCCTTGTTCTTTAAAAAACTTATTCTTGAAAGGATTAACTTTTGATCAAATTTCTTGTCCGCCTTGAAGTTTTTCAAAATAGATCTAATCACTCCAATAGAATCAACAGGACTATAGATGGTGAAATTTTTTGAAAGTCCTAGTTTATCTGCTTCTTTTTTTAAAATTGAAACACCGAGGGAGTGAAAAGTTGAAAGGGTGATAGAACTAGGCCCAATTAATTCAGCCACCCGCTCTTTCATTTCCCGGGTGGCCTTATTGGTGAAACTAAGTGCAAGGATTTTGCCAGCAGGAATTCCCAAGTTTAAAACCATGTGCGCCATACGATAGGTAATGGTCCTAGTCTTTCCAGAGCCAGCACCAGCTAAAATAAGTAAAGGTCCATCTATTGTTTTTGCGGCCTCTCTTTGTGCCGCATTAAGTCCTGTGAGTGAAATCATTTGGACGCAAACCTATGTCATATTTTCCACCTTTTAAACCGCACCTCATTAGACTGAGGCCCCTTATCATGGTATCAAAATATGCATAATTAAAAACGTTGGATAATTAAGAATGAAAAAATATTTGGTCACCTCGGCCCTACCTTATGCCAATGGCCCGATCCATTTTGGCCATCTTGCCGGCGCATACCTTCCTGCTGATGTTTACACCAGACACCTAAGGTTATTAGGTGAAAATGTTATTCATATTTCCGGTTCAGATGAGCACGGAGTAGCAATAATGCTAAATGCCAAAAAAGAAGGTAAGAATTATAAATCTTATGTAGATTATTGGCACAGCGAACATAAAAAAGTTTTTGATAAATTTGAAGTAGATTTTGATTTTTTTGGTCAAACCAGTGAGCCTTATCACGCGGAAGAAGTATTAAAGTGGTTTGATGAGCTCTATAAAAAGAAACTAATTGAACCTCAGGATAATCAACAACTCCACTGTAAATCTTGTAATAACCATCTTCCAGATAGGTTTGTTGAAGGAATTTGTTATAAATGCGGCTATAATAAAGCGAGAGGGGATGAATGCCCCAATTGTGGGATTTGGATCGATCCAGTTAAACTTATAGATCCTGTCTGTAAAATATGTGGCAGTAGTGACATTGAAGAGATCACTGTTACCCAGTGGTATTTAAAGCTCTCTAAATACCACGAAAAATATAGAAAATGGTTTGAGTCAAAAAAAAATGTCTGGCGTAAAACGGTCTATCCCTTTGTTGATTCACTAACGAGAGAAAGTCTACACGACCGAGCTATAACTAGAGACCTGGACTGGGGAATCGATGTTCCTCTGCCTGAGGCCAAAGGAAAAAAATTCTATGTCTGGTTTGATGCCCCCATCGGTTACGTATCAAACACAAAACAATACCTGGAAAAGATTGGCAGTAGTGAAGATTATCTAAAAGATTGGTGGAAAAATGATGATACTGAGATCGTTCACTTTCTGGCCAAAGATAATATCATCTTTCATGCAGTGATTTTTCCTGTTATGGGAATGGAATCGGGCAGAATAAATCCTCCCAGTGATATCCCCGCCAACCAATATCTAAACCTGGAAGGAAAACAGTTTTCTAAATCCACCGGTTGGTACATCGATATTGATAGTGCCTTTGAACAATTTGGGGCCGATGCCATTAGGTACTACCTTATCTCGATTATGCCTGAGCAATCAGATTCTTCTTTTGCCTGGAAGGACTTTGCAGCAAAGGTTAACGGAGAATTA
>SMWT01000119.1 GCA_004356615.1 Deltaproteobacteria bacterium | reverse complement strand
TGACGTGACTTAATATGATCAACAAGATCAGTTGCAACTTCGTTAATTTTATTAACTGGTACCTCATCAAGATAACCTTTAGTGGCAGCATAAAGTTGTAGCACTTGGTCTGTAACTTCCATTGGAGCATATTGTCCTTGTTTAAGAAGCTCTACCAGTCTCTCTCCTCTGTTTAGTTGTCTTTGCGTGGCCTCATCAAGATCAGATCCAAAGGCGGTAAAGGCGGCCAGCTCTCTATATTGAGCAAGATCCAACCTTAGGGTACCAGCAATTTTTTTCATCATCTTCACCTGGGCCGATCCACCAACCCGGGAAACAGAGAGACCAACATTTACCGCAGGTCTGATACCAGCGTTAAAAAGGTCAGACTCGAGAAAGATCTGTCCATCAGTAATGGAAATAACGTTGGTTGGAATATAGGCCGAAACGTCACCCTCTTGAGTTTCAATAATGGGCAGAGCGGTAAGAGAGCCACCACCATTTTCATCATTGTATTTACAAGCACGCTCTAAAAGTCTGGAGTGTAAATAGAAAACATCTCCGGGGAAAGCTTCCCTTCCTGGAGGACGTCTAAGTAGCAACGACATTTGTCTATAAGCTTGAGCTTGTTTCGTTAAATCATCATAAATAATAAGCGCAGCTCTTCCACTATCTCTAAAATACTCCGCCATGGTACAGCCAACATATGCTGAGAGGAATTGAAGCGGGGCCGAGTTAGCTGCGGTAGCGGAAACAATTGTGGTGTATTCCATCGCGCCAGCATCTTGAAGTTTTTGCTGAACCTGTCTCATAGTAGATTGTTTTTGCCCAATACCTACATAGATACAAAAACAATCTTTTCCCTTCTGGTTAATAATCGTATCTAGGGCAATCGCTGTCTTACCCGTTTTTCTATCGCCAATAATAAGCTCTCGTTGTCCCCTACCAACCGGAATCATAGAATCGATCGCTTTAAGTCCGGTTTGAAGAGGCTCGTGAACGGACTTTCTAGGAATAATTCCTGGAGCTTTAATTTCAACTCGTCTTTTATGTTCAGTGTGAATATCACCTTTTCCATCTATTGGATTTCCAAGAGCATCTACTACTCTTCCAAGCAGGGCCTCGCCAACTGGAACCTGAACAATTTCTCCGGTTCTTTTAACGTTGGAGCCTTCTTTAATTTTTGTGTCTTCACCTAAAATAGCAATACCAACGTTATTGGCCTCAAGGTTTAAAACCATTCCAAATGTTCCAGTTTCAAACTCAACTAGCTCACCGGACATTACATTTTTAAGTCCAAATACCCTTGCAACACCATCACCAACCGTTAGAACAGTTCCAACTTCGTCTACTTGCAAGCGAGTATCAAAGTTAGCAATTCTCTCTTTAATGACGCTGGTAATTTCTTCAGGATTCATTGTCATTTCAAATACCTCTTTACTTAAGTTAAGACAGATTCTTTAAATACTTCCAATTGATTATCAAGAGAGGCATCAAGTTGCAGATCTTCAACTGTAACTCGATATCCTGCTGTAATCTTTTTTGATTGAACGTATTCTAATTCTGTGTTTTTTCCTATTTTTTTGACCAAATAGGCCTTTATTTTTTCCATTAATTCAATATTTACTGTCGCCTCACTGCCTTCTATAGTTCCCCTAAGAAAGCCTTTTTTGTCATCGTCAATAACAATGACGTCCTTAAAGATCATGGGAAAGATACCCATTCTTTTTTCATTTAAAAGAAAATAGATAAAGTTTCTAAAAAGATCTGAGACCTTAGATTTTTCAAAGATAAATTTTAAAACGGAGGTCTTTTCCTCAACCGAAAAAACATCAGAGAACAGAAGAGTTTCAAGATTATTGTTTTCATTTATTAAAACATTAAAATCCGTCAATTCTCCCGCAATATCAATTTTCTTTTCTTCCGCCAGCTCGGTTATGGATTTGGCATAAGCTTTTGAAATACTTTGTAACTTCACTCTATTCCTCTTTAAATTGCAGAAAAGATCTTATTAGTGGCCCTTTCTTTTAAATTCTTATCCCCACCAATTTTTTCTTTCGTCTTTGAAATAACCGTATTTAGAAGAGATTCTTCAATACCCCGAACCATTTTATTCTTTTCAGAGACAATTCTTCTGTCAGCGTCTTTACCAGCACGCTCAATATTTTTTTCCGTCTCTTCTTCTAAATTTTTGCTAAATACCGAGAACTCCTGATCCATTTCCAATTTTATCTTTTGAACCAGGCCTTCAAGATTATTCATTTTTTCTTCATATTTTTGAATCTTGGCCTCGGCCTTTTTACTTTTCTCCTCAGCATATTCGTAGAGCTCTTTAACTAGTTCAGCATTTTTGTTGAAGCCGTCCTTAATAGGTTTTTTTATCTTCCAAAATAAAAAACCAAAAAAGAGGATAAAGTTAAATGCAGGCCAAAAAAGATCGGAAATATGGCCCCCTCCGCTGCTGGCGACACATGAAAAAGATGTTAAAAAAAGTATTAGGGGGATCCTCACCCGTTGCTCCTTTTAGGTTAACTTATCTACTAAAATTTCTGATAACTGTTCTGCGGCGGACATGATCTTTGCTTTCTTTTTAGATAGCTCAGTCATCTCATCTGCTAATTTATTATCTGCTTTTTGGTTAATATTTTTTTCTGCATCAAGATACTTATCTTTTTTAGCTTGCATCTCTTTGGCCTTCATCATTTTTAATTCATTTTGAGATTCCGCGTAGGCCTCATTCATTCTTTCTTTATAATCATTTTTTAGCTGTTCTGCTTCATGCGCCTTTTGATTGGCCAGGCCTTCAAGTTTGGTGGTTTTGCCTTCACGATTAACAATCACGTGGAGAAGCTTTTTGAAGAAAAGATTGCTGATAATTAAATAGAAAATAACTACGATAAAAAAAGTCGGGATTATTGTCTTATCAATACTCAATCTTTCTAATACGTTTAATATCAAATCCATGGTGTACAAATACTCCTACCGGTGGGCAAAAAAAATGACCGTTAAATCCCGGCCCTTCACTTTCAATTTAAAAAAAAACGCTTCTTATCAATAGGCCGTGGGACATAGTTCGTCAAGAAGTTAAATACTCGGAAATTTAGACTAATGAAGGGGAAATGGTGCTAGGCATGGAGGCCAAAATGGTCCTATGGGACCACCTCATTCTTATCGCTCATCTTAGTTGTGCCATGAAAAATAACGCCTTCCTCAACGATTAGACTAGGTGTGGTGATAGTGCCTTCAAATCTGGCAGGTTTAACGATCTCAACTCGAGAAGATGCCTTGAGATTTCCTTTAACCGACCCCGATATAAGGATAATATTGGCATTAATATCCGCATTGATCACGGCCCCTTCCGAAATAATCACCGTATCGTTGCTGAAAATTGAGCCATTAACTACTCCCGAGATTCTTGCCAGGCCTTGAAAGGAGAGATTTCCATCAAATTTACATCCCTCTTCAATAATTGCGATGATATCTGATTCAGATGCCATAATTTTTACCTTTTCAGTAAGTAGTCATAAATGTCATTAAATTCTGCTTCATTGTTGTATTTAATGACAAATTGGCCGGAGCCGTTTTTCTTATTATTTAGTAAAAAGTGAAATCCCGTCTTTTGTTCCAGGTTATCGCGAAATGAGCCCATTTTATCATCATGGGTCTCATTTTCCGTCACCGGTTTTTTAGTCCTTCTTTCCTTTTTAAGCAACTTTTCAAGCTCTCTGACAGATAAGTTATCTACCACTACCATATTGGCCAATCTTAAAATGATATCTCGATCTTCTTCCGAGGCCAAAACTTTGGCATGTCCGAAGGTTAAAACTTCTTTTTGCAGAAAATCGATCACTTCCCGGGGAAGTTTCAAAATTCGAAGAAGGTTTGCAATGGTTGATCTTTCCTTGCCCAGTTTCTTGGCAACTTCCTCTTGGGTCAACTTGTATTCATCAATCAGGTTAAAATAGGCCAATCCTTCTTCCACACAATTTAAATCAGACCTTTGAACATTTTCGATAATGGCCATGATCTTTTTTTCTTTATCTGTGGCCCTTTTAATAATTACTGGAACTTTTAAAAGTCCGGCAATTTTTGAGGCCTTAAGTCTTCTCTCCCCGGCAATAAGTTCAAAGCCTTTATCCATCTTTGATACTAAAAGCGGCATCAGCACGCCATTTTCTTTTATGGAATTTGCTAACTCTTGTAACTCCTTTTCTTTAAAGTTTTTTCTTGGCTGATTGGGATTGGGAGCAATTTCTGACACTTCAACCAACATTATTCCGTCCTGAGTTTCTTCTTTAGGTTCCTCTCTTGTGAAAATTGGAGCTTTTCCAAATAAAGCAGCAGCTCCCTTACCTAATACCGAACTTTGTTTCTTTCCCATAACCTTTCCCTATGAATGTTTTGTGGTTTCAATATCTTCTGTTTTCTCCGTGAAAACAGATGCTGGTGTATCTTCTATAACAGGAGGAATTTCAACTTCCTCTTTGGTTTCTTCTCTTAACTCTTGAGCTGGTTCTACTATCGCTTCATTAGTAGTCTCTTCTCTTAACTCTCGAACTGACTCCACAACCTCTTCAATTGCATCCCTTATTTCTTCAACTCTTTCTTCGCTTAGTTCCTGAACCGGTTCTTCGTTTAGTTCCTGAACCGGTTCTTCAATTTTCTGTTCTCTTTCCATAAGAATAATTTCTTTTGCCAGAGATAGATAAGCTTCGCTTCCTCTTGATTCAATATCGTAAAGGATGATGGGCTTACCAAAACTTGGACACTCGGAAAGTTTTACATTTCTTGGAATAATAGAATCAAAAACCTTAGGCCCAAAATGTTTTCTTATTTCACCCGAAACTTGTTTATGTAAATTATTTCTTGAATCAAAAAGTGTAAGTAAAATGCCAACTAAATCCAGCTTTTCATTTAAGGAACCTTTGATTGTTTCTACTGTTTGCAGAAGTTGCGCCAAACCTTCCATAGCAAAATATTCAGTTTGTAGAGGTACTATAAAACCATCCGAGGCAGTTAAACTATTGATGGTTAAAAGGCCAAGTGATGGAGGGCAATCAAT
>SMWT01000118.1 GCA_004356615.1 Deltaproteobacteria bacterium | reverse complement strand
GGAGTTAAAGGCATCGCGTACTCCCTTAGAGATACTTCCCCCCATATCACTGGTCATTTTATTAAAGTCCATGGGTTTTTTGCCATATTCCACCATTTTTTTATTGGCCAGCTCTCTAAGTTTGTTATTAACCGATCTTATCTTGGCGGCATTTCTTCCTAGCGCCTCGGCGGAGGCCATAGCACCTTTTAGATTTCCACTATAAAGACTATTGGACATACTCTCACCTAATTTGGCAGAACCTGAAATAACTCCGGGAGTTTTAAATCCGGCATAATTAGTTGAGGGCATTTTTGTTTTTTTGCAGGTGTCTTTTTCACGGCAAGAGCAGCTGGTATCTAATTTATAGCTTCCCGGGGATCCACCGGTAGTACATACGTTATCAGCAGCATTGAAGGCCGAGGCAGAGGCATCACTTCTAATCACCATTGGAGGTCTAATTCCCTGGCGCATTTTGGGATCAAATCCGGGTTGGTTTTCAAGAAGTGAGGTAAGTTTTTCGAGAAGTTCTTGATAAGCATCAGCGCGCCTTTTGTATTCGTCAGCTGTTTTTTTGGATAAAACAGAAAACCAAATCATCATTCCTAGTTCCACCCCATAAAATCCGGCACGAATCCAGCCATTGATTTTAGATGAATTATAGCCGCCCTTTACTGCCAGCACGATGCCACCAATAATCCCGCCAATTCCACCTATCCCAATGGATGCGAGTTTAGGGATAGCATCCTTTTCTTCCATTAAGGCATTGGCCGGAGGAATTACTACGTCTCCCAAGCTTCTTAGCTGGGTCACCAAAGATTTCATTATTCCATCAGTGCTCCCAATGATCTCTTTAAAATCTTCCATTTCACGAACTAATTTATAATCTTTGATACTAGGAGATTTTGTTGCTCCATTTTGTAGTCCATTTATTTCCTGATTTACAAAGGCCGCATCCCCAACATTTCCAGCGGTTTCGAATCTATCTGCCAAATCACTTATGGATAAAGGCCAATCCATGGTGGGATTTTGGGCGTATAATTGTTCTGGCCCAGTTTTTTGTGGATCATTGCTTACAAAACAGCTTCCTGCTTTGGCCGCTTCTGCGCCCCATGATCTAACCGTTTGAATAATGGCCATAATCAAAGCGATGGCCATGGCAACTCCAATTAAAACCGTTGCTCCGACTACTATGCCAAAACGTATATCCATCCAACTTTTTGCCTTCATGGTTTGTTCCAAGGCAGCAGTCATGACCTCTATTTGAGTATCGTATTCATCTTTTGTGCCTTCAAGGATTTTAAGTTCCGCAGTGGCGGCCCTTTCATAACTAGTCCAGAGAATACCCTCTAGTACTATCATTAAAATCCCAGCGGCCATATTAATCCAAACATCTGGATTTTTAGGGCAGGAAGCGGCAAAGACGGGGGCGGAGGCCAGTATTAATAAAAGGGTTATGGTTTGTAAGACGGTTTGTGTGGGATCTTCCGTGTATTCATCGAAATCTAGATCCTTTGTAATTGTTGTTCTAGCTGCATCAGAAGCATCATGGCCCGAGGAAACTCCCGAATCGGCATCGCCTGCAAATGCCCCTGGTAGTTGAACGTGTAGAAGACAGAAAATAGATAATAAAATAGTGAATGATTTCATAAGCGCCTTAAAAAATAAGTTTGCTTATATTTTACTTAGAAAATTTTGATTTTAAAAAGACTTTAAGCTTAAGCTATTTACTCAGGAAAGACTTAACTTTAGATCCAAACTCAATGGGATTTTCTAGATGGGTGATATGACCGGTGTTTTTAAAAACTGATAGGTTCATTATAGGGGAGAGTTTTACTACCTCTTTTCCAATCCCGGTGTATTTTTTATCTTCCTGGCCACTTAGATAAAGTGTAGGAACTTCAAGCTCTTTAATTTTCTCCCAAAGAGAGGGCTGGTTGCCAACACTTAAAAGATTTATGGCCTTCCTAAGTTTTTGAGGATCATTGAGCGTTTTTTTTTCGATTAAGGGGCCTCTCTGGATTTTTCCGAAAAGTGGGTTTTTATACCACCTTTTTAAAAAGGAAATAAACTTGTCTTGAGAGTTAACGTTCTCAAATATTGATCTATCTTGCTGAAAGCGAATTTCTCTCTCTTGGTCGTCTTTTATTCCAGGAGAGCTCGACTCAATAATCGCTTTATTAAACAGGTGAGGGAAATTCAAAATCAGGTAGAGTCCCATCCTGCCACCCATGGAATAGCCTATTAAATTAAACTTTTCGCCCAGATCACTAATAGAGTCGATGATCAGTTGAGCGGCCTCTTTAAAGCTTTTAAGGTCAAAACTTGGAGAGTCTCCGTGTCCTGGTAAATCTAGCAGCAGGCAGTAATAATCCTTTGAAAGATCTTGGGCAAGATCAGTCCAGTCGCTTCCCTGCCCCATGAATCCATGGAGAAATAATATGGGGGGAGATTTGGGATTTCCCAATTTTTTAATATGTAACAACATCTATTTTTCTTTGTGCTAGTTCGATTAACTTATTTTTTGGCCATTTTATATCGTGATCTTCTAGTTTGAAAATATGCTTAGGGATTTTATAAACCGGAAGGTATCTTTTTAGTTTTATCTTTAAATCCTCAACCAGTTCATCTGCTTGGTAAAAGGCCACAGGAATATGGCCATATTCTTCATTTCTAATGGGAACAACTTTTACCCTTTCAATTTTATCAATGTTTAAAAAGGCCTTCTCAATCTCTGCGGGTACCATGTTTTCCCCGCCGCAGATAAAACAATCATCGAGCCTTCCTAATACTTCAAGTCTTCCATCTTTTAAGGTTCCGATATCTTGTGTCCAGTAAATACTATCAGAGGAGGTCTTTTTTCCATCTATGAGATAGTTTTTAAATTTAGTTGTGCCTTTAATGCCTATTTGCCCATTATCTCTTATAAGAACTTCCCGATGGGGGAGAATCTTCATTTCTTTGGTGCCAGGGATGGAGGCCGCCACTTGGGCGGTGGATTCACTTAGGCCATAGGTGAGGGAGATGGGGAGCGTTTTATCAAAGTACTTTTCTGGTAGTCGATCTCCTCCGATGATAATGGCCTTTGAATCTTTTAAAATAGAGCTGAGTTCTTTATTCTTTAATAGTCTGATAAGTTGTGCGGGAACCAAGGAGTAGATACTAGGCCTATGTTTTAAAATGGAATCTTCCTGAGACAAAATACACTGGGCGCCAGATATTAGGCATCTGATAAAAACCATCAACCCACCAATATGATTTAAAGGAAGGTTTAAAAGGTATTTATCCTCCTTTCCTATTTTATAAAAATCAATACTGCCCTTGGCAGAATAGTATAAGTTATCAAAGCTTAACTCTAAGGCCTTAGGATTTCCGGTGCTCCCGCTGGTGAAGAGAATGATTCCAGTTTCTATATTTTCTATGGGAGTTAGTTTTTCAACTTTTAACGTTTCTGGTTTTAGTATGGTTTTAAGTCCGGCGGTTTGGGTAAAATAGGCCCTCTCGCTTGTAGAGGATTTAGGAGAGATTAGCGCCGGAGTTGCTCCAATCATCAATAGTCCTAGCATATGAAAAAGACTGTTTTCATTTTGTTCTATTAAAAGCCCTACACGATCTTTTTTGCTGATTCCCATTTCTTGAAACTGATAAGCGGTTTTTCTAGATTCTTCCCAGACTTCTGAATAGGTAAAAGGCCTATCACCTACTAAAAGTGGGAGGTGGGATTTTCTTTTGAAAATTTCAAGAAGGGAGAAATTCATAAGAGAGTTTTTAACACATCGAAATAAGAAAAGAAATAATCTAAGTTGTTGTTATTTAGTGATAGGAGCGAAGCAGTCCCACTAATACTCCGGCAAGTCCAAAGTTCTTTTCCATAGGATCTACTTTAATGGTTTCAAAATCCTTGTTGGCGGGTACTAGCCTAACTAGACCATTTTCGGGATAATACTTTTTTAATGTGGCCTCACCATCAATTACCGCAGCGATAATTTGTCCATTTCGCGCCTGATTTTGTTTTTTGATAATGACAATATCATCCTCAAAAATGCCCTCTTCAATCATGGATTCACCTTTGATTTTAAGGGCGAAGTAAAGATGGTTTCCCGGGACTAAAGAGAGGGGAACTTCAATTTTATCTTGGGTGTTTTCGATGGCCATGAGCGGATCGCCTGCAGCGATTTCTCCAACCAGGGGGATTTCCATATTCATGGATTCTTGCACTATAGGTTTGATGCCCCTCCTTTGATTCCAGTCAGATTCAAGATGGCCGGCATCTTTGAGGTATTTGAGGTAGCGTTGAACTGAGCCATAGGACTTAAGGCAGAAGTGGTCTTTAATTTCTTTTTGCGTGGGAGAGTAGCCATTAACATCTATGTAGGACTCGATAAAATCTAGAACCTGTTTTTGATTTTTGGTAAGCGACATAAAAAAATGGTAAGCGTAAGTTTTGCGTAAGTCAACTTAAATTTTGACCCAGAGGCACCTTCCTTCTTTCTTGTCCTTTTTACATTGGTAACGGGGCCTAAGCTCTTTCTTCGTCTTAGCAGTTTTTACCGAATTTTTATGAATCTTACAGCTCTTTAGGTTGCATTGATGGGCCAGATTATATCTAGCGCATGAAATAAGAAGAACCAAAGGAATTAGTCTAAGCATTAAAACATCCTTAATCTTAATGATACAAGAGAAGCTTAAACTTCTTTTTACGCTTTAGAAATGGATATTTCCCCGCTTGATATAGGGTTTTCTTCTACTTTCATCATTAATAAAATGACGAAAGGTATCTAATCCACAGGCCGTCGCTGTAAAAGTGTTTTGATAGTGGGCCAATAGAGCTAGATATCTTAAAGATAGATTACTTTCAAAGGCAGAGCTGATTACGATTTTTATATCTCTTTTAACCCCTTCTTCAATAAGCTCAATAGCTTTAGAAAAACCCCCAGCAAGAGATGGTTTTATGACCCATGCTTTAACATGGGGAGACTTAAGGTGCTGGAAATTTTGCAGGGTCTCATCAAGGGCAATAGGGATTTTAAGGTCGGTGTCAATCTGGTCTATTTCTCTAACGGGATCTTCTACATAGTCGATAACCTGAAGAGGGAGGTTTTTGGCGAAAAAGGAAAAGTCCTCCAAATCAAAATTTTGATTGGCATCAAGACGTAAATTTATTTTTCCTTTAGTTTTTCTATAGATCTTCCAAATAAGAGCAAGATCTTCTTTTATAGACCGTCGTCCTATTTTGATTTTGATGTCCTTTAGACCTTGGGATTCCCAACCCTCCATGGTTTTTTCCAGTTCTTCATCAATAAATAATCCATTTAGAGGAACGGAAAGATCGAAATCTTGAAGCTTAAAAAAAACTTTTAAAATCTCTGGATGAGCTGTCTCAAGTAGGGAGAGAAGGGCCCCCTCGATACAAAATAAGATATTGGAATCATGGTTTTCTATGTCAAAAAGATTGAAGTATGGTTTTTTAAAATCAATCTGCAAAAGATTGATTGGTGTTTTTAAAATCTGTCCTAGGACATGGCCCATATCAGCTTTAACTTCGGTTAAACTTTTGCTGGAGAGTCCTGCTAGCGGGGAGAGTTCACCTACCCCGACATTACCTTTGGAGTCTATAAGGTTTAAAAAGTAACCCTGCTTTTTTCCTAGTAAATTCCCTTTTATGGCCATGGGAGATTTGAATTTATGTTCAAAAAAATTATATTGGGCGGCGGTTATCATAAAACAAATCCTAAACCAAATAACAGCCCGTATAAAAACATATAAAGGCCAGTTCTTGCCAAGGCCTTATTTAGGCCGGCATCAATAGGTCCAGTATATATCCTTTTCCAGTTGGCCCAGAAAAGGAAAAGAGCTAAGATTGGCAGGATAAGGCCGATTTTTTTCATTTTTAACATATAAAAAAATGGTATCGCCGCACTAGAGCAAATAAAAAGCATTAACAAGGCCTTCATTTTATTTTCACCCAAGAAAACCGCGAGGGTGAATTTTCCCGATGAGGTATCTGACTTGGTATCCCGTAAATTATTTATCCCCATGATGGTTGCTGAAATAAATCCTGGGCCTAGGCCTAAAATTAAAGGAGTAAGACTTATGGATTTAGTTTGCAGAAAATATGTTCCCCAAACTGCAATAGGCCCAAAAAATATTAGCGCCAGAACTTCACCCAGCCCAAAATGTGAAAGAGGGATGGGGCCGCCGGTATAAGCATAGGCGGCAAGCAGGGATGCCATGCCAATTAAGACAATAGGCAGGCCGCCATGCCACATGAGAAAAATTCCAAGGATAAAGGAGATGGTAAATAAAAGTTGATAAGCTCTTTTAACTAGCTGTGGTTTAATGAGTCCTGCTTGGGTGGCCCGGATTGGGCCAAGTCGTTTTTGCCCATCAATGCCCCGTTTGAAATCAAAATAATCGTTAACCAGATTAGTTCCCATTTGCATTAAGAGTGCACATGCCAGCGTAATCGTGGCAATTAAAAAATCCACTGAACCTTGTTCGAATTTAGCGAAAAATAGGCCAAGTAAAACAGGCCCAATAGATGCGGTTAAGGTTTTAGGCCTGATGGCCAAGAGATAGGGTTTTATATTCATAGCTTAACGGTTCGCAGTTTCTTGTAAATTTCCACATTCAAAGTATTGTCGACCCGTATTTCAATTAGGTGGGGGCCTTTTCTATCGAGCGCCCTATGGTAGCAGGTCTTTAGCTCATCAATACTTTCTACAAGGTTATATTCAAGCCCGAATTGCTCTGCCATTTGGTGGAAGGTTAGATCGTGTGGGGTAAGCATATAGGGAATAATTTTTTCTTCTTTAGCTATAGGCAGTAAGG
>SMWT01000010.1 GCA_004356615.1 Deltaproteobacteria bacterium | reverse complement strand
TTTACCATCTATGCAGTTATTTTCAACTGTTCCCTTATAAGAGACTTCCTCAAATTCTACCTGGTAGGGCCTTTTTACTCCATCAGCATACAGGGTGGTAACCTCTCCGCTTGGTAAATGGAACTTGTAAATATATATTCCGTTTTCAACTCTGGTTTGCATTTTTTCTTGAAATTCCAGGCCCTGGGAATTACAGACAAACTCGCCGTTAATATCTGGGCAGAAGGCGTGGGAAATAAGGGGAAATAGAAGAAATATGGGCCATCTAAAGAGGCACACAAGTTTCTTCCACCGTCTGAATCTGCATGCCGTTGTAGAAAATTTCAATTACATTGCTTATTTTCCCTTCATCTTGCGAGGTCTGCATATTGATTTTCACCTTACCGCTATCCCCCTCTAATCTTCCAGTGAAATGGGAATTTAAAGCATTTGAGCTGCACTGACTGGTGATCATTCCTATAATCTTCATCCCTTCTTCGGTAAGCTCAAATGGCCTTGCAAGGCCATCAGCAAAAAAGGTCATGGTTTCATGATTATCTTCAGCAAATTCATAGATATAGACTCCATCATCTATTTCCGTAGTAAAAAATCTTTGAGTGCTACCTTCACTGCTAGAACATTTGTAGCGGCCATTAAATTCAATACAATTTGCAAAAGAAAGCAGGGGAAAAATTAATAGAATTAGATAGAGATATTTTTTCATAAAAACTCCTAGATATATTAATCATATTCATAATATCTAGGCTAAATCAAATTTATTTACTGGACCCATTTGGTTTGGTTTTGTGTTGAAATACTAGGTAAGGAGAATTGAAATGAATAAACTACAAACTACTCTCCTCTTGGTTCTATTTGCTATATCTAGCATGAACCTTTTCGCAGATGAATTTGATGATGAGATTTTCCCTTTTGACACTACTTACGATCTCACTGTAAAAGATGAATTCGATGATGAAATTTTCCCTTTCGATACCACTTATGACTTAACAGCAAAGGGCCTTATCATATGCATTTCATTTAATACTACCCGCGAGGTAGGAAAAGGTGCAATTTCAAAGAATCACGAGTTGGCATTTAAAGCAGCATTACTTAGATGTGCAGGTGCTAAGGGTGAATACCTAAAAAGCTGTAAGATCCCTAAGTGTTTCTGGTGGAGAAAATAGAATTTAAGAAGTCCCTTGATCTTCTTCGCTGCAATTTTCATTGTTGATGTAGCAGTCCCAGTTGATTTCATCACCATCTAAATCGTCATGATAGTCACCCAAATCTATCTCATCATCTGGTTCTTCAGGTAGAACAATCTCTGGAGGGGTCATGCCGGGAGCTAACTCGGGGATAACAGTGATTCTAGTTACATCCTCACCTTCACAACCCTCACCGGTTTCCAGACATTTTTTAACTTCATAACAATCGTCACTTGCGTGGGAATTAAAATCTAGCTCTCCTCTAACCAGGATTCCTTCTACTATTCCCGTTTTTTTATTAAAAACCGGGGAACCAGAATTTCCGGTAAAGGAATCAAGGTTGGTTTTCATATAAAAAGGATTATCGTTTTCGATGATCTTGGCCTGGTAGGAAATTTTTGCGCTCAAACCTAGCGGAAACCCAATCATGACAATTTCGGAGTCATCTTTTATTTTTCCTTTAGTTCTAAATTTTAAGGGTTCTCTATCAGTTACCGGCCTATCTAGTCTTATAAGAGCAAAATCATTTTTAGTGGTCTCCCTAGCATATTTTCTATTTACTATTTCCTTACAACCATAAACATCTTCAGTCGAAACGAAGGCCAGGTCAGGATTTCCTCCGTTGTAGATAAAGTCATTTCTAAAATCAAAGATCCATTTATTTTCTGCACAACTAACATGCCCCCAAACACAATGGCCTGCTGTTACTAATAGATCTGGTGCTACCAGAAATCCTGAACAGTTTCCTGCCGAGATATTTTTGGCATACCTTTGATCAAGACAAATATTAAATCTCTCATGAAGAGGTCTTACGGAAATTTCGGTTAATACCCCTCCAAAGGCCGGTGCAAGTAATTCCTGCTTAACCATATGGGCGACAGACCTCCCTAAGATTTGAAATCTGGTATCGGGAGAATTTTCAATATTATAGCGATCATCCTCTCCATAAAAAACTTTAGGAACCTCTGCTGCTTGAGCAGAAAGAATTAGAGAAAAAAGAAGAAATCCAAGGATGTGGTTCATCGCGTCACCAAGGTTATAAGGTTAACCTGATGTATAACAAAATTTGGCATTTTACTACCGTGAATGAGGGATGAATTCATGACTTTGGCAATCTTTTTTGGCTATAGCACCTTACGTGCCAGCATTCTAAGCTCAGGGAAGAAATATCCTAGTTCAAAAAAGACGTGGCTTTCGCCAGTAACTTGTATGCCACCAACCTGTACCTTAGCTGGATCAATCGCATACACTTTGTAACCCACAGTCAAATAGATTCTTTCCCAGGGAAAAAAGTAGAACTCAAGCCCGATATCTGCCAAGTAGGTCCATACTGAGGATTCATAATTATAGTCCTCTGCTGTTGAGTTTATATAAGCACCACCACCCCCTATGCGAAATACAAAGACCCCGCCTGGAGGAAGATGCAAAAAAAGTTTTAAATCAATGGTCAGGCCATAGACGTTCATATCGATATCCCGCCCCCATCGGCCAAACGTGAAAACAGGGGCAATCATCTTATTAAACATCCATTGATTTTGGGGAAACTGAATATTATCAAGGGTAATACCAAATTTAAAATTGTCATAAATATTAGAAATTGCTACCTTGTCTGAGTTTTCACCCCATAATCTATTCAAGGTATTTACCTGGACGGCCACACCGTTGGGAAGAAACCGAAAGGTTCTAAATAAAAAGTTAGAGAGGCCCTTTTTCTTAATATCTATTTTAAAAACGGTAGATGGGGTCTTGGGGTCAATTATCCCTTCATGAATGTCATATATTTTAGGGGTTACTGTTTGAGAATCTCCTTTTGATTTATAAGATAAAAAGACTAGGTGGGTGGCCTTAAATTTTTCCCCTAATTTGAAAATATTTTTATAGGTAATTTCATACAAATCTTTTGGTGGGTCTAGCGAATCAATGCCCAAAAAGGACATGTAAGATTGCGCAGCTGCGGGCAGTATCACTTTGTCACATTTCTTTTTATTTTTTGCAAAAACTTGATCACGCCATGCCTTGGCCATTGTATGAGAGAACTTAGGGTAACCACTTTTAGGGGGGATTACTAAATAAGTTTTACATTCTAGTTCCCCTAAATATTTCATGTGAGGGACTTTGACGCGAACTAAATCAATACATTCATGTCTTTTTCCTTTAATCAAAGATTCCATGGGATTAATAGAACCTAATACCTTTTTCCCATATCCCTCGCTTTTTCGCTTCTCCCAGAAACTTGAGATACTCTCTTTACCAATATAGCCACAGGCCTTTGAATATTTCTCCTTAATGCCGGAAAACTTCCATTCATTATTAGTATCTGGATACATAAAGGTGTAAGTCCCTTTTTCTTTGTTAGAAACTTCCTGAAATAGAGGAGCTTTTCCTAGGGATTCTTTTTTCTCTTTTCCTTCTATTTGATAGTAAACCTTGGCCCCACGAGGAGTTGTGTCAATGGATATGATTTTATTCTTGGACTTAAAAATCCCACAAGAAAAGAGTAAAACCAACCAAATTAATGCGAAAAACCTCATCTAAATTCCCAGAGTATAATATATTTTGCAGTAGTTAAAAAAGGATGGCAAATCTCTCATTTACTAATGTTTCCTAATGCTTTATTTTGGAATAAAAAGGTCCACTTTTACCATTGGGCCGCTTAGAAACCCGTTTTTAGTTCTTGGAACTCTAGCAGCGCAACTGCTACATCTGTGGTCCATGCACAATCCTTTCATGGAAAAGATATTGGGAGTATCTCCAGTTTCCCCTAGGAAATATGGAGAATGTTTGCTCTATCGGCCTTAGTAGTAATGGAAATCGATAAAGTCTTAAGAAAAAAACAAGACAATATTATAGGTCAAAAAAGCTAGTACGTAGGCCAAAGTGGTGTAGCCTACAAAGACCCAAATAGGAAACATCTTATTGCCCGACTCTCTTTTTAAAACGGCCAGGGTTGATACGCATTGTAGGGCAATGGCATAAAAAACCAAAAGGGCAAATCCTGAAGCAGGTAATAACCCATCTGCCTGGATTGATTCTGAAAGGCCGCCGATATTTTCATCCGCACCTTCAATACCATAGAATGTTCCAAGAGTTCCGACAAATACTTCTCTGGCCAAAAAGGAAGCGAGGATGGCCACGCCATATTTCCAATCAAGGCCTAGAGGTTTAAAAATAGGTTCTAGAAATTGACCGATATGAGAGAGCCATGAGTTTTCTAGATTTCCAGAACCGTTGGGGAAATAACCAAGTACCCAAACCACGAGGGTAACCATGAAGATTATAGGGCCGGCCTTGGAGAAAAAGGCCCAGGCGGCCGAAATCGATTTTCTAACAAGAGGGATTAGAGTGGGCATTCTATATGGTGGAAGCTCCACTATGTAGGGTGTGTCAGCTTCGCTTTTTATTGTTTTTGAGAGTAGGCCACTTACGATTAGGGCAACTGCTAGTCCAAAAAAGTATAATAGGAAGAAGGCCAGACCGCGATATCCAAACACCCCCCCGAAAAAAGTCTTATTCGGGATTAAAACAGCAATTAAAAGCGCATAAACAGGAAGCCTTGCTGAACAGGCCATTAGGGGAATCGTTAAAATTGTTATTAATCTTTTCTTTGGAGATTCAATAGTTCTCGCCGCAAATATTGCGGGAATAGCACAAGCATGCCCCGTTAAATAAGGAATAAAACTTCTACCAGAAAGGCCAAAAAAGCTTAGCGGTTTGTGACAGATGATTGAAGCGCGGGCCATATAACCACTATCTTCAAGAATCCCAATAATGAATGTTAAGATAAAAATTTGCGGTACAAAAACTAAAAAGGACCCCACTCCACCAAAGATAGCTTCGTTAATAAAATCTTTGAAAACACCATCGGGAAGAACTGAAGAGGTAACTTGTCCCATCCAGGCAAGAGTTAATTCCACCAGGTCCATTAAAGGGGTGGCCCAGGTAAAGATTGCTTGAAATAAAAATATCATAATCAGGGCAAACATGATTCCGCCCCAAAAATTATTTAAGAAAATTTTATCTAAGAAGTTTTGCTTTTTTAAAATAACGTCAGTCTTTGGGCCATAGGTCTGGTTTAGCTCGCGGGACTTAACTAAAACATCATTGCCTTTCCAAACGTTACCGGGAAGATAATCATTTGGAGATTTAAGCATATTTTTAATTTCACTTTTTAAAATATCAAGGCCTACTTTTTTCTTGGCCGAGATAGGTACGACTTCTACCTCCAGCTCACGACTTAAAGAATTGACATCAATTGAAGATTTATTGGCCTGAATTTCATCCATCATATTCAAAGCGAAGATGACGGGAACATTATTTTCTTTGGCGTAGTTTAGGGTTTGCAGGCCAATCACCAGACTTCTTTCCAGCCTGGTGGCATCAAGAATACAGACAACTCCTGAAACATCATTTTTTTCTATTGCTTCCCGAAATTTTTCAAGCGCAATCTCTTCATCTTTAGTGAGTGGAGTTAGAGAGTAGATCCCAGGAAAATCAATGAGACCGATATTATCAAAACTTCCTGATTTAATTTCAACGGTAACACCGGGAAAGTTAGCAACTTTTTGTTTGAGTCCAGTCAGTTGATTAAATAAAAGACTTTTACCTGAGTTGGGTTTTCCTATGAGGAGGACATTATCCATTCTTTTTTCTCGTTATATAAATATTTTCCGCTACCTCGCGGGCCAGTGAAATAACACCATCACCGACTTGATAAAGAATGGGACCGTTAAAAGGGGTTTTTTTAAGGCATGTGATAGGTTGTGACTTTAAAAGTCCCAGCTCGCCAAGTCTTAGTTGAAATTTAGCAGGTATTTTTTCCCCTAAATCTTCAATAATGGCCTGTGATTTTTCCTTGAGTTCCCATAAAATATTTGGTCTTTTCATATTACCTCTTCCTATCATTCTACTTACCATACAAAAGTTTCAATACTCAAATTATTTCTGCTACTGAGTCATCATTATTGGCAGCAAAAGCTAATGTAATATCAGATACTTAGGATGAAAGTCCTGAAATGTTAATGATAAATATCACTAATGATTTTTTTCAATAACCTTACAAAAGGCGGCCAGTTTCCATTATTATGGGCCTGAGGCATAAAAATGGATAAAAACGTACAGAGAATCAGAGATATTTAATACTTCGGTGAGATGGGGGGAGTGGTTCCTGACATTAACCACGCTGCTACAACCACCTTTTTAGACCCCGATGATATGGAAAAAGTATTCCGGGGTGAGATCCAGGATCACTACCTCTACAGTCGACATTCCAACCCTACCGTTAATATGTTCTCTAAAAAACTAGCTGCCAT
>SMWT01000117.1 GCA_004356615.1 Deltaproteobacteria bacterium | reverse complement strand
AGTTAGTTAATGCTTAGGAGATATTATGCATAAGGTATTAGTGGTTGATGATGATAAAGTGTTGCAGGAAAATATCCGGCAGGCCTTAGAGTTTCACCATTTTAATGTAGATGTGGCCGACAATGGAAAAGAGGCACTAAGCAAAGTCTACCAAGAAAAATATGACCTTGTGGTGATGGACGTGAATATGCCAGAGATGGATGGGATCACGGCCCTTACGGAAATCAAAAAACACGATCCATCTATTACTGTCTTAATCCTCACCGCCTATTCAAATGTCTCCGATGCCGTCAAAGCGGTTAAAGAAGGGGCCTATAACTATCTCGAAAAACCGATCAGCTCGGAAAATCTGGTTGCTCTAATAAAGCGAGCATTAAAAGCGAGATCCCTGGTTGAGACCTCTGCCTTTTCCGCCCCTAGTTTATCGCTAGGAGGAGATGATAGTAATAAATTTGTCGGTGAATCTGACGTAATGGTAAAAGTTTTTAATATTATTTCCAAACTTGCCAAGGTTCCAACACCAGTTCTCATTAGAGGGGAATCCGGAACCGGGAAAGAACTCGTTGCCCGGGCGATACACTTCAATGGGCCGAGAAAAGATGAAAAGTTTGTCACCATAAACCTGGCGGCCATTCCTGAAACACTTATAGAAAGTGAGCTCTTCGGCCACGAGAAAGGGGCCTTTACTGGAGCAAATGAGAGAAGGCTGGGTAAATTTCAATACGCTAACGGGGGAACACTGTTTCTCGATGAGATTGGCGATATCAGTCCGGGGATGCAGGTAAAACTGCTGCGAGTGTTGCAAGATCAAACCTTTACTCCGGTCGGTGCTAACCGTGAGATAAAAGTGGATGTTCGAATTATTGCCGCTTCTCATAAGTCTTTTGAGCAAATGATTAAAGAAGGAAACTTTAGGGAGGATCTTTTTTACCGCTTAAATGTTCTGCCGGTTTTTCTTCCCCCACTTCGCGACAGAGTCTCTGATATTCCACACCTGGTGGAATATTATATTAATTATTTTAACTCTGTTCACAATATGGAGATTACAGGCACTACTCCTGAGGCCAAGGAGGCGCTTAAAAATTATTCCTGGCCGGGAAATATTAGAGAGCTTAGAAACGTTGTTGAGCACGCTTTTATTATTGAGACTTCAGATTATATCACCCTCTCCGCCCTACCGGACACCGTTAAAATAGGTGCTAAAAAATCACTGGTAGAAAAGGGCCCAGAAGATGACCTGGAAATTGATTTTAATAGGATTCAACAATCCGTACTCGATGAGGAGATCACCATAAATAGTGAGGGGTATAGCTTCTCTTTTGCCTCTCATGAGGTGGATGGTGAGCCCCGATTAAATTTTCAAGAGGCCAAGGATCTGTTTGAAAAGGAATTTATTATTCAGGCCTTGGTACTAAATCGGGGAAAAATAAATCAAACCGCCATTAAGGCCAATATTCCCAAGAAAACCCTCCTGCGAAAAATTGAAAAATATGGGGTTAGCCCTAAGGATTACTATTAATGAAACGTATTTGGACTTTTTGTCTGATAATTGCTGGCCTGATCCTGGTGGATCAGTTCACTAAAGTGGCGATTGAGCAAAACTACGCTCTCGGTGAGTCCACTTCAGTCATCAAGGGTTTTTTTAGCATTACCTACGTTAGAAATACCGGAGCGGCCTTTGGTATGGGAGCAGGTGCTGCCGATCATTGGCGCAGGATTCTCTTTTTGGCCCTGCCGGTTCTGGTATGCATTTATTTAATGGTTTTAATTTGGAAAACAAGAAAAGATCGACTCATGCTCGGCCTTGCTTACACCCTCATCTTTGCGGGTGCGGTCGGTAATTTAATGGATCGCTTTGCCATGGGCTATGTGGTGGATTTTCTAGATTTCTATTATAAGTACCATCACTTTCCCGCTTTTAATGTTGCAGATAGTTCCATCACGATTGGTGCCGCACTTCTACTGATCGATTTTTTCATTGAACTCCTCCAAAAGAAAAATGCTACCGATACTGTTTAGTCTAGGTGACTTGCATTTTTATAGCTACCCGCTCTTTATGGGAATTGCCTGGGGAGTTGGTTTTCATCTCAGCAAATCCCTGCTCAAATTACCCGCACAAACCTTCAATCTCCTATTTTGGGGCAGTTTTTTAAGCTCCTGGATTGGCGCCAAGGTTTTCTTTTTAATCTCCAGTCCAGATTATTTAACCCACGGGAGCTTTTGGTTTGGAGGAGGATTTGTCTTTTACGGAGGCATCATCTTTGGCCTTTTATACTTCTTAATCTTTTGGTATTTGGGCGAGGATATAAAGTTAAAGGATCTGGGCATCCTCTCCATCCCCATCTGTATTTCCCAAGGTCTCGGCAGGCTTGGTTGCTTTCTCGCAGGTTGCTGTTTTGGTAAAGATACCACCTTACCCTGGGCCGTTCACCTGCATGATAAGTTTCGCCATCCCGTGCAACTCTATGAGTCCCTAGGGTTATTTCTGCTGGGATATCTTCTGTGGAAAAGTCGCAAAAATAATCTCTTCGCCCTCTACTTTATTGGCTACGGAGTACTTAGATTTCTACTGGAGTTTTTAAGAGGCGATGAAATCAGAGGTATAACCAGCTGGGGACTTTCCTATTCGCAAATAGTATCAATAGTTTTGATTATTACAGGACTTATTATTAAGCTTCGATCTTCTCGGGTTCCTCTTCCTTAATGCCATATTCTTCGTTTAGATCATCTAGCTTTTTTTCTGAAATATAGAGGTTGGAATAGAGCGTTTCTGGGCCCCAGGCGGTAAAAGCATCGTTGTGCTCATACATAGTGATGGTGTCCCAGGGGCAATCTTGAGAGCAGTTCTGACATCCAATACATCTCTCTAAATCGATTTCAACGGTCTGTTGAAAGCCAGGATTATTGGGATTAGGTCCAGGTACTAGTTCAATAGAATCAACCGGGCAGCCGGCAATACAAACTTCACAGCCAGTACAGCCACTTTGATGGACTACTGCTAAAAGCTTGGGTGGTTTCTTGCCTTTTCTTTTAGGCTTTAGTTTTGCCGTGTGAAAAGGGTTTGCCACAATAATATTTTCATCTGCCATCGATCACCTAAAAGTAATATTATTTACGCAACTTATATCACTATAAATGCTGTTTCTCTATATTTTAGTCTTATCAATCATGCTGGGCAACATAGATAACATCTTTAAATTGTGCAACCTTCCATTTTTTAAATAAATCTTATTTAGGCTTTATTATGCCCAGTGTCGCTACTGTATTATAATGATAACTAAATAGGGGTAGTCATGGTGTCTCATATTTACAGTCCCAAGGTCTTGTTCATGATGGATGAAGAAGACGCCAAATTTAGAGAAATTAGAGATTCTCTAGCTGAGGATGGGATAACGGTATTTCTCGCAAAGACCCCGGAAGAGGGGATAGAGAATTTATCGCTCATTAATATTGATGCTCTTATTTTTCAGGGGGATTTTGAGAGTAATTCTGAGGCCTTGAATTTCCTTCAAAATCACGCCAAGAAATTTCCTGTGATTTTAGTCGGAGAATTGGGGGCAAAGGATGTTCCATCCGATTGGCTAAATACCTCAGATGTTTATGTAAACCTAAAAGACGCTAAAAGAGAGCTCTCTCAGGCCTGTTTTCAACTTATTGAAAATAAAAAGCATTCCCATAAGGCCGCCTGATTTTGGATAAAATGATATAATGTGATATACCTCAAAAGGAATCTTTAAGGTGAGTGAAAACGTGAAAATTATTGAAGTTACAGAAAAGGCCCTAGGCGAAATAGCCAAGATCTTTGAAAATGAGGAAACCTCTGATGAGACTGGACTTCGGGTTGGAGTCGTCGGTGGGGGTTGCTCAGGTCTTTCCTATGATATCAAATTTGATAAAAAGAAGGAAAAGGACAATATTTTTTTATATGGGGAAATCCCCGTTCTCATCGATCCCAAATCTTCCATCTATTTAAAGGGTGTAACCCTAGATTTTAAAGACGGTCTTGCCGGGAAAGGTTTCATCTTCGTAAATCCTAATGCCACTAACACTTGCGGTTGCGGTGAATCCTTTTCCGTATGAATTTAGACCATCTTCGCTTTGAAGGCGGGAAAGTATCCATCCAAAATTTCGATTTCTTTAAAATAACCGGGGCCGACCGGGAAAGATTTTTCCAGGGCCAGGTAACCAGTGATCTAGAAAAATTATCACCAGGAGAGTCACAGCTCTCCGCCAGGCTCGATCGCACGGGCAAAGTAAGCTCTTTTTTCCACCTGGCCAAGATGAAAGATTACCTTATTTTAATGGTTGATAAAAAACTATCTGAGATCACCATCACGAGTTTTGAAAAATTTATCATTATGGATGAGGTGGAGATAGAAAAATGGGATCAAGAACCACAGCTAGTGCTGACTCCCATAAAGTTAAACTTAGAAAAAGGTGAATACTTCTCCTTGGAGCTTTTTGGCGAGACCGGCCATCTCTACTGGGGAGAAAATTTAAACAAGGTAAGGGTATTACCCTTTCTCGATTTAAATCAAGATGAACTTGAAACGATTCATTGTATTAGTGGTTATCCCTATCTTGAAGAGACGGACTCTCTGGTTAACGAGAGCTATTTAAATGAGCTGGCCGTCTCTTATCAGAAGGGGTGCTTTTTAGGACAGGAGACTGCTGCTAAGATCAATACCTTTAAAGGTGCCGCATATTTTCCAGTGCTACTTAAAGTTGATGAACTGCTAGGCAAGGATTTTTACCATAAACCTTTTGCAGTTGAAGGGAGAAAGGGCGGTGTGATTCAAAGCTCTGTCAGTATAGAGAGCGAGAACTATCTTCGCGCCACGCTTTTTAGAAACTTCAGATTAGAAGGCAAAAAGATAGATTTATCACTAGAGGGAATTATCTTAAATGCAGAGGTCGTATTTCTTCCCTACCTCAAAAAAAATACTAGAGCTGATAAGGCGCTTGAGCTCTATCACCGGGGGGTGGAGCTCTTTCAACAGGGCGATGATGACATGGCCTTAGATCTACTGGAGAGATCGGTGGCCATCGATCCCACCCTAGCGGATGCCTACGAATCCTTAGGGGTGATTTTAGGTAGGCTGGAGAAATATAATGAGGCCATTGAGTGGATGGATCGGCTTATTTCCGTGGATCCAACTGCAATCATGGGACACACCAATAAATCGCTGTATCTGATGAAGCTTGGAAGAATTGAAGAGGCGGAAGAGGAAAAGGCCAAGGCCACGGTTAAAAGCTTTGAAAGTCACGCAAAAAAAACAGAGGTTGAAAAAGTTGACCAAGAGCTCCTTAGACGGGAAGAGATGTTTCACCAGGTTCTTGAACTTGACAGTGAAGATGTCATCGCCAACTTTGGCATAGCGGATATCAGCTTTAAAAGAAAAGAGTTTGGGAAGGCGGTTAGGCATCTTGAAGTGACCTTAAAAACTGATCCTAAATATTCTCAAGGTTATCTACTGCTTGGAAAATGTCATATTGAAATGGGTGAAAAAGATAAGGCCTTAGAAACTCTCAAAAAAGGTATCGAAATTGCCAGTAAGAAGGGGGATATGATGCCCGCCAATGAAATGCAAAGAATTTTCAGCGCTCTCTAATTTAAAAATGAAAAAATGAAAGAAAATCTGTCCTATGAATATTTTTATATTCTTTGCGGAGGAATTTTCTCATTTTAAACCAAATAAATTGAGCTAATAACCAAATAATAGAAATAACAATGTAAATCCACACGACAGGTTTGTTATCGTGGGTAAATTCTATGGCCCAGATTCCAAGAGAGCTAAGGGCCACCGGAATAAAAAAGATGATTTGGGCAAGATCATTTGCAGTAATAGTCCTGTCAATTTGCTCCCTGTAATATTTTTCAGGTGCCTCATTTTTGATCTTTATTGGTTTTACCTTGGAAAAAAGTAGGAAAAGGGCAAGAATTAGATTAATAGCTAAATACAGAAGAAGAACCATTTCTCCTTCAGTATCTGCTTGTCGAGCGGCCCAAACGGCGACAGCTAAAAGAAAGAAAACATTGAATAAATTTAGGTAAAATATTTTGCTCTTTTTACGATTTAACCTAGCAATTTTGTTTTCTATATCTTTCATGAATATTCCTTATACAAAAATTATAAAGAACTATCTTAAGATTGGAAATTTATTGTAGGGTATACTTTTTTCTTTTTTCCTCGAGGTCTTTTTTGAGGGCCAAAAGGGAGGAATCATCTTTTAGCGATTTTAGAACTTCTTCGATTTTTACGTCGTAGGATCTGACTCTAGTATAGATTTGGTTGATGAGATCCATTCCGTCTTGGTTGATTTTTTTATTGTTGAAGGCGTGCTCCAGATCAGGGTAGCAATAAGAGAGCATGTAGTACTCTTCAATGAATCTGGTTTTTATTTTATCAATTTCTTCTTCAGTGAGAGGCAGGTCCTTGTCTAGAAGATCACCGAAGAGATTTAGTGCCCAGAAAAAGGTGAAGGTGGCGTGATAGATTCCACGGATTGGTCTCAGCGCTTTTCTCCAGGGGCTGTAATAGATTTTATCATCATCTTCAGTGATGAGATCAGTGAAGTTTAAAAAGGTGTTTAAGTAGTGGTGTCCATTTTCATGGAGGAGATCGTCCATCAGATCCACAAAATCCCGGTCAAACATATTAATGGATGAATACCCGGGAAGCGATTGCATGGAAAAGCTGACAATCCCCGGCTCATCGATCGGGACGAGCGAGTGAGTGAATGACTTAAAGGTATTATAGGAGTTTGGGGAGTGCTCTTTAATGATTTCAAGCGCTCTAAGTATATCTTTTTTAAACGTATCGAATTTTTCGATTCCTTTGGTGTCGTTTGGAAGTAGGTATAAGTCTTCAGTTACGCTGAAATCTCCATCTGTGATCATCTCTTTTATGATCTTGTCATTTAAATTGAATGATAGATTCTTTGGAGTTATCTCTGTTAAAGGAAGTGAGGGAAAAGAATCAGGGATGCCAGGTACGGTGCAATACTTATGAGTGTCCGTTAGGTAAATTCTTGCTTTAAAATCTCCCACTTCAGGGAAGATGGTATAGAGCAGGGGGACTGTGGTGCTTTCTTCTAGGTGTAAGTAGAAGAACGCCAGGATTTGATTTTCCAGCAGGGGGATAAAAGAATTCGAGACATCTATAATCGATCTACCTTCATCGAGCATGGTAAAAAAGGCATTGGCAAAATCGCTGGTTTCCCAAAAGCCAAAAATCTCCTCTTCAATAAGCTCAGAGTCCTCTACCTCTTCATGGAGCTCTATTAGATAGATCAGGTCATTTAAAAGGTGGGTCCAATAAAATTTTAGGGGAGAATAGGTATCTAGCTTTTTACTTGGAATAATTTCTTTAAAGGCATCGAGAAAAGTGTTGCTCAGATAGGTGGAGGAGAATCCTTCTTTGATCTCGGATCTTATATCTTCAATTAGCTCAAGGTAGCTCAAAGAGACCTTTTCTTTTATAGACTTTTGGAATTCGGGGGAGAAGATTTCTATCATATAAAAAGAATGGCTGGGATGGAGGGATTCGAACCCACGACCAATAGATTAACAGTCTACTGCGCTACCACTGCGCCACATCCCAACTGAGTTTGTTGTGAGGAATTTTTTCTCTCATTTTGGTACTATCTGTCTATAGAAATTTTCGACTAGAGGCATCACAAGTGCCTGTAATTAGGTTATTAACCGAGTAAACAAGTAAAGTAATGGGCGAGGGTTCCGAGAGGGATTTGTGGAAAGAAAAAATTCTCGGGATAACCCCTTAATTGTCGATGTTTTACTGCTCATGACTCCAACGGAGATCGAGAATCTATCCTATATCTATCACAGTCTAAATAGAGTTTCTTTAACTGCTTTGATGAGAGAGAGACTCGCAGTAGAGCTTAGTGAGCTCGGACTAAGACCTGTGCAAAAACCCCCACTCTTATCTCTTCACAAAAAATGGGAGCGGGAGGATCCGCTCCCCTCAGTTATTACAAAGGAAGAGGTCAGAGGAGGCCCGGGGTTTATTTTAAAAGAGCGGGAAAAGCTAAAAGCATCCAATCAAAAACTGGGACAAATGGAAATACTCTCTCTCTACCGTGAAGTGGCAGGTAGCAAGGGCCAGGCAAAAATAAAGAGCTTGGGGCTTTTAATTAACAAATTCGCCGCTTAAAGATCTAAACCTATAATCTTTGCCCGGTCTTCGGGTTCATCAGAGCTGATTTCTAAACTTACAAGTTGGAAATTACAGGCATCAATGGTGGCAACCGCTGCCGGCCGGTAATTTCCAGAATTTTTAATGCCGCCAAAAGGAAGTCTGGCCGATGCTCCAACCGTGGAGCGGTTTAGGTTTACAATTCCTGCATTGATCTCATTGAGACATTTTTCATAAATGCTTTTATCTTTAGTAAATACCGCCGAGGCCAGTCCGTATTCCGTGCCATTAACGATTTCAATCGCCTCTTCGATTTCTCTAAAGGGGAGGAGGGTGGCATTAGGGCCAAAGATTTCACTCATCAGAAAATGACTTTTTGGGTCCATGCTTTTTGCCAGGTGGATGGAGGGAGAAACGTAGTGTCCGGGAAAGCTTTTATTTAAAACTTTTCCTCGCATGATCTCTTCAATGCCTTCCCTTTTGGCCATGCCAACAAAGAGCAGGTAATTATCAACACTCATCTGATCAATGAGCGGGCCCATAAAGGGTTCTTTTTCATATTCAATGGGATGATCTACGACAATTCTTTTGGCCAGCTGGTGAAATTTCTCCAAAAACTCTGGAAGAATACTTTCATGAATAGGAATTAGCGAAGTCGAAGTACACCTTTGTCCTGCGGTTAGAAAACAGGCCTTGATCATTTCATTTAAGGCGTGTTCTATATTGGTATCCTGGCAGATAATAGAGGAGTTTTTACCACCAAGTTCTAAGGCCACCATTTTTGAGAGATCTTTATGAGTCGTGGAGAGAATTCTCTGCCCCACTTCCTTAGAGCCGGTAAAGAAAACGCCCTTGACACTTTTTTCGTTAATTAAACGCCGGCCCATCTCGCCATCACCTTGAATCATGTTAATGACTCCTTCAGGAAATCCTGCACGATGAAAGCAATCGATCATAACCTGAGCGCTGTAACAGGTTTTTTCTGATGGTTTGAAAATAATACTGTTGCCGGAAATTAAGGCAGCAGTGATTTGTCCGTTGGCCAAATGACAGGGAAAATTAAAAGGGCCAATAATCAAACAAGGACCTATGGGCCTAAAATAAATATGGCCATTGGTTCCAGGCATAATATTTTCAATATGTTTTTCCTCGATGCGAGGAAGCGAGTCTTTTATGGTGACATCAATTTTTGCCGCTAAAGCGCCGGCCTCGGTTAAGGATTCCCAATAAGGCTTCCCCGTCTCCAGGGCAATGGCGGTGGCAATTTCCTCTTTGGCCGCCAGACATTCTTCTTGATATCTTCTTAGATGATTGATCCGTTCCTGAACTGGCATAGAGCGCCAGGTTTTAAAACCTTTTTCCGCTGAGCTAATTACCGGATCCACATGGCCATACTTTATCGGGCATTCCCAAAGTTTAAGTGCTAAATCGGCAGGGCATTCGCGGATGATGATTTTTTCAGCGGCATCCGGTCCATTTAGAGCAGGGTAGTTAAAGTCGCCATTAAAATAATTTCCCTTGATGGTAAATTTCATTAACATTGTCGTCCTTTTTTATATAAAGATGCCTGAAGTTTTAAAACCAATCTCGAGCTCCCTTTCCGGGATGATCTTATCACCTTTAAGATTGACATTGATTTGAGTCGCTAAAAATTCTCCCTCATCACTTGGTAGCGTAATGATAACACTGTTAGCGCTAGTGGGAGAGAAGTCTTTGCAGGAGCTGATCTCTCCTGTAAACATATTTTTAATAGTGCTGATCTCTTTTAACTTGGCCTTGTAGTGGGGCCCTCCATCGAAGGGGTCCACTTCCTCAGCATAATGAAATCCTATTTTCTCCAGCATCTTTTTTACTGGGATGGTTTCTTTTCCCACTTTCCCAATGGCCGATCTCGCGTCCATAGAAAGCAGGGTCTCATAAATTTTTTCTCGTGGAAAAAGGCTTAAAATAAATTCTTTATTGGTTCTACTGAGCTCATCCGCCTCACTATAATCCATATTTAAAAAACGACGTCCGATCGCCTCCCAAAGGGGGGAGTTCCCATTATCATCAAAAGGGGGAAGGAGTTCGGCGTGAATGGTTTCTTTGAAATTTTCTGGATGCATGCCAAGGAAGAGAAAACGCACCAAGGAGAGTTGCTTACCTAGTTTTTTCCCCCGATATTCCGGGTGAAGAACCAAACCGCCGATTTCTGTTGGGCCGTCATGGTCAAGACCTAGGGTGAGCGTGCCATGAATATAACCTTGTCTGAGGGTTTCCGAGTACTTTCTCTCTTTTCCTTCTTTTAAATAAAAATGTGGCTCCTTTTCTGTTCCATGCTGGGCATGAATCATGGAAACGCCAGCGATTTTTTTCTTATCCAAATCTTCTAGGACAAAGAAGTAATTATTTTTTGATAAATCAGAGGAAGGTTTTTTAAAAGATCTTTCCGAGCTTTCAATCCTCTCCTTAAGCATTTTTATATTTGGTGGAAGATTGATGAAGTTAGCAAGGCCTGATAATTCTCTTAGGCCATCAAGATCAGAGTTTCTAACTGATCTAAGCAAAAACATTACAGCACCTCGTTAATGGAATCTTGGATAATCTTAAAAATCTCTTCAATGTGATCCTCAGTTATAGAAAGAGGTATTAAAAACCTGATTCTGGCGGGGTTTTTACCCCCCTTATAACAAATTAGTCCGTTTTTAAAAAAGGTATTTAAAACCCTAAAGGTTAAATCTTTGCTGCCATCCCCAACTCGGAAAGAAACCATTAGGCCTATTCCTCTGACATCACTAATTTTGCCTGTAAGTTCATTTTCCATCAAGTTTTGCAGCTTACTGGTAAATGTTTTTTCTAACCTATGGATTCTCCCATTTTCTCCATAAAAATTTCCTTCCAGAAGGTAGCGGACAGTTTTTTCTCCTGCCACCAAAGAAGAATTAGCGCCGGCAAAAGTCCCGCCTAAAAGTCCAGGCCGGGGATTTAATTCGTTGCTATAAAAGGTGCCACAGGTTTGTAACGCCTTACCAATGGTGACAATATCCACATAACTCTCCAGTCCAAAGTGCTGAAAAGCATATAGTTCTGGTGTTCTGGCAAAAGTCTGCACCTCATCTACAAAAATATAAATACCTTTTTCCTTCGCCCATTCAAAAATACCCCGATAAAACTCCCGGGTACCAAATACAAATCCCGCTTCACCTTGAACTAATTCAATCACCAGTGAGCTTAAATTATCCTGCTCTTTATCCCAAATCTTATTTAGCTCACGTAAAGTATTGGCGAGAGAGTTTTGGGGATCGTGGTAGTCAAAATGAGGAACCGTCAGGACTTCAAAGGTTTTAGGAACCCCCTCACTATAGCTGGGTTCTTGAGTAATATTTAGCATTCCAAGAGATCTGCCAGCGAAGGCACCGGTAAAAGAAATAATTTTATATTTAGGGGCCGTTTTTTGCCAAAGTATTTTAATTGCCGTGTCACCGGCCATGCTCCCGGAGCCGGAAAACCAAAAATGTTTTAGGTTTGTGCCTTTCACTGAATCCAGAAGAATTCGATTTAAATTTAACTGACTTTTATAGGGCAGAAGATTACCAAGCATCATGGTATCAGTGGTGGCCGCTTCAAGGTGTGACTTGATATATAGAGGATGTGAATGCCCTAAAAGATTAACTCCCATGGCCCCTATTAAATCATATTTAATAGAACCATCGATCAGTTCAGTAAATGGCCCATGACCTCTTCCGGAAGAAATATAGGGATAGATAGCTTCCTGGCCGCGATACTTTTGTAAGTCCGCCACCGCATTTTGCAAAAGGTCATGCTTTTCTGGGGAGGGAGCTTTCACCTGCATAAACTTTTGTTGTTCTATTAAAATGGCAGAAAACAATTCGTTCACTCGGTCTCTAATTTCTTTTGAATTTGCCCCCAATTCCATGCTATCTTCCTATCAGTGTTTGTTTTTGTGTATTGCAGGATATATTTATACGGTGAGTAATAATAACACAGAAGAAGTCTTAAAGTCACTCGAGTCTCTTTATATTGAAGGGAATATGGAAGGGGCAATTGAGCTTTCAATGCAGGAGAAAGATCAATTTTCTTCCGGGCACCTCTATTACAATTTGGGAACAATTTATGCAAAGCAAGGCGACTATGCCCAAGGACGCTATTACATGGAGAAGGCCTTTCAAGAAGGATTTGATCTGCCCAAGGTTTCCCATAATTTAGACGCCATCAAAAATAATCTTAATGTGCAGGAACTTGGTGTATCTGGTGGGGTTTTTGGTTCCACTTTTTCCTACCTACTAAAAGTACCTCCTGCCTATTACACCGGTCTGACGCTGACCCTTTTAATATTTATTGTGTTACTTTTTAGGGGCAAATTTATTAAAAACCTATATATGGCGGTGATTTTATTGCTGCTATCGCTTGGGCCATTTAGTTTCTCAAAGTTTTATTTAAAAAAGATGGATTTTGGTATTGCTTTAGAAGAGATTAAAATTTATGAAGGCCCATCTAGTATCTATTCATCTATAGGTGCCTTAGCTCCAGGGCAAAAAATTATAGTGGGCGAAAAAGATAGGGACTGGGTATTTATCAAATATCCAGAAAGCTTTCGTGGTTGGATTGCAAAAGAAAAATTGGGGATGTTTTAATGAAAAAAATAATTTGTATCATGCTATTAATATTTGGCTGCGCCACTGAGCGCCCGGCGGGTAAGACCGAGGCGGAAGTTATCTATAAAGAGGCCATGCAATATATGAAAGATGGCCACTATCTGGCGGCCACTGAGAGGTTAAACCTCATTCGTTCAAAGTATCCCTACAGCTTTTATGCCACTCATGCTGAGCTTTTATATGCTGATATTTTATATGAGCAAGATAATTACGTGGAGGCAGGGGCCGCTTATTTGTTGTTTAGAAATATCCACCCCAAGCATGAAAAGATGAACTACGTAACTTTTAGAATTGCTGAGTCCCACTACCGTCAGCTTCCAGGTTCTTATGATCGAGATCTAACGCCCGCCCATGAGGCCATTAAGTATTACAATGAACTTTTAAACAGCTTTGGAGAATCTAAATATACCAAAGAGGCGCAGAAGAAAATCGATAAGTGTAAGCAGATGCTGCGGAGAAAAGAACGCTATATTGCAGATTTTTACTATAAAACGGGAGTTTATGATTCTGCCCGTTACAGGTATCTGGATATTTTGAAATCATATGATGTAGAATTATTAAAAGACCACTCCATGATTCGAGTTGTTCGAGCTTCCTCTAACCTGGAAGAATACAAGGCCTGTGTGGATTATGGGCAAGAGTATTTGTTTCAGGTTACTGATAAAGTGAGAAATACAATGGAAGGCCTGATTAAGAATTGTCAGACTAAGCTTTCTACCAAAAAGGAGTGACGTTTCAAGGAGGAACCATTGGATCTTTTGGAGTTAGGGAAGAAGTATTATAAGCAAAAAGAATTCGCCAAGGCCTTACAGTATCTAAGTGAATTGGTGGAAACAGATGGCAAAAGCGTTGAGGCCTTTTTCCTCTTAGGAAATATATTTCATTCTAAGGGAGAAATCGGCAGGGCCATTAAGGCCTTTAAAAGGGTGCTCTCGCTAGATCCTGAGCATACGGATGCATCCATTTCCCTTTCTGTTTTATACAACGATATCGGCAAGTACAATGAGGCACAAAAGATTTTTCAACAGGCCCAAGAACGAGTGAAAAACACGGGCAATGGCCAAGGTCTGAATGATCCCCATATCAATAAGAAATTTTCCGACAAACATTATGAGTTGGGGGAATATTATCTCACCTACGGTCGCCATGATGAGGCGCTATTTGAGTACTCCAAATCTATCAAATTAGATCCTACAAATCTTGAGGCAAGAGTTAAAGTGGCCAAGGTTTATAATAAGAAGGGCTTTACCTCTAAGGCCTTTGAAGAGCTTAGAGCTTTAAAAAATGAGCATCCAGAATACCTTCACGCTTATCTGGCGATGGGAATAATTCATTATGGTAATGGTAATGTCTTGGAGGCACAGGCAGAATGGCAAAAAGTTCTTGCCAGGGATCCTAGTAACAAGCAAGCGGCCATGTATTTAAATCTAAGCAATACCGCGACTGAAACAAGCCTTCAAGATCGAGACTCAGGGGGCCTTTGAGTCGCTAGGGGAAATCACCGTAGGGGCCTCATCTTTTGGCCCCGGAGGCGGAGTATCGTTTGAAGTATAGTTTACAATAAACTTTTTAAGGTCGTTATAAATTTTAAGACGAATATCTAATTTTGAATCTTGAAGAACAATTTGGCGTCCCTTCTTTGTTTGATTATTAATAATAATCGGGGCCTTAAGATTTGCCGACATTTCGGTAACTAGTCGGGGAATGGTTAAGATACAAAACACCGTTGAGTGAGCTAAATCAGTTAATTCCAAACTCTTCATTTCTTGCGGTAAAAGTTTTAGTTGGTAATCAGGATTAAAGATTTTAGGTTCAATTACTGGAAAGGCCACGGCAGAATCTGCTACAGATTGCAGCCAAAGAATAAGTGTTTGGTCTCCTGGATCGACGATGAAAAAATCTTTTAAAGATTCAAAACCCATTAATCCTTCATTTAAATGAAAGACGTCTTGTTTTTTAACTTCAAGTTCTCCGAACCGAGTAGTGGTAACTTTCACTTTTTCCCCTTCATAAATAGATCTGAATTCTAACAATGAGGGAGAGAGATGGGCAAGAGGGTTTTTTATTTATTGAGTTCTTCGGACAGTGAGCTGATAGCACCCATGTCACTTTCTAAGGCCTCTTGGTTTTGATCCTGTATGGCCTTATAAACTTCTTCGCGGTGTATTTTTGTTTCTTTTGGCGCTTTGATTCCTAGGCGCACCTGCTTACCTTTAATTTGAACAACAATAATTTTAATGTGGTCATCGATGGCGATTGACTCACCAAGCTTCCTTGTCAATACGAGCATAATTTATCCTGTCTATTCCTTCCTAAAACTTATTATGATGTGTCACATATATGGTTATGACATGCAAAAATCAAGTAAAAAAAGCAATAGGGGTAAAAAGGGGTGAAAAGATACTAACGCAACCAGTCAAATAGACTTTGATTTAATGCTATTTTACTTGAATGGTAGGCCGTTTTCATCACGTTATTTTGCCTGGATATGTCAGAAAAGAGTTCGGCGACATCCGCATCCAGGATTTTGCTCCTGTAGTCAATGTCATTAATCTTATCAATATTAATTGTGTCCACTGCATGCTGTATATTTCTTGCAACTGAGCCCACTTTTGTACGCATAGAGATTATCCGGGAGAGACTGTCGTCCAATTTTTCCAGCAGTCCCCTGACCGTTTCAGCATTGTTATTTTCTAGCGCATTGGTCAAAATATCCAGTTGGGCCAATATATTGCTCCCCTTATGAAATTCTTTGGGTGCTTCATATTTTGAGGCAATATCTCTTTTTAATGCCTCATTTTCTTCTTTAGTAGGTTCTTTATTTTTTAGTTCGGGAAAATATTTAAGAGGATCTCTGCTACCAGGACTTATCGGTTCAGAGGTAATAAATACTTCACTACCGGGCAGGTTAATGGGGACAAAATAATCTTTTGCCACCTCAAGGGTAATATAGTTTCCATCTCCTAGATATTCACCGTCCTTAGTGAAAGGAGGCTTTAGGGAGGAGAAGCCTCCAAAGATATAGCGTACGCCAATTCTCCTATTGGCCACCGAGAGAGCATTATTTTTAAGCTCTCTGACTTCTTCGGCAATATTTTTTCTGGTTCTGGCATCGTATAGATCAGAGGATTGACCAATCGCCAACTCCTTGGCCTTTAGTAGAATTTCACTTAGCTGGGTGAGCGCATCTTCCGTGGCATACAACCTGCTGATGGCCTTATCGGCGTTTTTTAAATACTGATTATTATCTGCTAGCCTAGAAGTGATCTTTAACACTTTTATGCTTCCGAGCGGGTCATCACTGGGTTTATTGATATTTTTTAAGGAGGCGCCCTTAAGTTGCAGGTTTTGAATTTTGGATTTTACTTTGTTAAGAGCAAAATTGAGGGCATCTACGCCGGACTTGTCACTAACTCTAGTCATAGCTCACCTTAGGGCATTATATTTATTATGGTATCAAACATTTCATCGGCCTCTTTAATTACCTTGGCCGAGGCCTGGAAGGCATTTTGATATCTCATTAAATGAGTGGCCTCTTCATCTAGAGAGACGCCACTTAATCTTTCTCTGATGGCATTGGTTTGCGCTAAAATCCCAGCGGATTGCTCTTGTTCAAACTGCGCCCGACCTGCGGCGATTCCCACATCTCCCACCGCTTTTAAATATTCTTCTTCAACGGTTGCCTGCCCGTCGTTTAGAAGTTTTTCGTGGGGGATTTTAGAGATCGCTAGTGCCACTCGGTTATCACCGGGTTTATTGGGTAAAAGACCGGTGACAATATTTGATAAGTCACTGTTGACCTCATCACTGAGCGCAATATTAAACATGGTAGAGCTGATCCCAAGTTCTTTAAAGAAAGGGATGTTGGTAGTAATTCCCTTCTGATCCATCTCGACGGGATTTCCTTTTTTATCTACCGCCAGTTCTCGTCTGGCATAACCTTTGCGGTGAATTTGATTAACCCTTACCACCACTTCATTGGCAATAGAGTTGATGGCAGTCTTTAGTTTACTAAGATTGTTATCCCTTGTTTGCACTAAGGCCCCCAAGGAACCTTTTCTTATTTTACTGGTTATGGGATTGGAGGGACGGCCTTTGTAATAGATTTCAAAATTTCCCGTATGAGGATTTGGTGCGGCCACGAGTTCGGTTCTTATGGCACCCGCGATTAAGGTTCCGGCACCATCTATGTTGACGACATACATCCCTTGGTTGTCTTCATAAAAATGGATATTGGCCAACTCGGCAAGATTTCTTACGGCAAGATCTCGTCTATCTCGAAGGTCTGAGGCCTCATCTCCGATGGATTCCATAATAAGAATTTTTCTATTTAACTTGGCAATCTGATCGGCCAGTGAATTAACATCGGTAACTCCAAGTTCAATCCCGGAATTAATATTATCTTGGGCGCCATTTAAGGCCCCACCAAGGCGACGGAAATCATTAATGACTCTTAAGGCGTTATCTCTCACGTAGGATCTAATGGATTCATCTTCCGGATTCCCCGCAAGTTCACTAAAGGAATTAAAAAACCTATTTAAAACTGATGTCAGGCCATCTCCATCAAGATCGGCAAAGATTCCTTCGATTTGTCCTAAAGCATCCGCTACGCCGGAAAAATATTTTGAGTTGGCAATTGCGGTTCCAAGTTTTTGCATGATGAAGGGATCATGAATTCTTCTGATACCGGCAACTCGAGCACCGGTTCCCTCTATTAATCCACCTTTAGTAATAGGATTGTTGGTGGTGATATCAACTCTTTGGCGGGAATAGCCTTCAGTATTGGCGTTGGCAATATTATGACTGGTGGTCTCCATCCCTTTTTTAGCAACAAAAAGACCTGAGTTTGCAATGCTTAATAAATCGGCCATTAGGGCTGCTCCAGCGTTTTTCCAGAGGCATTGTATATTTGAAAATTTTTCTCTCCAAAGGCCTCTTTCTTCCACTCAGAAAGGGAGATCATCGCCTTTCTGAGAAAAATTTGATTTCTTTTATTCTGTGTTTTAATTTTTCCAATGATTTTGATTAAAAGGGTATTAAACCGGGCAAAATGTTTTTGATCTTTTTCGATGGTGGATTT
>SMWT01000116.1 GCA_004356615.1 Deltaproteobacteria bacterium | reverse complement strand
TTTCTAGGCCCCCTGGATTTTCAGGAGATTCTGTTTCTTTGGCCAGCCCAATAGTTTTAATACTCTTAAATTCCTTCACCATATGTTTTAATTTCCTATTAAATTATTGGTTAAATGATAACACGAGTAACTTGAATTTTAAAAAATCCATTTATTTTCCTCTTTATAATTTGAGATTCTTTTAATTAATAGGCGGAATCTTCGATAAGCATATCAAAACGCTTTGTGAGGTCCTACCTGAAATTTTGTTTAGTCATCTTTCTGATATTTTTAATTTCCTACATCGGTGTGGGGGCAGGAAATGTTAAAATTCAACTTTCCAAGAGTGAGAAAACAAGCGATCCTACTTCAGGGGAGTTCTGAAAATTTTATTACAGATCTGATACTTTTACCCTCGTGCATATACTCAAATGCCTTGTTGATGTCTTCAAGGGGCATGGTGAAGGTTACCAGATCATCTAGGTTTATTGCTCCGGCCATATATTTATCAACAAAACCAGGAAGATCCGAGCGTCCCTTGACGCCACCAAAAGCGGATCCTCTCCAAACTCTACCAGTCACCAGTTGAAAAGGACGAGTCGAAATTTCTTCGCCTGCTCCCGCGACTCCAATGATAATGGACTCCCCCCAACCTTTGTGACAGCACTCAAGTGCCGACCTCATCAGCTCAACATTTCCCACACATTCAAAGGAGTAATCGGCGCCACCTTTGGTTAATTGGATAACTACATCATGAATAGGCAAGGATTCTTTGGCCGGGTTTACAAAATCCGTGGCGCCAAACTTTTTGGCCATAGGAAATTTATCTTCGTTAGTATCGATGGCAATAATTTTACCCGCCCCGGCCATGGTGGCACCTTGGATTACCGACAGTCCAATTCCCCCTAGGCCAAAGACCGCTACATTTGCACCCTTTTCAACTTTGGCAGTATTTAAAACTGCTCCTATTCCGGTACTAACCCCACAACCAAGAAGACATACTTTATCAAGTGGTGCACTTTTATCAATTTTGGCCAGAGAGATTTCAGGAACCACCGTATATTCAGCGAAGGTTGAGGTTCCCATATAATGAAAAATGGGTTTTCCATCTTTAGAAAAACGGGTGGTCCCGTCCGGCATTAGCCCTTTTCCTTGAGTTTCTCGTATTTTTTGGCAGAGATTTGTTTTACCAGATTTACAAAACTTGCACTCCCTGCATTCAGGAACGTATAGGGGAATGACATGATCTCCAATTTCAAGAGTAGTTACTCCCTCCCCTATCTCCTTAACTATGGCGCCGCCTTCATGTCCTAAAATGACGGGAAAAAGGCCTTCAGGATCGGCGCCAGACAGAGTGTAGGCATCAGTGTGACAGACACCCGTTGCTATTACCTTAATAAGTACTTCACCCTTTTTTGGCCCTGCTAGATCAACTTCCTCTATTACCAGCGGTTTATTTGGCCCCCAGGCCACAGCAGCTTTAACTTTCATCAATCCCTTTTGGTTAAATAATTGGTTTTACTTTTACCTCTTCAATGACTTCCTGAAGCAGTTTTAACACCATATCTTGATTAAAAGCATCTCCATAAGTCAGATACTCCTTGGGTGTTAATATTTTTTTGACTTGAAGCTTTTTATCCTTGGTCGATACAATTCCACCTTCAAAGGATATTTTTTTTAGCTTAAAGTTAAAATCAATATCAAGATCATCCTCGACCATTCTAATAAGCACTTTAAGCTGTTGAACGCTAGTATATTCTTTACTCGTGGGAACCACCATTGTCGCTTCAATACAGTCTTGTTTATTCTTAAGTGCCTTCACTTTAAAACGAAGGAGGTTTTCGAAAACCTGAAACAAGTTTGTTATGACCTCGCAAGGTAAAATGCTTAGCTCTAGAATGCCATTTTCAAAAGGATTATCTATATGGCCACACAGTAAATAAAGCGATTTATATTTTTCAGAAATGGGAGCATTTTTGGCGAGAGGAAAATTAAAAGATAGCGAAACCTCACTTCCCGCTGAAATATTAGTAGGCCCTTCAAATAATTGTTCGTTATAGTTGGCAAAGGAATTGGGGTCTTTGACTTTTATTTTCTTTGTTTCACCAAAACTGAGCCTGACACCAAAATCCTTAAGTGAAATACTTTCTGCCCCACGATTAAAAACATTTAAATTCCCTGAGATGGTATCTCCCTGTTTCCAGGATTCACCATCAATATTGAGTACAAGCTCAAGTGGTTTTTGAAAAAAGGTTCCCTTCATCTTTAATCCTTAAGAGTTTTATTGACGCGAAACTCCAAAAACAAGATACCAGCAGCAAGGAGATTATCCAAGAGATTTAGAGCGAAAAAATGAATCCCTTAACATTTATATTTTACTCCCTTGATGCCAATTGTTAGCATTTATCAAGGGGAATCTCAAAATGACCACAAAAACCTTATTATCAAAAGAATTGCAATCAATTGTTTCTTCTTCGCTCACCACCCTCGGAAGGGCGATTAAAACAGAATACGGTAGCAAGGCCTTTAATAGAATTGAAAATTTGCGGGTCTCCATGAAGGATCTTCGAAAGTCTAATAGGGACATTGTCTTTAAAAAACTAATTCAGATAAAAAAAAGGTTTAAAAATTATAGTACCGCTGAGTTAGATCAAATTACTCTTAGCTTTTCATTTATGTTAGAGCTTATCAATCGGTGTGAAAATGCATTTCGAACTAATCAGATAAGCAATCAAAATCCTAAAGTGTGTGATGAACGTCCCATGGCCATAGTTATGGTATTAACAGCACATCCAACTGAGGCAAGGGCCCCCCAGCTCTTAGAATTATTTAATAATATTCAAAACCTTTTAGTAAAAACCCTAAAGGATGGATACGGGGCCTATGAAAAGGAGTTATTCCATTTGATCCTCATCGGGCTAAAAGTATCTTTGGCCAGGAGAAAAAGGCCCACAGTTTTAAATGAGGCCGAAAATATTTATTCATATATTTTGCGCAAAGACATATTAGAGTGCCTTATTGATTTTATAAAAAATGATATTAATCTTAAATTCAGAACGTGGGTTGGTGGCGATAAAGATGGCCATCCAGGTGTTAATGAAAAAACAATGCTCCAAAGTTTATCTCTTTCCAGAAAAATGATTCTAGAATTCCTGACTCCTAAATTGGAGAAAGTAAGAGATATTATAAATATAACAAATAGAAAAAACGATAAAAAGCTTCCCGCTTTAATTAGGGATTTTGATAAGAAATTAGGAGAAGTGAGGTTTATTAAAAATGGAGACGGCAAAAAGATTGAAGAATTAAAAGTTATCTTTAAAAAACTAGAGACTGAATATAAAAAGGAATTCAAAGTACTATCCCCAAGGCTTGAAGAAATAGGCCACCTATTCAAAGCATTTCCGGCGCTTGTTGTGCCTCTTGAAATCAGGGAAGACAGTGAACTCGTGAAAGAGGCATTAACAACTAAAACGCCTCTAACAATTGAAAAAATGCTTAAGACATTAAAACAAATTTCCATGGGAGGAGAGACCAAAGAATATGTAAGAGGCTTCATATTAAGTATGGTTGAATCACACGTAGATATAATCAACGGCCACAAGCTAGTGTTGAAAGTATTTGGTAATTATGAACTCCCCGTTGTCCCATTGTTTGAAAATGAAAAGGCGCTAACGAATGCTGAAGAGATTCTAGTCAAACTATTCGACTTAAAAAAGAGCATTCCGAGAGAACATCTAAAAAAATGGCATGGATACTATGAAGTGATGGTAGGCTATTCAGACTCATCAAAAGAAAATGGAGTCTTTCCAAGTCGTTATATGATTTCTAATGCTTTAACGGTCATTGAGGAAGTGCTTAAAAGGTATCAGTTAACCCCTGTGTTTTTCCATGGTTCAGGGGGGAGTATCGAGCGTGGAGGTGGTTCCATAAAAGTACAAACGGGTTGGTGGCCTGTCTCTGCTCTTAATATTTACAAAGCTACAGTACAAGGAGAAATGGTTGCTAGAAGTTTTAATAGTGACCAAATACTTAAAAGACAAACTTATACAATAATAGAACAATTAAATATCGTAAAAAAAACCAAACATCAAAAAAACTCCCACAAAGTTTTGGATAAATTTTCACAGCTGGTACGACACGAGTATTCAACCACCATATCAGATGATGATTTTTTTGAAGTAATAGATTCGGCAACCCCCTATAGTTTTTTAAGCCACTTGAGAATTGGCTCTAGGCCTTCTAAGAGAGCTACTGGTGGAGATAGCAAAAAATTACGAGCTATACCGTGGATCCTGTGTTGGACTCAAACGAGAGTATTATTTCCTACCTGGTGGGGCACAGGGAAAGCTTGGAGTCAGCTAAACAAATCTGAAAAATTAGAGTTTAAAAAACAATATAAAAAAAATCCCTTGGTTTCATCTTTTATGAATGCCCTAGGCTTTACGCTCGCAAAGGTTGATTTAGCGATTTGGAAAATTTATTTAAGTGAGAGTCGCTTAGACGTTGAAAAGCAAAATGAGACCTATCAAACATTTCTAGAGGAATATAATAAAACTAAATCTTTTTTTAAGGCAGTGACCGGAAAAAAAGAGCTTCTTTGGTTTCGTCCGTGGTTACAAGAGAGTATTAACTTTAGGTCTTCCATGATTCATCCACTTAATTTAATTCAACTAGAGGCCTTAAAACGTGGGGAAATTGATCTGCTTAGAGATACCGTAACCGGTATCTCCTGTGGCATGCTAACTACTGGTTAAGTTTCCTTGATAAATACTCATCATAAGAGATCTCTTGATCGTCCATTACCTGGCCGTCGATTTCAATGATTCTGTTGGCGATGGTTTGAATAAATTCATGATCATGAGAAGTAAAAAGCAACGTACCCTTAAAATCAATCAGACCATTATTCACAGCAGTGATACTCTCAAGATCTAAATGGGCAGTAGGGCCATCGAGTAATAAAAGATTCGATTCAGAAAGCATCATTTTGGCAAACATGCACCTGACCTTCTCTCCCCCCGATAAAACGTTTGTTTTCTTTAGTGATTCTTCCCCGGTAAATAACATCTTACCCAAAAACCCTCTAATGAAAGACTCATGCTTGTCTTTTGAGTACTGTCTCATCCAATTTAAAATATCTAAATCGCCGCTATCAAAATAGCTGGAGTTATCGCTTGGGAAATAAGACTTGGTAATGGTCACACCCCAGTTAAACTCTCCAGCATCAGGTTCAATCTCTCCCATTAGTATTTGAAAAAGCGTTGTTCTTGCCAAATCATTACCACCAAGGAATACGACTTTATCCCCCTTATTAATAGTAAAACTGACATTATCTAGAAGTTTAACCCCATCAATCGTCTTGCTTATTCCTTCTACTTTTAAAATATCCTTGCCCGCCTCGCGACTAGGTTTAAATTGAACAAAAGGATATTTACGAGTTGAAACGGGAAGATCTTTTAGTTGTAATTTATCGAGTTGTTTTTGTCGCGAAGTGGCCTGTTTAGACTTTGAAGCATTAGCACTAAAGCGCTGAATAAAGGCCTTTAACTCTTTTGCCTTATCTTCCGCTTTTTTATTTTCATTGGACCTTAAAATTGTTGCCAGTTCAGAGGATTTTCTCCAAAAATCGTAATTACCCGTATAGTTATTAATTTTTTGATAATCAATATCTGCGATATGAGTACAGACCTTATTGAGAAAATGTCGATCGTGAGAAACGATAACGACGGTATTTTTAAAATCCATAATGAAGTTTTCCAACCACTGGATAGAGGCAATATCTAAATGGTTGGTTGGCTCATCAAGAAGTAAAATATCAGGATTACCAAAAATTGCCTGGGCCAATAAGACTTTGACCTTTTCAGTTCCATTTAGCTCCTTCATTTTTTTGTCAAGATATTTGGCCCCAAGGCCAAGTCCGGCCAGTAAGCTTCCAGCTTCTGATTCTGCTTCCCAGCCATTGAGCTCATTAAATTGGTCCTCAAGTTCAGACGCTTTAAGTCCGTCTTGATCGGTAAAATCTTCTTTGGCATAAAGAGTGTCTTTTTCTACCATGATTTTATAAAGGATTTGATTGCCCATTAGAATCGTTTTAAGTACTTGTTCCTCTTCAAAGGCAAAGTGATCTTGTTTTAAAATAGAGAGCCGCTCACCTGGGGTGATATTGACCTGTCCACTTTGGGCATCAATTTCACCTGATAGGATTTTTATAAAAGTTGATTTTCCTGCACCATTGGCGCCAATTAATCCATAGCAATTACCTGGCATGAATTTAACATTTACATCTTCAAATAATTTTTGTCCGCCATAACTCATGGTGATATTACTAGTGCTGATCATATAAACCTCAAATTTTTAAAAGCAAGAATTACTCATAGCATAAAAGAGAACTAACCGAAAGGGACTTTCGCTATACACACCTGTTTTTACAGAAAAAAAAAGGCACGGGCCCTTTTTCAAAGATCCGTGCCTTAAGCTTAATTAAAATCTTAAAGACTAGTAACGACCGCCTCTACCGCCGCCGCCACCGAAACCGCCACGGTTTCCACCACTTCGTGGTTCCATTGGCTTAGCTTCGTTAACTCTCATAGCTCGACCATCACAGTCTTGACCGTCAAATTTTTCGATCGCTGTTTGAGCTTCATCATCACTTCCCATTTCTACAAAACCAAAGCCTTTGCTTCGTCCTGTATCTCTGTCAGTGATTACTTTTGCAGATTCTACTGTTCCACATTCTCCGAACATGTCTCTTAGTAGATCCTCAGTTGCTGAAAAGGGAAGATTTCCCACATACAATTTGTTACCCATTTGAATATTCTCCTATAAAATGGTTTGCATCTAGCTCAAGAGAAAATCAAAGGAAAACCTGGAAAAAATCTCGAAACAGTTGCTAGTTATTATCCACTTCTAAATAGCAAATACTTATAGTCTTTGCAAATTAAAAAGAGACAAATTTCAGCCATTTACGACAAACTATGTAAAATTAGACCTACAAATGTGGTTAATTGGGCCATATCTGATTTACTAGGAATATTTTCTATATTTTGCCCTCCTTTACTTAATTTCACACCTCTGTGAAAATATCGTTATGGATCAAATACTTAATCAAATATCTGTTTATTTTACTGGAGGGGCCCTTGGGGGACTCTCTAATGCTCTAATCATCTGGATTTTTGGCATGATGAATATTCCAAAGGCCGCTGGAGTGGCGCTAAAACCGGCCTTCAGCCCCGCCTATCTCTATCCAAAGCTTGTTTGGGGAGCAATTTGGGGATTGGCCTTTTTAATGCCAAATTTACCCTCCAACTTCTATTTAGCTGCCTTTTTGGTTTCGCTTGGGCCCACTCTGATCCAATCCTTTGTGATTTTTCCTTATCAGGCCAAAAAAGGAATGCTGGGACTCCAGCTTGGAACCCTTACCCCCGTTTTTGTGGTTTTATATAATTATGTATGGGCCTTAACTGCTCTATGTTTTATCGATAGGGCGAATATACTTTAAAATTACCCAATCATTTCCCTTAATTTAAATATTTTGATAAACAAGGTGTCATAAAAGCAAAGGGATCCCCTCCATGATTCAGGTAAACAGTCTTAATAAGTCCTATGGGGCCCAATCCCTTTTTAAGGATATCTCCTTCAATTTGTCAGGAGGAGATAGAGTAGGGCTTGTTGGTAGAAACGGGACTGGAAAATCCACCCTCCTTAAGATCCTTTATGGTGATGAAACCGCAGACAGCGGTGAAGTGAAAACCCCAAAAAATTACAAAATAGGTAAACTGGATCAACATATCTCGTTTTCACAAGATAGCGTTATGAAAGAGTGTATCCAGTCCCTCCCCGAGGAAGAGAGATACGATGATTATAAGGTAGAAAAGATTTTGATGGGCCTGGGAATGTCCCTGGAGGATATGAAAAAGGACCCCCATACCTTTTCTGGCGGTTATCAAATTCGCATACAGCTAGCAAAAGTTCTGCTTGGCCGGCCAAATCTATTACTTTTAGATGAGCCCACAAACTATCTAGATATTCTCTCCTTGCGTTGGCTTGAGACTTTTCTCAAAACCTATCCTGGGGAAATGATCATTATTACCCACGATCGAACATTTATGGATAAGGTATGCACTCATGTGATGGGAATAGACTACCAATCCTTAAAAAAGGTCAAAGGTAAGACTAAGGATTATTATCACCAAATGGCCCTTGAAGCAGAGATGGTTGGCAAGACCATTGCCAACCAGGAAAAAAAACAAAAAGAACTACAGGCATTCGTCGATCGTTTTAGGGCCAAGGCCTCTAAAGCAAAGCAGGCGCAAAGTCGTGTTAAGCAACTGGAAAAGATGGATAAGATTGATGCCTTAGAAGGTATGGCCAACTTAGGGTTTCATTTCCATTTCACCCCCTGCCCGGGAAAATTCATCGCTAAAATTGAAGACTTAAGCATGAGCTTTGATGGAGAAAGGTGGCTTTTTAAAGATTTAAATTTCAGTATTGAAAAAGATGATCGCATTGGCATTATTGGAAAAAATGGCCAGGGTAAATCTACTTTATTAAATATCTTAGCTGATGAGCTTAATCCCGTTACGGGACAAATAAGCTACCACCCTGCTGTAAAAAAAGGTCACTTTGGCCAAACCAATATTTTACGGCTGCATGAAAAGAATACCATTGAACAGGAAATTGCCGAGTGTAACCAAGATATGAGTTACAAAGAGGTGCGCTCCATTTGTGGCAGTATGATGTTTGAAGGTGATGCTGCTAAAAAGCAGATATCTGTTTTATCAGGTGGAGAAAAAAGCCGCGTGCTGCTGGGAAAAATCCTTGCACACCCAACGAATCTATTACTACTTGACGAGCCCACCAACCACCTGGATATGGAAAGCATAGAATCACTAACCATAGAGCTCGCTACTTTTAAAGGTGCCGTGGTACTTGTCACCCACAGTGAGATGCTGCTTAAAAAGATCGTCAATAAGCTCATTATCTTTAACCGCGAAGGGGCATTTTACTTTGATGGAGGCTATGAGCGGTTTCTAGAAAAGGTTGGCTGGGAAGAAGAGGCCATTACAATTAAAAAAACAACTAAACCAAAGCTCACAAAAAAAGAGAGCAAACGTCTACGAGCGCAGTACAACCAGGAAAAATCAAAAATCCTAGGACCTATTAAGAGAGAACTAGAAAAGGTAGAACTCACAATCTGCACCAAGGAAGAAGAGACTGAAAAGCTAAACCAGGCACTAATTGAAGCATCTAACTCCAGTGATGGTGATAAAATAACAAAGTACTCCATAGAGCTTAAAAATGCCGAAGACTTAATAGAAAATCTTTTTGCAGAGATGGAGTTGCTCTCAAGTGATCTCCTTGAAAAAGAAGAAGAGTTAAAACTTAAATATCCGGAAATAGAAAATGAATAAAGAAAAAGTAACCATCGTCGGAGCAGGCCCCTCAGGTCTCTTTTGCGCGTATCAATTATTAAAAAGAGGTTACGCCGTCGATCTCTATGACCAGATGTCCGGTGTTGGCAAAAAATTTCTCATTGCCGGAGATGGCGGCCTAAATATCACCCATAGTGAAGACCTTAAAACCTTTGCTACCAGGTATGGTAAAAATGAAGAAGCATTTTCAAGCTTACTCAATGATTTCTCCCCCCAAGACTTAAGATCCTGGTGTGAGGAGCTGGAGGTTAAAACTTTCGTTGGAACCTCAGGCCGAGTTTTCCCAGAAAAGCTAAAGGCCGCAGAAATTCTTTTAAACTGGCTCAAAGTCTTAAAATCTTATCAAAACTTCAATCTATTCTTAAAACACCGCTTATTAAATGTATCAAACGATAAGGAACTAACCTTTGAGGGGGAATTGAAGGTAAAAGCTTCGACCGTAATATTTGCCTTAGGTGGCGCCAGCTGGGGAAAAACCGGATCCGATGGTAAGTGGAACGAGCTCTTTGAAAACCTAGGAATAGAAGTGGAACCTTTTCTGCCTATGAACTGTGGATTTGAAAGACCCTGGTCAGAGCACTTCATTTCTAAGGTAGATCGTACTCCTTTAAAAAATATAACCATAAAAGTCGGAAACCAGAAAGTTCGAGGCGAGGTAATGCTCACTCCTTTTGGCATGGAGGGTGGGGGTATTTACGCTCTATCAAATATTATCCGCGACTACATCTTAAAAGAGGGCAAGTGTTTTATAAACCTCGATTTAAAACCCGATTTTGATAATGAAACGATCCTAAAAAAAATCAAAGCTAAAAAACCCAAGGACTCTCTAAGTAATCACCTGAGAAAGGCCTTAAAGCTTGATAAAGCAGCAATCGTATTACTTCGTGAACTAACCAATAGAGATACATTTGAAAAACCAGAGTATCTTGCAGAGCAAATTAAAAATCTAAAAGTAGAACTCTTTTCCATGCGTCCCCTATCCGAGGCAATCTCAACTTCAGGGGGAGTTAGCTTCACTGGTTTAACTTCTGATCTGGAAGTTAAAAGTATTCCAGGGATGTATGTCGTGGGAGAAATGCTAGACTGGGAAGCGCCCACGGGGGGCTATCTATTACAGGGTTGTTTTTCCACCGCCTGGCGGGTTGTAGAGGCGATCACTAAATAACCTTAATTCTCTCGCCATTAAATTCAACCAAATCACCCACCCGGGTCTTATACCTTTTTCTGGTCTCAATCTCACCATTAACCAGGACTACGCCTTCAGAGATATGGATCTTGGCCTCTCCGCCACTTCCTACCAGGTTAACTGCCTTTAGAAGTTTAAATAGCTCAATATATTCTGTTTCTAGTTTAAATTCTTTCACCTAATTAATTCCTCCAATATTACGATAAAGATACCCTAATAGGGGGAAAAAGATGAGGATTTTTAAAGTAATTTTATTTTCCATTTTTTGCGGATGGGGAAATTATGCATTTTCAGACCAGGCACAGGTAATTTGTAATTATCTGGGAAATAACCACAACTCAATTGAAGTATTGAGAACTGGTTGTAAATATCCAATCACGGCCATGCTACAAAGAAGTGGTGGTAGGGATTTAGTTCCCCTTTGGGAAGAAGGGATCAATAAGGCCTTAAAGGCCAACAGTTTTATCCAAAGGGAAAAGGAAAAACTATGCAACAAATCCGGAAAAAGAAATATTGCTATGCTTAAAAAATATGTAAAATTCCAAACCGGCACCATAAACGATCTTTTAAATCATATGGATATTTTTAGAGAGGCCACAAACAAGGCAAGAGATTGTAGCAAGTTTAAGAAAGGTATAAGAACAAGAAGTTTCTAGTTTATTACCGATAGTCTGAATTTTTAAAAAATTCCACGTCGGGATTTTTTTCCATAACAAGTTTTAAGTCCCATTCTGATCTTACTGAAAAGCAGATCCTGCCTTTATTATCATACATAATGTTACTGGCATTATTGGATATAAAAACTTTTTGTTCATGGACACTTTTAAATCTAGGCCATCTCATTCCTTGGAATGGATAGTTCTCATAAGTACCTTTAACTCCATATTCACTTTCCAGGCGATGCTGTACAACTTCAAACTGTAAA
>SMWT01000009.1 GCA_004356615.1 Deltaproteobacteria bacterium | reverse complement strand
GGGACCAGCTTTAAAAAGACCCATCTCAACCGTCCGGGATTTATGATACTCGGCAAGCACTTTGAGTTTGATATTTCTCCTAAGGACTGGATGTAAAAAATCGTCAGACACCTTAGAGTCTTGAGAATAATCATGTCTGCTGAACACGAAAAAGAAACAAAGATCGCGGGGAAAATCCGCGATGAACTTTTAAATAAAATCCATCTCCTGGGCGATAGAGAACGAGCTAAAAGGTTAGTGCAGCTTGATAATATTAAAGGTTATCGAGCTATTAGATACGAAAAAGCTGGGAAGGTTTTTTGATGAAACAAGCGGTTACAGCAGTTATTACCTACCAAAACGACCTCTTCATGGTTAAAAGACAAAATTATCTCCGGGCCTTTCCTGGATATCACGCTTTTCCCGGCGGTAAAGTTGATCATGATGAGGCCGATACTCCCATAGAGCATCCAAGTTTATCCAGCTTTGATTCAAGAATAATTCATGCACTTAAAAGAGAGCTGGAAGAAGAAATAGGTTTTGATCTTTTTAAGGGACTAGAATCGGGCCTGGTTAAATCCTTTCACCATATAGGAAATGCTGTTACCCCAAAATTTAATGTCTACCGCTTTGATACGCACTTTTTTAAGATCGTTCTAAGTGAAAAAGTGAACTTTGTGATCAACGAGGGAGAGTTCTCCTCTGGTGAATGGATTGATGCTGAAAAAATGGTTGATAAGTATCATAAGGCCCAGGCCATGATGGTTCCTCCCACCGTTAGAATAATTAAAGAACTAGCAAATGATATAGATTGTATTGGGCCCTTTGATTTAAGTCTGGGTATCGATCTTGAAAAATTTGTTCCCCATATTGAGCCCATCTATGGCATTAAACAATTTTTTCCCCTTTCAAATACCTTTCCTCCGGCCAATCGAACCAATTGCTTCTTAATAGGAGACGATGAGAAGTATTTAATCGACCCCTCTCCGGAATCTGAGATGGAGCTGGAAAAATTTTCTAACACGCTTAAAGAATTTGAATTTGATAGTGTCTTTTTAACTCATCACCACCCAGATCATCACGAATTTTCAACTAATATCGCAAAAGTGAGATCTGTCCCTATGAGTATGGGAAAAAAGACTCACCAGATGATTCTAGATCGCTTTGGAGAGAATTATTTTGACGGCATTGAAATCAGGTTTTTTAAAGAGGGAGATATCCTAACGAAAAGTCTTGGCAGAGATATCAAAGTATTTGAAGTGCCCGGACACGATGAAGGCCAGCTGGCCTTAGCACCTGATTCTATGGAGTGGTTTTTAGTGGGCGATCTTATTCAAACTTTTGGAACGGTGGTAATTGCGAGGCCAGAAGGGGATATGGCCAAATATTTTAAAACCATGCAACGAGTGATTGATTTAAATCCCCAGGTGGTCATTCCCAGTCACGGAATCGCAGTTGGTGGCACCTTTAAGCTTGTTGAGACCTTAAAGCATCGAAAGATGCGGGAAGGGCAGATTGTAAAGCTGGTTAAGCTTGGTAGAAGCGCACAGGAGATGCTTCCTATCGTTTACGAGGGCCTAGACGTCAGTCTTCATCCCTATGCCCTTATGACTATTGAGTCTCACCTGGTAAAAATAAAAGCTGAGGGACTGGCCTAAAAAGGCGAGTAATTTTGGGCCCGATCCTCAAGGGTTTTGGCGTCCTCGGTTAGTCCCACATTTTTTAAAAACTCTGCTGAATTATAAAGAGCATCCGCCTCGGTTTGCAGGAGCGATCTGAAAGTTTCCATATAATCTGCCGAATCGGCAATTCTACCAATTCCTATATAAGAGGAAATCAGCATTCCCATTGAAGCGAGATCATTATTTTCTATTTCTAGGAATGATTCAAAATAAGAGATGGCATCTTCAAAGTCTGAAACTTGATAGTAATAAGTTCCCAGTGCCTTATTGATGTAGTCACCACAATCATTAAAATAGTTGTCATAATTTTTAGTAATTCTTGCTGCCAGCTTGGCACTTCTTTTCCAATCACGATTTTTCGCCGAGGCCTCTAAAACCAAACATTCGGTATAGGCGTTTTTAATTTTTATGTTTTTAGAATAGATCCTCGCCGCCTTGTCATATTTTTGAAGTGCCAGGTAGGTTTCAAGTAGCAGATTTAGCGTCTCTGGATCTCTTTTGTATTTTAGGGATTTTTCCAGATACTTGGCAGCGGTAACAAATCTTTCAATTCTTAAGTTGAATTTTCCAAGATCCTTATCAAAATCAGGGTTATCTCCAGCGAACTTTTTAAATTTAGCAAGCATTAGGTGAAATTTATTATAGTTTGGAATATCACCTAAAACCGCTTCCAGCATATTGCGATAAAAGAGCGGCATTTGCTCTTTTTTAAGCGTTAAAATCTCACTGAACTTGGAGCTGAAATTGTTATTGATCCAATCTTCGGGGTTGGACTTTGATCCTTGATAGAAAAGTCTTGATTGTCTAACTTCAGCGTAGGCATTTACATCTGTGTTTAGTGTCGCCTTGTGGGTTAGCTTTAAAATATCCTCACGTCCTATGGAGAAGTGGGCCAGCAGATGATAGGGAGACTTAAAGGGAATTTGCGCCATTTGATCTTTAATCTTCTTATTCTGTGATAGGACGGTAAGTCGCTCTAGTGAGTATTTAATGTCTTTTTTGGTTCCTATTAGGATGACCTCTTCATCGCCAAGGTTGGTGAAGATTCCACCGTGGGGAAATACCGTATAAAAAGTCTTTAATATACTTTTTAAAACCTCTTGATTCATATTGTAGAGGTTGAGCCACTGGGAAAAGACACCTTTTTCTGTTAGGTTTCCTTTAACAATTTCAAAGTATTCCTGGGTAAATAAATTGGCCACACCGGTAAGCCAGGAGTGGGAAGGTTGGGAGATGATGATATCATAGGGCCCAGTTTTACCAGTTGCTAAAACGAATCTGGCATCTTCGATCTCAAGTTTTAAATTTTTCCTTTTTAAGATGGGGTTATTTCCTTTATGGACAAAGTCGGCCGCTTCCATGATCCCTTCTTCGAGTTCCACCACGTGAACGAGTTCAAGATCAGTAGAGGTTAAAAAATCGGCACTATAACCACCACCGTAGCCTACGATAAAAGCTGATTTGGGATCTTCAGCTAAAGCGTAAGGTAAAAAGGCCAGGAGCCCCTCATACTTTGGAAGCTCGTCAATTTTTTCTAGGTTATAAAAACTTTCATTGAGGCCGTTGGTTTTAAGCCTCAGATAGGACTGCCAGTCGTCCTCTTCGTAGGGAACTTGGCTTAGACTTATAATTCCCGTTTTGCCTTCAATGATCAATTTAAATACTTCACCATCTTTTTCGGCGAAGTATTTCATTACATCCTCGAGCGTTGAATCACTCGTTGCTCTTTGATAGTAGGCAGATTTAATAATATTTTTAAAATCAATTCCCTGGGCAAAAAATATTACAAATAGTGCCAACAAGCTAATGGATAAAGGTAGAGGGCTTTTATACTTCTTAGCAGTAATAAAAAGAATGATGAGAACTAAAAGAACCAATCCGAATTTAAGGGTAAAGCTCGATCCAAAAATGGGAATAAAAACTAGTCCGGATAAGCAGGAACCTAAAATAGCGCCAATGGTATTTATGGTGTAAGCGGTTCCCACGATCTCTGGGGTATCATGGTGGTCATCTACTAGAATCCTGGTTCCTAGTGGAAGTAGGGCACCAAAGAAACTGGTGGGGATAAAAAGGATAATTCCCGTAATAACTGATTTAATCGCTAAAACCGAAACTGTGGCGCCGAGATAATAGCTAATTAAATGAACTAATATGGGTGCCCCATTTAATAAATAAGTCGCAGTAAGCGTTAGCCCCACTCCTAAGATGGCCAGAGTGATAAAAAGATTTATTTTGTCTTTAACCTTTTCTACAAAAAAAGATAAAATCAAAGAACCCAGAGCAATTCCCAGCAGAAATAGCGAGAGAATAAGCCCTAGCCCAAAGATATTGGAGCCGAGAAAGATACCCAGATATTTATTCCATACAACTTCGGCGGTAATAGAAGTGAAGCCTATTATTCCACAAGAAACTAAAATCAACTTTTTTGCAGTGGAGGAGTTTTTAGGCAGCAGGGTAAAAAATGATTTCCTCTTTCTCTTTGGTTGGACTTCCATCGGTGCCAATTTTTTTTGCAGTATGTAAGCAACGATTAAAATGGTGAAATTAAGGATTGCCATCATGTGGTTTGATTTCAATATGCCAAAGGTGGGAATAAAATAAAACCCTGTGAGAAAGGCACCAAAAACTGCGCCCATGGTATTTAAACCGTATAAAAGACCAAGTTTCTTTCCTAAATTTTCACCGTTTTTAACAAATATTTTAACCAAAAGCGGCAGGGATGCCCCCATGAAAATTGTGGGGATAGATAGGAAAATAAATACAAGGAAAAATTTCATGGCAACGCCAAACCATGAAAAGGAACCTTCAAGCGGCAAAAATCCTAATATTTTATGAAAATCAAATAGGATATATATAATTCCCAGGGAGTAAAAACCAATAAGGCCTTCAAGGATTCCGTAGGTTAAAAGTGGTCTTCTAATTCGATAGCTAAACTTTCCAGCTATAAAACTCCCCATACTCAGTCCAAAAAAGAAGATGGATAAAACCAGTCCCATTGAAGCAGAAGTAGAACCAACTCCTAAAGAGAGAACTCTAATCCACAGGGTTTCATAGACCAGGGAGGTGAGCCCGGAAAAAAAGAATAAAACCGCTATTAAAAAAACCATTAACTTGTTCATAATTCCTCACTTAAACTAAAAAGTTCAATGACGCAGCATTGAACTCTTTTTCTTAAAAAAAATGGGGGTGACTTTTTTTAATCACCCCGATCAAAGATTCATTCTTCGACTGTATTGCAACTTTCATCTAGCAATGGATTACACTCTGTATTGCCAGGTAATAAATTCGATCTCATTCCCATTCCACGCCTCATGCCATTTCTCATGCCAGGTCTCATTGTCATAGAGGTTCTCATCGCTGGCCTCATTGGTCTGCTCATGGAAGTTCTCATGGCCGGTCTCATTGGTCTGTTCATGGAAGCTGGCATCGCCATGGCCATCGGCATAGTTCTTCTCATGGCCATAGCCATCGGTCTTCTCATAGTCATGGGAGTTGGCATTGTCCTTCTCATCGCCATAGTCATCGGTCTTCTCATGGTCATGGGAGTTGGCATTGTCCTTCTCATCGCCATAGTCATCGGTCTTCTCATGGTCATGGGAGTTGGCATTGTCCTTCTCATGGCCATCGGAATTGGCATCGGCATTGTCCTTCTCATTGGCATCGGACGCCTCATACCCATTGGCATTGGAAGTGGTGGTCTTCGCATTCCCATTGGCATTGGCGGTCTACGCATTCCCATTGGCATTGGTGGTCTACGCATTCCCATTGGCATTGGTGGTCTACGCATTCCCATGGGCATTGGTGGCCTTCTCATTCCCATGGGCATTGGTGGTCTTCTCATTCCCATTGGTGGCCTTCGCATTCCACGACGCATTCCAGGTCTTCTCATTGCTCGACGGAGAACACACCTTCTTCCAAAACCGTCCCAACGTCTTCCTGGGCCACAACCTCTTACTCTTCTAACACATCTGCGAGATCTCGGATTATAATGGAATCCTCTCCCACAACCTCTTCTATTTCTCACACATTGATAGTTGCGGTTTAAAACCCAACCTGATCTACATGCTCTAAACCTTCTTCTATACTCTCTTTCAATATGACATCTTCTTCTTCCAAAATCCCAAAATCTGCCACTTCCACATCTTCTATGACGATAATTTAAAATGCATCTGTTGACGCCGTAATTCCATCTAAATCCGGGCAAACAAACTCGGTAATTTCTAAAACATCTATTAAAATATGGACTAAAGCTATAACCCCAAGGGCAGCGTGGATATAAATTAGGAACACAGATTTCTAGAAAGTGGTCAAAGTAGAGCCCTCTTCCACAGTAGTTGTAATAAGGTCTACAATATCCACCTGCCGGATCAAAAAAGCTTCCAGATCGACAGAATTCTCCAAAGCCTTGAACGCAGTATCCCAAGTCTTCATCGTAATAATAACCTGGAGCACAGGAGTATTCATTTGTATCCCCTGATGTAACGAGCAGTTGATATTGGCGGTAATTAACCCGGTTTCTATCATCTTTAAGCAAAACTATAATTTCAAATAATCCTTCTTCATCAGGTGTGCCATCAATAACAAATTCTCGAAGCTCATGATTGTAATAGACAATCATTCCTTCAGGAAGATCACTTTGGTGAACAATACCTTCTATAAAGTATCTCCAATCATCTCTAATTTCGATATTTTCTAAATATGGAATTCCAACGGTAGCGCTTGGAAGAGAGGCATTTGAATGATATTTGGGATAATCTTCACCTTCATCATCTCTAGAATACAAACAGATGGGTTCTTGGATCATATCTTGGCGATCAAATCTGGCTCCAAGAACAAAACACCACCTACCGGTAAAGAGAGGTCGTCCCTTTATTTTCACATCATCGTCATCTTTATCGAGTCTAAGTCCGGGAGGAAGTTGGGATCTTAGAATTACCCAATCAACAACGTCTTCATCATCATCGGAAAGTTCTATTTTTAATTTCATTTTATGACCGTATTCAACTTGTAGGTCTTCTCGGTCGTATTCAAAATATTGAAATCGATCTCTTCCCTGGACAGCTCCAGCAAAAAGAAATGATATAAAACAGATTAATAGGAAAGGGTTGCGCCAAAATCCATTTTTGAAACTCATTAAATAATCCTCCATAAAATGACACCTTTTTTATAGGTAATTCTAGGAAGAAAATCCATGAGAAATTCATTATGTCGGGATAAAAATGCTTATTGTAATAATATGTGACAATCTTTCAATGAATAACAATACGGGACACCAAAAGGGATCAATTTGGCACTGCTTAGTTCCGGACTCTTTTAATGGGAAGGCCGGCCTTTTTCCAATCTCTTAGGCCGCCAATGTTCTTTGCTTTAAAACCTCTTTTACGCAGTCTTCTTACAACCTGCGCCGCTCGACCACCGCTTCTGGAATAGACATAAACGACCTTTTTTTTATCAAAGGTTTTTAAAAATACCATCCATTCTCTTTTTTTAAATCGTATGGCAGAAATGGGAATCCATCTCGCACCCAACGCCATGCCAGTATTTTTAATTTCCCACTTCTCCCTAACATCTAAAACAATTGCCTCGTTATCATTCGCTTGATGAAAAGCTTCTTGGGCGATTCTAACCCCCTGGGAGAACCCCAAAACCGGTATTAAAAATAGAGATATAACTAGAAAAAGTTTCATTCGTATAAGCTGCTCTTATTAAAAAGGTCTCAATAAATTTATGCATATATTATACCATCAATGAAGATTTTTATGAAAAATCAAATAAAATTGGTTTAGGGAAAAATGGTGTAATTACTTGAAAAAAAATTATTAAATAAAGAATATTTAATAATATAACCAAT
>SMWT01000115.1 GCA_004356615.1 Deltaproteobacteria bacterium | reverse complement strand
TTTGAAAGTGAAAGTATCAAAGTCACTCCCACAAATTGCGAGCATATCACCTCAATGACTCGCAGCAATGATCTTCCTTAACTCATTAATGACTTTACAGACATATTTCACTAATTAGAAAATAATAAAAACCAATAATTTCAAAGGAGTGAAAATATGATGAAAAATTCATTACTAACTATTCTGGCGTTCTTCATGACGGCCTCGTTTGCCCAAGCGGAGATTTATTTTATTAACGATAGCCTTTCAATTGATACCAGCAAATCTAGTACAAGAATTGCCGAAGGTGATGATTGTGGGCCTAACTATCCTGAAGATGAAAAATGTGAGCTTTCTTGTTACGAAGGAACTAACGATGGCGCTTCAGTTTATACCTGTGCAGTCGGTATGACGGCCCTTTATTATGAAGAGATTATCATAGGCGATTCAGGAACCGAAACGGCAGGGTTTACTCCAAAACTTATGAGTGCTGCTGCTCCTGCTACTGAAACTACTTACTCAACTGGAAACACTCTTCAAACTTGGGATGAAAGATCTGTTATCTTCTATCCATACCAAAGAGTTAGACTATGTTTTAATCTAGGAAGACCTCTAACTACTCAAGATACTAATTGGGTACTAGCTGATGGTTACCCAACGGCAGAAGTTGATCCCGCTTTTTGCATGGATGAAGTTCCAGATGAGGCATCTCCAAGTGCGCTTTGGTAAGATTCTATAAAAGATAAAAATTTAGGCCCACTTAGGTGGGCCTTTTTTTGCATCAAATCCATTTAATCGGTAAAATTTAATTACAATTTCAAGGAGTGAAATGATGTATAGAATAGGATTTCTAGTTCTTTTTCTTTCCTTTAGCTTATTCGGTGAAGTCATAAAGCTGGGTGAAGGGCTCACCATTGATTTGGGTAATATGAAGCAGGTTTTAGGGCCTTGCAAGGGTGAGGACGTGCCTGGGGTTACCTGTATCCTCGGTTGCTATAAAGTCGATAACTCCATGATCAACATTCAATACATGTGTAACCTAGAGGCCCAGGCCGAGTTTTGGGAGATGATCCTCACACCTGAGGGGCCTTTTCATTCAGGAAATAAGATGCTCGCTTCAGATTTTAGAACCTTTTGGGTCTTTCCCTACCAGAGCATTGATATTTGTTTTAACTACGGAAAACAGACCCAACCAGTACCAGATCAACCCGAGCTACACTGGGTTTATCAGAAATCTATAATTTTAAACCATACCCCGGGCAATGCTCATAAACTCTGTGAAGGGGTGCAGACAGACCCTATTCCGCCAACCGGCTCAACTAACCGACCATATGAGTATGAGAAATAAGGACTTATTGAGTAAAATCAAATGGTTGAATACATTTAAATTTCTCCTTTTTTAAGGCATTATGGTGGGGATGCCAACGAAAAATATCATATTTACTGGAGGAGGAAGTGGAGGCCATGTGATTCCAGCGGTAACCCTCATTAAAGCACTAAAGGAGCAGGGGGAGTATGACATCATTTATGTTGGCGGATCTGGAATTGAAAAAGAGATTATTTCTGAAATCTCCATTCCTTATTTTTCCATTTTAACCGGCAAGCTTCGCAGATATTTTAGCTTTAAAAATCTTTTAGATATTTTTAAGGTAGGAATTGGGGTGGTTCAATCGCTATTGCTGCTTCTAAGATTTAATAAAAAAAATACCCTGGTTTTCTCCACGGGAGGATTTGTCTCTATCCCAGTAGTCTTAGCGGCAAAAATACTGGGCAAAACTATTTATATTCATGAGCAAACCAGCAGAGTGGGACTGGCCAATAAGATTGCCTCTAAACTTGCGGCAAAGGTATTCATAAGCTTTGAAGAGTCCAAAAACTATTTTCCCGTGGGAAAAACATTTTTCAGTGGCTATCCCCTGCGAGATGAATGTTTCACTCCTATTACCTCTTCGTTTTCAGTAAGAGGGGTTGAGATAAAAGATATCAATAGGCCTATTTTATTTGTAACCGGGGGAGGTAATGGTTCTCAGTTAATAAATAATCTTATTAGAGAGAATTTACCCGAGCTACTTAGAGATTATTTTATCGTTCACCAGGTTGGGAAAAACTTTATTGGAGAGTATTTAAAACTAGAACAGGAGAACTACCATCCTGTTCCCTTTATAAAAAACAACATGATTAGCTACTTTAAAGCGGCCTCAATTGTTATCTCACGGGCCGGCGCAGGGACAGTCTCTGAGCTGATTGCCCTTAGAAAAAGAAGCATTTTTATTCCCCTTAAAATTGCTCAGAAAAATGAACAGTATCATAATGCCCAGGAGGCCCAAAATCAGCTTGGCTCGGAAATTCTAAGCGAAGATAGGTTAAGGGATTTGGATTTGCCAAGTTTTCTAAAAAAGTTTTTAGGCAGTAGCACTCGAGAAATAAAGGGTGGAGATGAAATACGGGCAAAGGATAAAATAATATCAGAGATTGACGGGTTTTTTAAGGTCTAGTCTTTCTTTTTTATGAGGGTGAATAAAACATCTTTTCTCGTGACCATTCCAAGTAAATTTTGAAACGCATCACAAACTGGAATCCTTCTCAGTTTAAATTTATAAAAGGCAATCAGTATATCTTTTAAAGTGGCATCTGAGTGGACGGTAAAAGGTTAGTGGAATATTTAATTTTTTGATTATTTGCAGAGTGTCCCGCCTGCAGTAAAAGGTCATAATCAGAGACCATACCAATAATTTTATTAGTTTTATCTACCACGGGGACACCGCTGAGGGATTTATCTTTTAAAAGATTTATGGTCTCTTCAATGGTGGAGTCTGGGCCTACCGTAATAAGGTCTGTTTGCATAAAGTCTTTAACTTGCAGCTTAGAGATTCTATCTTCCTGGGATAATTTTTCAATATCCTCTTCTACTTGGAACTCATTATCTAGTTCCCGCTTAAGATAGTTTAGATCAGACTTTTTTTCCATTTTAGATGCCCTCAAGAGCGGTGCTTAAACCACCAGGCAGTAGGTTTAACATTTCAATAATAACTTGATTATTTTTAAGTATTTTAAGAATTTCTTGGGCCAGGGCGTTTTCCATTTTTAAATCAGGCGCAGGCATCTTATCTAAATCTTTTAGCGTATGTTTTATTTCCGCATGAGTGGACGCGCCAATTAATTTTCGAACCAGAGGTCTCCCTAATTTAGAAAAAAACTTAGAGTTGAATTCTTTTGAGTTAGAAAAATCGGCCACACAGGTGTATTTGTAATTTTTAAGTACAGGAATATTTTCCTCTTCCATAAATTTATTACCCTTTTTACAGGTAAAGCCCATTTTCCCTAAGACACCCTTGTGAAAACTGCTGTTAGCGCCTTTTGTTAACCTCACGGAGATAATTGTTTTTTTGATGTCATGATTTAACCGAATGGTTGGGTTTTTTTCAAAACGCTCTTTCCAGGTTTTATACTCTTTAGGCGTCACCATGTCGAAAGTGAGTTTATGAATCCATGCTTGGAGGTGAAATTTATTTAGGTACTTATTGATAAGGTTACCCTTAGCAATATTAATATATCCTTCCATTTTTAAGGCACCATCCCGCTTGGTTAAATCTAGCGGATAAACTCGGAGTTTTTTTTCTATATTGTCTTCTTTTTCCATCATTTCCGATAAATGCGCCTTGGTTGGGATTTGGCCAAATTCCATACTCATCTCGAGTCCATCGGGATTTCTAAAGTTTTTGGAAAAAGTTATTTTAATGACCTTATCCTTAATGGCCTCTTTTCGATCTTTTTCCTGTATATCTTGAAGGTAACTGATCTTTTCTATAACTTGGGCCATGCCTTTTATTGGCTTATCTAACTTTTGCTCAAGGCCTGGTTTTATCTTCCACTGAAGGGGATCATTGCTAAGTTTACCATTTGGCCGTTTTCTATCAATGGTAACTAGTCCTGGCAGGTAGAAGCTAGCGTTGTAATAACTCTTACCACTCTTATCTATATGAAGATCGGATAAAACAGTGAGCGGTAAGACGATACCACTTATAACCTCTCTCATTCTATCTTGTGAATCTACCAAAGAAAATACCTTGTCCCAAATATAGGCCATCTTTTCTTTTAATCTGTCTTGAGCTTTTTTTCGAAATCTTTCGCTGAAAAGTGGGCCATCTTCAAAGTAGAGAATATCCCTATTGGTGAAGGACTTAAATTGTTGTCTCCCTAGCATCGGAATTAGCCCATAGGCCAGGGAGGTAACCGTGGAATTTCCACCCAGTGAAAAACCCGGAAATGAGCGAATCTCACTACTGGTCATTAAAGTAGAATAGTAAATGTAGTGCATTTTACCACTGGCCGAGTTTTCAAGTCCTAGTATCGAATGATTGAAGTATAAATCAAACAGGGCAAGAATTCTAAAAAATTGATATGGGGTGGTCTCCGGGATGGTGGGGTTGAATAAGGCCCTGGTCCCACTCCCATTTAAAACCTTATTTACCCAATAAGAATACATGGCAGAGTTAGTAAAGATATTTAGAATTTTCATATTTTCAGCAGGGTTTTGAGAGGCCTTAATAAGATGCACCCTGCTGAAGCTTTGCTGGGAATAGGCCTTTGGTATAAAAAATAAAAGGGGAATGATTAGAAATATTTTTTTAAACATGATTAATCCTGATCCCGTATAATTTTATATATGGTGTAAGTCTCAATGATAGACTTAAACATTGATTTATGAGGAAATGAGTGAATATGGGAATTATGCTCTGGCACACCAGGAATTCGCAGCACTTGTCTGAACATACAACTCCAGTGGGTGCCTCTGACTTCTCCTAGGTCAATAAAGTGCATTCCATCTACCCCTCTTTTTTTGTACAAATCTTTTCGCGGTATGGATCTGAAATCGGCAAAGGAGATATTGTTTTTCTGGAAAAATGATTTGAACTTTTTATTTTCATAAACCTTTTTTAATTCTTTATCGGTAAAAGAAATTTTTAAGGGCAAATGATCTAGCAGGGGGGATTTTGAATCATTCCAGGCAATTTGAGTATCGGTCATTCCCAGGGGACTTTTTTCAAAAATACTTAAGGAGGTTAAAGTTTGAGCAAGAAAATCAACACTGAATCTAGAGGTGTCTATTCCAGAAGGAGATAATTGAGGCACTATCTCAGGAGGCCGTTTTCCTCCAGTTTCCGTTATCGGCCCTCTTTGCAGAAAATCTTTCATGTTAGCAATAAAGGATAAATTAAAAAGGGCCACCGGGCGATCAAAATATTTTTCGTTTAGATTTTCTAAATTCCAATTTAACATATAGAATTGGCCTTCCTCATAAAGGCCTCCCAATAGGTCTTTCAAATCGCCACCAGTGGCCTGATCTAAAAGATCTTGTAAGACTTTTTTGTAGCTAGGAGGTAGTTTTGAGGTGTTTCTAGCAAGAGTGCTTAGGAAGGCATAATCTTTTAAATAATTTTTTAACAATTTTTCAGTTAAATCATCTAGGTCGCTAGTCTTTGGTACATTCTGGATAGATTTTTTAAACTCATACTGACTAACAGAAGGGTTTACTTCATAGATAGAGCGCAACACAGTTTCAGCAACGATAGATCCCTGAAGCGTCCCACCAAGGGAGAAAATCGCCCGGGTCCTGTCTCTGATATCCGAAAATACGGAGACGATATAGGATGCTATTGTGGCACCTTTACTATATCCTATAAAGACAATCTTTTTATCTGCATAATGCTCTGGGAGGTT
>SMWT01000114.1 GCA_004356615.1 Deltaproteobacteria bacterium | reverse complement strand
TTCATGAGACTGACATGGCCGACATCATTTTAAAGGCCATTGATAAGCTTCCACCAGATACTTATAATGTGGCCCCAGATGAATACGTGACCATTAGAGATGCCATGAAGATCGTAGGTAACCCCACCTTACCGGTTCCACTATTTCTAATTGAGCCTACGGCAAAAATTTTAAAGAAAACTCTTTTTAAAATTCCTGAATACTTCATCAGCTATCTTAAGTTTCCCTGCATTATTGATAATTCCAATTTGCACAAGGCGCTAGGGGATTTAAACTTCAGATACAACACTAAAGAGACTCTCAAAAACTTAAAATAACTCACATTGACAGCTTTTTAAGCTTCTTTTATGATGCCCTATCTTTTGGCCTGGTGGTGGAATGGTAGACACGGTAGATTCAAAATCTGCTATCTTCGGGTGTGCGAGTTCAAGTCTCGCCCGGGCCACCACTTATCTATGCTCGGGATTTTCAAAATCAGACCTGCAACCAGCATCCCAGGCAGATCTTTGATTTCCATGAGCGGGAAATCCTCCTGCATCTTTGAGCATTCTCGCCATGTGCATGAGGTTCCAGGTCATAAAAGTGGTATTTCTATTAGTGAACTCGTTTTCCGGGCCGCCTGATCCTGGATCGAGATAACTTGGGCCTGGGCCTGCTTCACCTACCCAGTCAGCGTCAGCTTGTGGTGGAATAACATAACCTAAGTGTTGCAGAGAATATAAAATATTAAAAGCGCAGTGTTTTGCTCCATCTTCATTTCCCGTTATAAGACATCCTCCCACTCGGCCGTAATAGGCGTATTGGCCCTTCTCGTTTAGATCTCCGGAAGTAGAATAGAGTCTTTCAATTATTTTGGTAGCAACTGAGGATTTCTCCCCCAACCAAATAGGAGTGGTGATAACTAGAATATCCGCCGCTTTTACTTTTTCATAAATTCCTGGCCAGTCGTCCTGATCCCAGCCCTTTTTAGTCATATCAGGCCAGACGCCATTAGCGATTTCAAAATCAACAGGCCTTAAAGTTTCAACAGATACCTTGTTCTTTTCCATGATGGCCTTAGATATTCTAATCAGCCCTTCCGTGTGGGAGAGCTCGGGTGATTTTTTAAGGGTACAATTTAAAAAGAGGGCCTTAAGATCGGAGAAGTCCCATTTGCTCTCAGTGCAATCTTTAATTTGTTTTTTATTTAATATCTCGGGCATTCTAGTCTCCTATTTATTTTTAAAAAATCTTCTCATTAGGTAATAGCATCTGTAAAATTCAAATATGGCAGATGAAATCGTAAAATATCTTTCAACCATTGTAGAGTTTGTGGGCATAGCTATTATCTTAGTTGGCTTTTTTATTTCCCTCATTAAATGGCTCATAAACTTCATAAGACATCTAGAAGGCCCAGAATTTTATAAATATACTCAGGAAACGAGGGGAAGGCTGGGTCTTTATTTAATGCTGGGACTTGAGTTTATGATCGCCTCAGATATCATCCTAACAGCAATATCTCCTACCCCGGAAAACCTAATCCTTGTAGGCTCCCTAGTTCTAATTAGAATTGCGATTGGCTATTTTCTTGGTAGAGACTTAAAAGAGCTAAGCTAATCTATTGGCCCTTCCACATCCCAGGTATCTGGTGCGGTAAATCTTAAAACATAAAGAACACAATTTGGAATAGGAATGGGCTCACTTTTTGGTGGCAGAAAATGATGAATAATATTTCTAATAATCCCGCCGTGAGTGCTGATGGCCATATGTTTAATGGTATGCTGATTGGTGAGATCCTCTAAAAATGAGAGCGTTCTTTTTAAAACTTGCGCCCCAGTTTCACCCCCAGGAAAACCCACAGGATTTCCCTTAGGATTAAAAGATCTGAAATTATCCCAGGTTTCTTTGCCAAACTTTTCTATCGCCTGTGCTTTAGTTAGTCCCTCGGCCTCACCGAGATTAAATTCTCTCAATCTCTCATCGAGAACAATAGGTAGTTCCATGCCAAGGGAAAGTATCTCTGCAGTTTTGCGGGCCCTTAGTAAATCACTGGAATAGATGATCTCTATTTCCTTCCCGCTTAGTTTTGTTAAAAGTTCACTGGCCTGATCGATACCATTTTGATTCAAAGGAATATCCAAACTACCTTGGCAAATTCCCTTTTGGTTATGATCTGTTTCCCCATGTCTAAAGATATAAAAGTATTTTTTCATTTTCTAAGATAGATAGTGGATTTCTTATAAGAACTGACCAAAACTTGAAGTGTCAAAACGACTATTGCCCCAAGAGGTATGGCCAAAAACATTCCAAGAAGTCCTCCCGCGGAGCCACCAACCAATAAAGCGATAAGGGATGTCAAAGGGTGAAGGCCAACCTTTCCACCCACAAATTTTGGCGTCAGATAAATGCTTTCGATTATTTGCCCGACAGAAAAGACCACCGCCACCCCGGTTATTGTTCCCCACCCATCAAAATTGGCAAATCCAACTATAAAGGCAGTTACTGCTCCTAGGCTAAACCCAACAAATGGAATAAAACAAAGAAGGCCTGTAACAAAACCAATTAAGAGACCATGTTTTAATCCTGTAAAATGAAGTCCTATTCCATATATAAATGCCTGTACTAGGCAAACTAAAAATTGCCCGCGAAAAAAACCGGAGAATATTTCATTAATCTTATCAAAATAAGCTCTAAGCGATCTTCTAATTGAACGGGGAACTAAACTATTCATATTTTTCGAAATGTTCTCATAATTTACAATTATAAAATAATAGAAAATAGGAAATAAAAACATATTAATGACACCGGAGAAAAAACTCGCTATTCCTGAAAATGATTGAGAAAAAATTCCGGTAATTTTGCCAAAGGTTTCCATGGGTATTTTTGCTGTAAGTATTCGCACATGTTCTATGAGCTGGGCCTTATCCATTTTAACTTCAATCCCCTGGGCGATTAAAAACTCATCCAATTTAAAAATAACGGTTTTCACATGCCCCGGAATTTCCTTAATAAATTGCAAAATCTCATTATAAACTATTGGCAAAGTTATTATGAGGGCCACTATTATAATGGTGAAAATGAGAGCGAAGATAAAAACCGTAGCGACCTTCCTGGAAATCCTTTTATCTTCAAGTTTAGTAATAACCGGGAAGGATAAGTAGGCCAATAGAAAGGACATAACCAAGGGAAATGCCGAACTGCCCAATGCGTCAAGAACAAAAAAGGTTAAAAATAGGGGGAATAAGATATATATGTAATTAGGAAAAATCATGTTTTTAAATCCTTGTTATATCTAGTATTTTAAGTGGCTACGGGAATAAAAAAAAGGAACCAAAAATGACCCCTTATTACGTCTTAAAGGCCCTCCATCTAATTTTTGTTATAACCTGGTTTGCCGGTCTTTTTTATATAGTCAGGCTTTTCATCTATCATGTTGAAACAAATTCCTTGGAAATGCAGGAACAGTTTAAAATTATGGAGAGAAGACTGTGGTATGGAATCACCTGGCCTTCGGCGGTTGCAACCATCATTCTTGGGCCTATACTAATGTTTGGATATTATGGAACCCTAACAAGGCTCCCACTTTGGCTTATCATCAAATTAGGACTTGTGGCCTTGCTTTTTCTCTATCACCTTTCTTGTGGAAATATCTTAAAGCAGCTTAAAAATAACCAAGTTAACTACACTTCTAAACAGCTGAGAATTTGGAATGAAGTCCCCACCTTATTTTTATTTCTGATAGTCTTTCTGACGGTTTTTAAAATGCCTGTCGGGCTTGCTTGGGGGCTTGGGCTCACCCTTGGACTGATTATCCTGACCCTTCTTTTATTAAGGCTTATTAAGGCATTTAGGTCCTAAATAATACCGGCCCTTTTTATATCAATTTTTCTGCTATCCCAGTCGATTTACTTTTTCTTACTTTAAGGAAAGCAAAGGTTAGTTCAATAGAAAAGCTCCTGATTTTATAATTAAAGAAAAATAACAGAAGGAATTGTTATGAAATTATGGTCTCTAATTACCCTTGTCTGTCTTCTTACCCTCTCCCTTAAAACCTTTGCCGATGCTCCCATGAAATACTCTAAAAATAGAGTCTTAATTAAGCTAAAGGACGGGGCCGATCTTCCAAAACATGAAAGTATAAAAAAAATTAAACACCTATTTAAAAATTGGTATGTGGTTCATACCGATGTCGATGCTTTTGAAAAAAGACATAAGCTAGATTCAAGCATTGAAGTAATTGAGAAAGACTACTATAGAAAAATAAATAAACTTCCCACTCCTGAGCCAGAACCCAAAAACATAAATTTTGATCAAACCAATCAAAGCTCACCTTTTAATGATAGTAATATTCACCGCCAATGGGCCCTCAGGTCCTCAAATGAAAATGGAGTATCTGTACTCGCCGCTTATAATGATCAAAACGGCCGAACTAAAAAAGATATCATCGTGGCGGTAGTTGATACGGGTGTTGAATATAATCATGAAGATCTGAAAAAAAATATGTGGGTAAATGAAGGAGAAATTCCCGGCAATGGTGTCGATGATGATGGAAATGGATATATCGATGATATCCATGGAATCAATACCTTAGTTAGGGATAGAGATGGAGAGGCCACGGGAGATCCTTCTGATGGCCATGGCCACGGCACCCACGTTGCTGGAATTATCGGTGCTGTCCAAAACAACCGCAAGGGAATTGCCGGAATCGCTCAAAGAGTAAAAATCATGGCCATTCGTACAGTACCTAATCAAGGTGATGAAAAGGATGTTGATGTGGTTGAATCATTTATTTATGCGGCCAAAAATGGTGCAAAAATTATAAATTGCTCATTTGGAAAAGCTCACAATGAAGGTGGACAGGCCGTTGCCGAGGCGATTGAACACATTGGCGTTGAATATGGAACCTTGGTAATAGCTGCGGCCGGAAATGACAGCAGAGATATCGATAGCAGAAGAACTTATCCCGCCTCTTTCACAAGCCAACATCTACTAGTTGTGGGCTCAAGTGAACAAGGCGGCAAGCTCTCTTATTTTTCAAATTTCGGAAAAATAAATGTAGATGTTGTCGCTCCAGGTTCATCAATCTATAGCACCTATAAAAACGGGTCATACGCCTTCCTATCCGGGACTTCCATGGCCAGCCCTGTGGCAGCTGGAATCGCGGCAGAGATTCTCTCTCAGGCCTCTTACCTAACTCCCCTAGAGCTTAAAAACACCATGATAGAAACTGTGACTAAAAAAAATTCATGGAGTTTAAAAGTTTATTCCAGCGGTCGACTAGATCTATTGAGGGGACTAAAGAAATTTTATTAATTTCCCCATCAATTTTC
>SMWT01000113.1 GCA_004356615.1 Deltaproteobacteria bacterium | reverse complement strand
AGTTCTCGTAATGCCAAGTTTCTCCTTTAGGATCTCGGCAAAGGAGTTGCCCAAAAATTCCTGGTGGTCCCGTGAGATTGAGGTGATGGCGGTAAGACTTGGGTCTAGGTAGTTAACCGCATCCAGTCTTCCCCCAAGCCCCACCTCTAAAATGAGAATCTCCACTTCTTTGGAGATACAGAGATTTAAAAAAACATGGAATAGGAATTCATAATAGCTGAGAGTGAAATCTTTTTTTTCAACTTCCTCATAACTTTTTTCAAATTGATCCAATAAAGCTTGGTAAGAGATCACTTCCCCCACATAAAATCGCTCGCGAATACTTAAGACGTGGGGAGAGGTCCAAAGGCCTACTTTTTTACCCTCTCGCTCTAAAAGATATTTTAGATTGTGAGCGGTCTCACCCTTACCGTTGGTCCCTCCAATGGTAATAATAGGTATTTTTAATAATTTCCCAAAGGGTTTAAAAACGGATTTATTTTTTTCAAATCTGGGCGTGAATTTCTCTCCCCCAAATCTGTGAAGGGGCCAGTCTTCTATTTCCGGTATCAAATTGTGCATTAAAGGGCAGGATTATTTTCTAGGGGTTTAACCTTTTTAGGAGATATCAAATGAGGACAGAACATATCAATAAAAAAGGTCAATTCCTTTTTAAGATCATGACGGTGAACAATACGATCAATAAATCCATGTTCTAGTAAAAATTCACTGCGCTGAAAGCCTTCGGGAAGAATTTGTCTAATAGATTGCTCGATTACTCGAGGGCCAGCAAAACCAATAAGCGCTTTGGGTTCGGCCATAATGACATCCCCTTGCATGGCAAAGCTTGCGGCCACACCACCAGTAGTAGGGTCAGTTAAAATGGAAAAATAGGGAATATTGGCAGTTCGTAATTTTCTTCTAACACCGGAGGTTTTTGCCATTTGCATAAGGGATAAAAGTCCCTCTTGCATTCTTGCTCCACCGGAACAACTGACGATGATGGCGGGAATTTTATGCTCCAACGCCAGTTCCATAGTCTGCGCGATTTTTTCCCCAGTGGCCGCTCCCATAGATCCTCCCATGAAAAAAAAGTCCATAACCCCAATGGCCACGGGATGCCCGCCAACAGTTGCCCGTCCACAAATGGCCGAGTCTGCAAGATCTGTTTTCTCTTCCGCGGCAATTAATCTTTCATTATAAGGTTTTTTATCTATAAACTTTAGGGGATCACTACTTCTTAAGTTGGGGGAAATTTCCTGAAAAGAATCTGCATCGATAAGCAGTTCAAGTCTTTCCATTCCAGTTAGTCTGAAGTGATGGTCGCAGTAAGGACAAACTGATACATTTTCTTTTAATTTTGAGGTCTGGAGAATTTCGCCACAGGTCACACATTTTTTCCATAGCCCTGCTGGGGTATTGGAAACCTGTTTTTTTACCGTTTTAAGCTTAGGACTTTTTACTGACCCAAACCATCCTGCGCCTATTATTTCCGTACTGCTTTTTGATCCTTTCATGTGAGCTATCTTTTCCCATTTATTATTAGGGCCTTCTAGGCGTCACGCGTCATGCCTGCGTATATTTTTTTAACATCCTCACCTAAAATCTCTGCCAGAACCTTGGCCAGGGCCTTTTTCCCGCCCTTATCCAAAAAATCCTGAGCAAGTTTTTTAAGCTTAGGCCCATCGGGAGACTTTGTCCCCCTTAAATGGAGAACAATAATAAACTCCCCCTGGGCCCTAATATCATCACTGGCAAAGTTCTCTCCCCGAAAACGATAAGTGCTTTGAAATTTTTTGGTGAGCTCCCTGCAGACACAAAACTCTCCCTCTGGAAAGGCCTTGGTTAAGACCGCGAGGGCATCCAAAATTCGATGGGGCGACTCAAAGATGATATGGGTTCCTGGTCCCAGTGAAGACATAAATTTATCCCTTTTTTCCCGAGGAAAAAAGCCATGAAAGGAAAAGGGATGAGGTGGAAGTCCGGAGAGCTCTAAGGCGACAATAGGCGAGCTTACACCTGGCAGGGTATCTATTTCATATTCTTTTTCAATAAGATGGCGAACGAGAGGAAATGCGGGGTCTGAGATGATGGGGCTGCCTGCTTCTGATACCAGATAGACATCTTCTCCCCCATTCAGCAACCTTTCTACCTGAGTGAATTTCTTGTTGCTGGAAAAGTCATGGAAAGAGATCAGGGTTTTATTGTCCGTAGAAATCCCCAAAAGCTTTAAAAAAAGGCCAAACGATCGGGTATCTTCGGCCAGAAAATACTTCCCCACCTCCAGGGCATGCAAGGCCCTTGCAGTTAAATCCTCTTTATTTCCAATGGGTAGGCCCACTAAAACTAGCTTTGCCAAGTTCTCTCCTAGGTTTGTGGCACCATATACCAATCTAGCAGAACTTTCCAGGGATTATAAAAAATCCTTCAATTGTTAAAATGGATGGGTTCAAACACAAAGGGGGAAATATGTCACTTGAGGCCAGCGTTCACACCGATGCTCTTGGAAACTTAACTGTTCAAATGGTGGGTTCCCTAGATTTTGAAAATAATATTCCCCTTAAAAAACAGTTGGAAATCTTGGTTTTTAAAAACCCCTTATCCAATATTACCCTGGATATGCATTTTCTCGATTTTGTAGGTTCTTCAGGAATCGGCCATTTTGTAGAGCTAATTAATAATTTAAACACCAGTCGCATTCGCATTTATTTATCCAACGTCAAGCCTGAGTTTATCAAAGTCTTTAAGCTCTTTAATATTTATGAAGTGGAACAAGTGGTAAGAGATTTACACGGCCCGGGAGAAGAGGATAAAAAGTACTACCCTCGTCCTGATTTTAAAAATTCTTTTGAAAAAGATTAAAAAAGACTTCTAACCCATTATCTTCGCTGGAGCTTTTGTTTCTTTTCCACCCACCAATGCCGGGTTTCCATCTGTTGCCAAAATAGAGATCATCATAATCATCGGGGTTATAACCACCACCACCAGGTGTTTGGTAACGTCCTTTAATATTTGGCCTTGAGTTATTCATACTGTAATCAACCATCAGATAACCACCGTATAATAAACCGGCATAAAGCCCCAAACTGGCCCCCTTAGCAATAGAAGAGACGTTGGTTCCAAAGGCCATGGCAGCACCTCCTAAAAGGGCACCGCCCAAGGATCCCCATAAAGCTGAAGTCCCAAAGGTTTTAAAACTTCGCTCTAAAGTTGAACTGTGGGTTGAAGTAATTAAAACCAGGGAAAAGGTGAAGGCCAGAATTATTTTTTTCATGCTTAAAGCATAGCAAAACCTGAATTTTTGTCTATTTCCCGACTATTTTAAATGACTTTCTATGGATGGGGCACAACCCATATTTTGCTATTGCCTGTCGATGAAACTTGGTCCCATAACCGGCATTGCTACTAAAGCCATATTGGGGATATTTCCGGTCAAACTTCACCATCAAGTGATCCCGGTATTCTTTGGCAAAAATAGAAGCAAGTCCGATTAAAAGAGACTTTGAGTCTCCCTTAACGAGTGCTTCCGACCTTAAGCTTTTATTAATCCCCCGGGGAATTTTATTGCCATCAATACCCACAATCCCCCTATGGCGCTTATTCCAACATTGATTAAAGGCCTGGGACATGGCCTTCATAGAAGCTTGTAAAATATTAATCTTATCAATTTCAAGGTGGGATAATTTCTTAATAACCAGGTTGAGCTTAAAATCATCTTCCTCCATCAATTCATAAACTGAATTAACTTTAAGGTTAACGCCTTTTAATCCAAAATGATTTATGACAGCTTCTCTTTTGCGGGAGTTTAGTTTTTTACTATCGTTAATTCCTAGAACTTTTAACTTCAAAATTAAAGATTTTACTGGTTTTTTAAATTCCAGATAAGAACATGCAGCGACTACAGGGCCTGCGAAAGGTCCCCGGCCTACCTCATCGAGTCCTGCAATAAAGGTTTCATCACCAACTGTTAAGTCCAACTCCCATGGTCTCAATTTATCTTCCTTTGAAAGAAAAAATTGTAGGGAGAAAACTGGATTAGGTCAAAAAAAAATTTTCTAGCAGCGAGTAAAAAGAGAAACAAACCTAGGTTCATTTCCCACCACCTCCACCAAAAACCTGAAATGCAAGTTTTTTTGTCGGATTATTAACAATCTTAGTGCTTAATTCCAGGTGATTTATTCCAATCAAAGAAAATAAGCATACAAAATTATGGGGAGACGGGGACCAATTGGTAGCTGATAAGGATGTTTTCCTGGAACTTGGATATGAGGAAATAGCTTTTCTTTTTCCTCATCACGGAAAAAATTAGGATTAGGTTTTTCATAAAGGCCTCTCAATTAATATTATTGAACATTATTATCTTCAATAATTCATCGGAACCAAGAGGCCCTTAATTTATCGTCTATTCATTATTTTTTGAACTTCTACGTAAATATCCTGAGAAAGGTTTTTAAGCTCCTGCATGCCCTTTCTAACCCGGGTACCTGCCGCTTTGTTGCCCTTTTTTTCATAGAACTTGGCAAAATCACCCTCAAGTCCCATTACCAAATCTTTTAATTTAGAAAAAGGGTTCCGAGGGACAGGTGATCTTGGAAAAGCAATGACCCTACATCTTTTGGTCGTCAATTTTAAATTGCCATTTCTAAAAATAAGCTCTGCAGTATTTTTCTTAGATGATGTTGCCGTTAGTTGAATTGCTACTTTTAGGTTAACCCTATGTGGTTTCCTCTTACAGGCACTCCACTGATGAGGAAGTACTGCTTGAAAGTCTTCTCCAAAGTAATTGGCAAAAAGAGGGCCTTGGTTAAATGATGATCTAGTTTGAAAAGGTATACCAGCAGCGTCTTGAAGATCCCATCCCATTTCCCAAGAAAAGCTTGAGTGATTGTCATGAAGATACTGGGTTCCGTTAAATCTACCTAAATGAAGGTGATTGGTATTGGGATCATAAACCCCAACTTTATGTCCGGCGGGAACTAAAAGATTCATGCTAATAACACATTTTTTAGTTACAGTATGCCCACCAACTGGTGCTAAGGCATTAAACCCTGTACTTGGGTCTTCAGTTAAAGCGATACTTGGAATTCCATTTAGATTTTTTTTCTTAACGATTAGGGCCCGACAATCACCAGATAATTTGTGACTTGAAAGTATTGTTTCGGCCGCGTGAGCGAAGCTTGTGAGAAGGGCCAGGATAATAATTAATGATTTCATGTTTCCTCATTGGTTTGGGTTAATTGCAGCTTGCTTTGTAGTAAATTTTTCTAGTTAACGCAAGAGACAGGTTGACCCCAAAAGGATGTAAGAAAATAGCTTTTCTTTTTCCTAATCACTTTGACGCATTTTAATTTCTAATTTGTAGTGACTTGTAGTTTTTTAAATTTGCATAATTAAAGATTACGGGTTCTTAGGAATATTCCACCACCTCCACCAAAATAACCTTAAAAAGAGGTTAGTTCGATTGCTATGCTAGATAAACTTACGACAAATTGAAGTGAAACACTTAAAAATCGTCATGGAATTTACGATGCTAAGATCTCAGGTATATTCGAATGAAATAGTTTATAGACTATTTAGAAATATCTAAATGAATTTTTTCATCGTTTTTTATTTTTGTTGGTTAACAAAATATCTTAAAAAAGAATGAGTAGATTTCTTTAAATGAAGGGCATCACGATATGCCCTTCATCTCTATTTTATCCAGGGTCGGAAATCTTAGTTCATCAGTGAGACGCCCATCGCCCCAATAGGAACAGCAGCGTCACGACGGGTCATAGTGATCTGTACGTAATAGTAGTACCTATTAAAATCTGGTACATGGCCGATGACATTGCCAGCTCTGGCCGATTGATGAGACGCCCAACCCCTAGGACCGCTATTGATTGCATTGCTTTGGTTCGAATCGGTGGTGCCGTTGCGCAGAGTTTCGATATGACCGTCAGAGAGCCGGACGCGTCTGAGAGAAGCAACTACTCGTGATGGACCTTGACGACCATCGCCATCTCTATAGGTAAGGATAAGACTGCGGATGTAGCCAGGACCGGACCAGCTGGTTACTGGACATACTAGGGAAACAGTTCCTGTCCTGCCAGCACGAAAGCGAACGGAGCCATGTGAAGAAACGTGCTTATTGCGGATGATCGGTATACCGGCCGGTTGGGCAGTCATGGCGTTACATGACCAAAGGATCTTCGCCATTGCCACGTCAGACCAGGTACCAACGGACATTAATATAACAAATGATATACATATTTTTTTCATCTTGACTCCTTAATAGTCGAAAATTAATAAAAACCTAGTAAGTAAACAAAGTCTAGTGCTTAGTACAACTAATTAAGTGGGTATACCACAGATAAAAGCTCCTTCCCAAATATCAATATTTTTGTTGGCAGTTTGAATATCACGGATCATTTTTAAAATATCTTTTATTACAAATATCCTTACCTCAAATATGGGTCTATTAATTTTAAACTAAGGTGAAATATTTTGACACATAAAAATCATTAATTTGTAGTGACTTGTAGTTTTTTAAATTTGCACAATGAAGAATTACGGGTTCTTTTTAGAACCGCACCACCTCCACCAAAATTGTTCATTAATGAAAAAAAAGGCCACATTCGCGGCCTTTTTCTATAGGTAAATTTTTGATTTTGTTATTTTCTATCGTAGTCGATGGAGATTCTAGCAGATTTACCCGATCGATCTCTAAGGTAGTAAAGCTTAGCTCTTCTAGTTTTACCTTTTTGAAGAACTTCTACTTTTTCAACATTTGGTGAATGAAATGGGAAAACCCTTTCAACACCGATTCCACCAGACATTTTTCTTACTCTAAAGTGTCCGTTGGTTCTTCCTCTTCTTTTAATCGAGATAACGACACCTTGAAAAATCTGAATACGGGTTTTTGCCCCTTCAGTAATTTTCGCATGTACTGCAATGGTATCTCCTGATTTAAAATGAGGCATGGCCTCTACTGCTTTGTTTGCATGATCAGCGTCTACAACGTCGATTAAATTCATGACTTAAATCCTTAACTGTGAGGTCAGTTCCAGAGGGGCCGTTAGTGGCCCATTAAAAGCTGCCTAGTTGTATTCTATCCAAATAGATAGCAACGGCAGATCGAACTGAGAGATGATTGTAATTCCCAGGACCGTTAATGGGTTCTAAAGAAAAACTGGCATCTTCCAAAACTGAATCTGCTAAACCGTAACCAGTACCAAATAGCAATAAAACCGGACGGTTGTCAATTTCTATAGCGGCATATAAATCTTTTACTTGCCCACTATATTTACTAAAATTGGCCCCAGTGACGACTACTAGGGGTTCAAGGCCTGTTTTATTTTTAATATATGTCTTACTTTCTTCAATATTATTAACTAGTTGTGCTATTTCAAGCGCTTCTTGGCGATCGGGATTATAGGCCAGAGATTGTTCCTTTTTCCAATGACCTAAGATCCTTTCTACCAACTCATGCTGCGCCTTAAGGGGAGTGACTAAGAAGAATTTCTCTACCCCAAAGGTTTTGCAGGATCTGGAGATATCGTGAATATCGAGGTTGGTCACGGAAGTGGTTACGATCTCTCCTCGTTTATTTTTAATAGGACTGTGAACAAGGCCTAGATAAAGTCTCACTTTTGCTCCAATAAATCTGGCCTGCGCTCTTTGGTCACGCGGACTCGCTCATTTTGTTGATAATCTTTTATTTTTTGGTGGTGCCCGGAAAGGAGAACCTTGGGCACCTCTTCACCTTCAAAGTTTTGCGGGCGGGTGTATTGAGGATGTTCTAATAGATAGTTCTGAAAGGATTCACTCTGATTACTCTCTTTATTTCCCAGAACTCCAGGAATAAATCTAACGGAGGAATCTAGTATTGCCATGGCGGCAAGTTCCCCACCGGTTAGAATATAGTCTCCCAGACTTATTTCTTCATCCACATACTTATTT